>NZ_JBEPOT010000007.1:0-403412 GCF_040546905.1 Bradyrhizobium sp. S3.3.6 | reverse complement strand
CTATTGGTCGCATCGTCGACACCTACACGCCCGCAGAATCCACAAACTACTTCGTGGCCGCAGGGTACTTGCAACCTGATCGGCTAACGCTCTAGTAATGCGGATGCTACGATAGCATTGGCCGGGTCGTGGCCTTCAACCATCCCCCAGGATCGGATGACCGGCCAACATTCGTCAGCGTCGCGGACCGCATTGATGAGCTGGTTTGAGCAGCGCTACGTGGCGCGCTCAAGACGCCTCATGAGTCTAATCGCCGCGCATGCCGGTGAGTACTGGATCGTCCGCCTTCGCGGACGATGACCGCAGTGTGTAAGGTGTGGCCTCGGCCTACGCTGCCTTCCTCAAAATCTTCACCAGCTCGCCGTGCACGAACTCGTTCCCGCACACGACGTCGCCCGTGACGAGCGCATCGCCCGGCGTGTTGATATCGCTCACCGTTCCGCCCGCTTCGCGCACCATCAGCATGCCGGCGGCGATGTCCCAGGATTGCAGATTGCGTTCCCAGTAGCCGTCGAGGCGGCCGGCGGCGACGAAGGCGAGGTCGAGGGAGGCGGCGCCGAAGCGGCGCAGGCCGGCGACGCGGTCCTGGATCGCGGTCATCTCGCGGCGGAATTCCTCGTGGTCGCCGCGGCCGATATGGGGCAGGCCGCAGGCCACCACGCATTCGTTGAGCTGGCGGCGGCCGGCGACGCGCAGGCGCTGGTCGTTGAGGAAGACGCCCTTGCCGCGCTCGGCGATATAGAGCTCGTCATTGGCGGGGTTGTAGATCACGCCTGCGATGATGGTGCCCTCGCGCACCAGACCGATCGAGATCGCGAATTGCGGGATGCCGTGCAGGAAGTTGGTGGTGCCGTCGAGCGGGTCGACGATCCAGGTGTGGCTCTTGTCGGAGCCCTCGCGGGTGCCGCCTTCCTCGCCGATGAAGCCGTAACCCGGCCGCGCCTTGGCGAGGTCCTGGTAGAGGATTTCTTCGGCGCGCTTGTCGGCGAGCGAGACGAAATTGGCCGGCCCCTTCAGCGAGACTTGCAAATGCTCGATCTCGCCGAGATCGCGCTTGAGGCTGCGGCCGGCGCGGCGCGCGGCTTTGACCATGACATTGATAGTGGCGGAATACAGCATGAGCTCTGGTCTTGATCGGGGGGAAGGGGCGCAGAACCGCGCCATTTGAGGGGATTGGGTGCCCCGCGAGGGGCCAAACGTCAAGTCGTTCAGGTCATTTGCAGGGCATTTGGCGCCAGGTCATTTGTTTCCGAGCCATTTTTTGGCGGCGGCCTCCGCCTTGGCGCGGTCGTCGGCGGGCAGATCGGCCAGCTGCTTGTCGAGTTCCGGGTCGCCTTTGCCGGAGGTTTTGGCCACCAGATGCCATTTGAACCCCTCGACCTTGTCCACGGATGTGCCCATGCCGTTGATCAGGACCCAGGCGAGGCGGTTCTGCGCGATCGCGCTGCCCTGGCGGGAGGCCTTGCGCAGCAACGCCACGGCTGCGGGCTGGTTCTTCGGCGTGCCGGCGCCGTTGAACATGGCGATGGCATATTCAACCTCGGCATCGACATTGTCGGCCAGCGAGGCTGCCTGCAGCAGCCGCACCGACCGATCGGGGTCCTTCGGCACGCCGGTGCCTTCCTTGTAGAAGGTCGCGAGGGCGTATTGCGCCTCGGGCAGCCCGGCATCGGCCGCCTGGCGCAACAGCTCGGCGGAGCGGTTGACGTCCTGCGGCAGGGTCTGGCCGTCCAGATAAAGCAGGGCAAGGTTATAGGCCGCTCTGGGCTCGCCGAGCTTGGCAGCGGAGGCCATCAGCTTGACCGCCTCGCCCTTGTCGACGGGGCTGCCGCGGCCGGCGATGCGCAGCATGGCGAGCGCAAACATCGCCTCGCGGTCGCCGGCGTCGGAGGCGCGCTTGTACCATTCGATCGCCTTGGCGTAGTCGCGCCTGATGCCCATGGCGTTGGAATAGAGCTCGCCCAGCATGGTCATGGCCTTGGCATCGCCGGTCTTGGCGCGCGCGCTGGCGAGGTCGAAGGCGGTCTTGTACTGGCCGCGCTGATAGGCGCCGAACACCAGGTCGACGTTGGAATTGTCGGTCGGCGGCGCGGGGATCACGGTTGCCGGCAGCGTCGGGCTCGGCGAGGCCGACGGCTTTGGCGCCGGTGCGGCCTCCTTCTTCCTGGTGATCGTGTGCGGCGCGACCTTTGGCTTTTCCTTTGCCGTTTCCTTTGCCGTTTCCTTGGGCTTCTGCTTTTCCGGCGCAGGGCTCGGAATCGTCGCCGGCGGCGTGATCTGGAGCTGCGCGGCCGCAGGCGCCGCCAGCAGCAGCGTGGTGAGAAGCGTGATGCGCGGGAGTGTCATGGCGGGGCGCTAGCCCTGGCCCGCGGCAACAGCCGTGAAGGCCCTCTTGATCGCGGCATCGGCCTCGATCAGCGCGGCCTTCGGCCCGCGCGAATCCGCCCAGACGAGATCGCCGACCAGCACGAAATCGGCGCCGCTGGCGGCGAAGTCGTGGGCTTCCTCGAACGACATCGCAAAGCCGACGCAGGGCGGCTCGAACAACTCGGCCCACCAGTCCAGCCGTTCGGCGATCGCCTGGGACGACGGGCGCTGGCCCTTCGCATCGGGCTCGCCGAACAGCACGTAATCAGCACCCATCTCGCCCGCGTTCATCGACTCGTGCCGCGTCTCGAGCCCGCCGACACCGGCGATGCGATCGGGCTTGAGCGAGGGCATCGCCTCTTCCAGCGCGGCGATGCCTGCGAGATGCGCGCCATCGGCGCCGCCGCGTGCGACGATCTCGGGATGGCCGTCGACGAGCAGGGCCGCGCCGGCGTTCTGCACCATCGGCGCCAAAGCCTTGATCCGCGAGATCATGGTGCGCTGGTCGGTCTCCTTCAGCCGCACCAGCACGGCCGCGACATCGACGGCTGCGAGCAGCGCCGGCAACTCGGCGAGGAGCGCGGCGGGATCGTCGACAACAGGCGTCGCGAGATAAAGACGCGGCGCCGGGCGCGGCGGAGGCGATTTGTTCGACAAGATCTAGGCTGCCTTCTTTTCCAGGCTGCTTTGCCATTCGCCTTTGGAGGCGAGGCCATTCATGCGTGCACGATGACTGAATGCATTTTGTCCGGCCGCGACGTTCTCGGCCTTGCCCGACCAGGCCTTCTGCGGCGCGGCCTGCAGCGCGCGGCCGTAGGAGAAGGTCAGGCCCCAGGGTAGCCTGCCAAGCTTGTGCATGGCGTTGAGGTGCGAAGTCGCCTCTTCGTCCGATTGGCCGCCGGAGAGGAAGGCGATGCCGGGCACCGCCGCCGGCACGCAGGCCTTCAGCAGCCGGATTGTCTTCTCCGCGACCTCCTCGACGGAGGCCTGCTGCGCGCATTTTTTGCCCGAGATCGCCATGTTCGGCTTCAATACCATGCCTTCGAGCGCGACGCGCTGCACGCGCAATTCCTGGAACGTCTCGTTGAGCACGCGGCTCGTGACCTCATAGCAGCGGTCGATGTCGTGATCACCATCCATCAGCACCTCCGGCTCGACGATCGGCACGATCTGCGCGGCCTGGCACAGCGCGGCATAGCGCGCCAGCGCATGGGCATTGACGCTGATCGCGGTCATCGAGGGAATACCGCTGCCGATATCGATCACCGCGCGCCATTTGGCGAAGCGGGCGCCGCGCTCGTAATATTTCTTCAGCCGCTCGGCAAGCTTGTCCAGCCCGACGGTGACTGTTTCGCCCGGGCACATCGGCAGGGCTTGCGTGCCCTCGTCGACCTTGATGCCGGGAATGGCGCCGCTACTCTCGATCAGCTTGACCAGTGGCGTGCCGTCACCTGCCGCCTGCCAGATCGTCTCGTCATAGAGGATCACGCCCGAGATGTACTGGCTCATGGCCTCTCTCGAGCGGAACAGCATCTCGCGGTAGTCGCGGCGGTTGGCTTCGGTCGATTCCACGCCGATCGCGTCGAAGCGCTTCTTGATGGTGCCGGAGGATTCGTCGGCGGCAAGGATGCCCTTGCCGGGTGCGACCATGGCGGTCGCGATTCCGTTGAGCTCAGTCAGATTCATCGAGAGGTCCTCCCAAAACGATTCTGCCCTTGCCTGTGAAAATAGACGGTTCTCGGGCAATTGCCGAGTTAACGTTCGTCGCAGGGTAAAGGGGGGAGAGCTGGGCCGCAAATGAGCGGCTGGCGACGGTTCACCTCGCCCCGCTTGCGGGGAGAGGTCGGTCGCGAAGCGACCGGGTGAGGGGGGGCCTCCGCGAGTCCGTCTGTCACCGCCTTTGCGGAAGCAGCCCCTCACCCCGCCCTCTCCCCGCGAAGGGCGGGGCGAGGGAGACGATAGAGCGTGCCGGGGCTTCACGCCCTCGCGCGGCCCTTACGCCACCTTGGGGTCGAGCTCGCCCTTGGCGTAGCGCTTGGCCATGTCGGCGGGGGTCAGGATCTTCTTGAACTTGGAGGCTTGGCCGGCGGTGTTGAACTCCTGGAGCCGCTGCTTGCACAGCTTGGTCATGGCTTCCATCGCCGGCTTCAGATACTTGCGCGGATCGAACTCTTCCGGATTATCCTTGAGCACTTTCCGGATCTGGCCGGTCATGGCCATGCGGTTGTCGGTGTCGATGTTGATCTTGCGCACGCCGTGCTTGATGCCGCGCTGAATCTCGGTAACCGGCACGCCCCAGGTCGGCTTCATCTTGCCGCCATGGGCGTTGATGATGTCCTGGAGGTCCTGCGGCACCGACGAGGAGCCGTGCATCACGAGATGCGTGTTGGGCAGCTTGCGATGGATCTCCTCGATCACGTTCATGGCGAGGATGTCGCCGTCCGGCTTGCGGGTAAATTTGTAAGCACCGTGAGACGTCCCCATTGCGATCGCGAGCGCGTCGACCTTGGTCTCCTGGACGAACTTCACGGCCTCGTCCGGATTGGTCAGGAGCTGGTCGTGGCTCAGCTTGCCTTCGGCGCCGTGGCCGTCTTCCTTGTCGCCCATGCCGGTTTCGAGCGAGCCGAGCACGCCGAGCTCGCCCTCGACCGAGATGCCGCCGAGATGGGCCATGTCGGTCACGGTCTTGGTGACGCCGACATTGTAGGTCCAGTCGCCGGGGGTCTTGCCGTCGGCCTTGAGCGAGCCGTCCATCATCACCGAGGTGAAGCCGGCCTGGATCGCGGTCATGCAGGTCGCGGCCTCGTTGCCGTGGTCGAGATGCACGCAGACCGGAATGTGCGGGTAGATCTCGGTGACCGCGTCCATCATGTGCTTGAGCATGACGTCGTTGGCGTAGGAGCGCGCGCCGCGCGAGGCCTGGATGATGACGGGCGCGTCGACCTGGTTGGCCGCGTCCATGATCGCCAGCGCCTGCTCCATGTTGTTGATGTTGAAGGCCGGGACGCCGTAATCGTGTTCCGCCGCATGGTCGAGCAATTGACGCAACGTGATCCGAGCCATCTGTCTTTTTCTCCGTTCGGGCCTCAGGGCCGCTTGTTTCTTGCCGGTTTCTTGCCGTCTGATTACTTGATGCGAAGGACTTCGACGCCGGGCAGGGGCTTGCCCTCCATCCATTCAAGAAATGCGCCACCGGCGGTCGAGACATAGGTGAAATCACCGGCCACATGGGCCTGGTTGAGGGCCGCGACCGTGTCGCCGCCACCCGCGATCGAGATCAGCTTCTTGGCCTTGGTGCGCGCGGCGGCGTGCTTGGCGGCTGCCATCGTGCCACGGTCGAACGGCTGCATCTCGAACGCGCCAAGCGGTCCGTTCCAGACCAGCGTGGCGGCGTCGTCGATGGCGGCGTGGATGCGTGCGATCGATTGCGGGCCGACGTCGAGGATCATGCCGTCGGCCGGGATCGCATCGAGCCCATAGGCGTGCGACGGCGCGTTGGCGGCGAAATGATAGGCCACGGTGGCATCGACCGGGAGGATGATGGCGCAGTTGGCGGCCGAGGCCTTCTCCACGATGCGCAACGCAGTGGCAGCGAGATCCTTCTCGGCCAGCGACTTGCCGATGCCGACGCCCTGGGCGTGCAGGAAGGTGTTGGCCATGCCGCCGCCGATCACGAGCGCGTCGACCTTGCCCACGAGATTCTCGAGCAGGTCGATCTTGGTCGAGACCTTTGCGCCGCCGATGATCGCGATGACAGGCTTGGTCGGCGAACCCAGCGCCTTCTCCAGCGCGTCGAGCTCGGCCTGCATGGTGCGGCCGGCATAGGCCGGCAGCTTGTGGCCGAGACCTTCGGTCGAGGCGTGGGCGCGGTGCGCCGCCGAGAACGCGTCGCTGACCCAGATGTCGCCGAGCTTTGCCAGCTCCGCGACGAAGGCCGGATCGTTCTTCTCTTCCTCTTTGTGGAAGCGGGTGTTTTCCAGACAGAGGATGTCGCCATCCTGCAACGTCGCCACGGCCTTGGCCGCGGGCTCGCCGATGCAATCGTCAGCGAAGGCGACGGGCTTCTTCACGACCTTCGACAGCGCTTCGGCGACCGGCCTCAGTGAGTCCTTGGCATCGCGGCCCTTCGGCCGGCCGAAATGCGCGAGCAGGATGACCTTGCCGCCCTTGTCCGAGATTTCGGTGATGGTCGGCGCGACGCGCTCGAGCCGGGTCGCGTCACTGACGCGGCCATTGTCCATGGGCACGTTGAGATCGACGCGCAGCAGCACGCGCTTGCCCTTCACGTCGACGTCGTCGAGGGTGCGGAATTTGTTCGCCATCGGATACTCTCTCTTGTCCCGGGCGCTCTTGTCCCGGGCGCAACTAGCGGCGCGAAGCGCTGCTGTGCAGAACCGGGACCCACATTGCAGCGAGTCCCGCAGTTGAATGGGTCCCGGCTCTGCGGAGCAGCGCAAGCGCGCTGCACCGCGTCCGGGACACGAGAGTAAACGCTTAGATCACCTTCGCGAACGCGACGGCGGTGTCCGCCATGCGGTTCGAGAAGCCCCACTCGTTGTCGTACCAGGCCATCACGCGCACCAGGGTGCCGTTCTGCACCTTGGTCTGGTCCATGTGGAAGGTCGCCGAGTGCGGATCGTGATTGAAGTCGATCGAGACATTCGGCGCGTTGGTGTAGCCGAGGATGCCCTTGAGCTGCTGCTCGGAGGCGCGCTTCATCGCCTCGTTGATTTCCTTCGGATCGGCGGCGCGCTTGGCGACGATCTTGAGGTCGATCACCGAGACGTTCGGCGACGGCACGCGGATCGAGACGCCGTCGAGCTTGCCCTTCAGCTCGGGCAGCACGAGGCCGATCGCCTTGGCGGCACCGGTCGAGGTCGGGATCATCGACATCGCAGCCGCACGGCCGCGATAGAGATCCTTGTGCAGCGTGTCCAGCGTCGGCTGGTCGCCGGTATAGGCGTGGATCGTGGTCATGAAGCCGGTCTCGATGCCGACGAGATCGTTCAGCACCTTGGCGACCGGCGCGAGGCAGTTGGTGGTGCACGAGCCGTTCGAGACCACCATGTGGTCCTTGGTCAGCGTGTCGTGGTTGACGCCGTAGACGATGGTGGCGTCGGCGCCGTCGGCAGGCGCGGAGATCAGCACGCGCTTGGCGCCGGCGGTCAGATGCGCGGATGCCTTGTCCTTCGCGGTGAAGATGCCGGTGCATTCCATCGCGATGTCGACGCCGAGATCTTTCCAGGGCAGCTTCGAGGGATCGCGCTCGGCGGTCACCTTGATCTTGCCGTTGCCGAGGCTGATCGAGTCGCCGTCGACGGTGACGGTGCCGGGGAAGCGGCCATGGACGCTGTCGAAGCGGAGGAGGTGGGCGTTGGTCTCGACCGGGCCGAGGTCGTTGATGCCGACGACCTCGATGTCCTTGCGGCCGGACTCGGCGATAGCCCGCAGGATGTTGCGGCCGATGCGGCCAAAACCGTTAATTCCGACGCGGACTGCCATGTTTCATCTCCTTATGACCGTTCAATGACGGGCTCGATAACGCCTAGTCTTCCCGCACAACGCGCTATACGCGCCTGCGAGGGTTTTTAGGGGCGGACGCCCGGTTCAGCCGGGCGGTGCTTGATCATATGAGAGATTACGTAGTCCTTTTTTTTGGCAAGCTCAACTCTCAGGATACGCGCTTCAGCACGGCGTTAACCGCGGCCTCGGCGGTAATGCCGAAATGCTTGTAAAGATCCTTGGCCGGCGCGCTCGCGCCGAAGGAATGCATGCCGATAAATTCGCCATCCTGGCCGATCACGGCATCCCAGCCCCAGCGCACGGCGGCCTCGATCGCGACCTTCACCGGCGCGTTGCCGATGATGGCGGCACGCTTGGCCTCTGGTTGCGCTAACAACAGCTCGAGCGAGGGCACCGAGACCACCCGCGACGGGATGCCGCGCTCGGCGAGCTGCTTCTGGGCGGCCACCGCGATCTCGACCTCGGAGCCGGATGCGAACAGCGTCGCCTTGGCTTCCCCTTGCGCGGCCACCAGCTCGTAGGCGCCCTGGGCGCAGGGATTCTCGTTCGGTGCGGTGGTGCGGAGCTGCGGCAGGTTCTGCCGCGTCAGCGCCAGCACCGTCGGGCCGTCGATACGATTCAGCGCCAGCTCCCAGCACTCGGCGACCTCGACGGAATCGCAGGGGCGGAACACGCGCATGTTCGGGATGGCGCGAAGCGCGGCGAGATGCTCGACCGGCTGATGGGTCGGGCCGTCCTCGCCAAGGCCAATGGAATCGTGCGTCATCACATAGACCACACCGGTGCCCATCAGCGCCGCCAGGCGCATCGCCGGACGCGCATAGTCGGTGAACACGAGGAAGGTCGCACCGTTCGGTGCGAAGCCGCCGTGCAGGAAGATGCCGTTCATCGCGGCACACATGCCGTGCTCGCGGATGCCGTAATGGATGAAGCGGCCTTTCGGCGTCTTGGCGGAGAAGGCGGTTGCCGACTTCGCCTTGTTGTTGTTGGAGCCGGTGAGGTCGGCGGAGCCCGCGAGGAATTCCATCGGCATCGCGCCGGCAATCACCTCGATCACGGCTTCCGACGACTTGCGGGTGGCCGCGGTCATCGGCTTCTCCAGCAGCTCCTTCTTGTACGTGCGCACGGCCTTCGCCAGCGAAGCCGGACGCTCGTGGCGCACGCGGCGCTCGAACTCGGCGCGCTTGCGGCTGCCGAGCTCGCCGAGCCGTCCCTCCCATTCCTGTCGTGCCGCAGCGCCGCGCGAGCCGGCTGCGCGCCAGGCCTTCAGCACGTCATCCGGCACCGAGAACGGCTCGAGCGAGATGCCGAGATTTTCCTTGGCGGCCTTGAGCTCGTCGGCGCCGAGCGCCTCGCCATGCGCCTTGGCGGTGCCGGCCTTGTGCGGCGCGCCGAAGCCGATGGTGGTGCGGCAGGCGATCAGTGTCGGCTTGTTGGATTTTTGCGCACGGGTGATCGCGGCAGCGATCGCGGCCTGGTCATGGCCGTCGATTTTCTCGGCGGCCCAGCCGCACGCCTTGAAGCGCTTCACCTGGTCGACCGAATCGGAGATCGAGGTCGGGCCGTCGATCGAGATGCCGTTGTCGTCGTAGAGCACGATCAGCTTGCCGAGCTTCCAGTGCCCGGCCATCGCGATCGCTTCCTGCGAGACGCCTTCCATCAGGTCGCCGTCGGAGGCGAGCACGTAGGTGTGGTGGTCGACGATCTTCTTGCCGAACTCGGCGGCGAGCATCTTCTCGGCGAGCGCCATGCCGACCGCGGTCGAGATGCCCTGGCCGAGCGGGCCGGTGGTGGTCTCGATGCCCTTGGTGTGGAAGTTCTCGGGGTGACCCGGCGTCAATCCGCCGAGCTGGCGGAATTGCTTGAGCTGGTCCAGCGTCATGTCGGCGTTGCCGGTCAGGTGCAGCAGCGAATAGAGCAGCATCGAGCCGTGACCGGCGGAGAGCACGAAGCGGTCGCGGTCCGGCCAGTCGATTGCGGTAGCATCGTATTTGAGGAACTGCGTGAACAGCACCGTGGCCATGTCGGCGGCGCCCATCGGTAGGCCCGGATGACCCGACTTTGCCTTCTCGACGGCATCCATCGAGAGGCCGCGGATCGCGTTGGCCATACGGTTGGGATCGACCTGCGTCATGTCTGAAATCCGTCTGAAATGAGGCGCTTGTGGCAGAATTCGCCGCGCCGGAAAGAGCCTTTCGGCCGCTGGGGGCGCGGCTGGGATAGCATCTCGGTTCCGGCAGGCCAAGGCAGTCAAACGCCGGTTTGGCCGTAAAAGTTGCTTAGCAGTGCATAGTTTCGCGGCGGCGTTGCGCTTGGCTAGCTTGCCACGTAAATTTCTGCTTCTAACCGCTTGCCGAACCGAGTCTTTTGCCGGACGGCAAGCTCCCAGGTAAAGGCCACGGGTCAAGCCCACAGGTTCCGCCGCTGACTGCATGAACGATCGCGTATCCAACAGCGCTGCCATGACGGAGTCCTCCGCCGTCGAGATCGAGATCGCGACCCGCAGGCTCACGGCGGCGCTCGACGCGCTTGAAAGCGCGGTCGAGCGAAGGCGCGATGCTGACCGCGACGAGAATGAGCTTGCGACGCGAATCCAGGCGCTAGGCGCCGATCGTTCGCGGCTTGCCGACGAGCTCGACGGTGCACTGGTGAAGGCGCGCAAGCTCGAGCGCACCAATCGCGAGATCTCCGATCGGCTGGAGTCCGCAATCGTCACGATACGTTCGGTACTTGATACCGGAGAGGACGGATGAGCCACATCAACGTCACCATCAACGCCCGGCAATACCGCATGGCCTGCGAGGAGGGCCAGGAGGTGCGGCTGTTGAAGCTTGCCGAAGGCCTGGAGACGCGGATTCAGTCGCTGCGCGGAAAATTCGGCGAGATCGGCGATGCCAGGCTCACCGTGATGGCGGCGCTGACCGTCTGCGACGAGTTGGTCGACGCCGGCAACCGCATCCGCACCATGGAGCAGGAGCTGACCGAACTGCGGGATTTCCGCAACGCCGCCGTCGAGCGTGCCCGGATGACCCAGACCGCCGTGGTCAACGCGCTGAACTCTGCCGCCGAGCGCATCGAGAAGTCGACCCAGGTCCTGAACCGCACCGTCGGCAACGGCATCGCGATCGGTTGATTTTGGCGTTTCCCCTTGTGGCCATTCTTCGAGACGCCCGCTACGGCAGGCTCCTCGGGATGAGGTCCTGCCTCGCGGTCAGATCCTAGACCCTCATGGCGAGGAGCCGGCGCGTGGCACGTGCGATCGCTCTGGTGATTCGTCAGTATCGTTGTTACATTGCGCAGGCGAGGCTGCGACGCGCGTCCGGAGCCATATATCCCCGGGGCCTTATCGATCCTTTAGGGAACTGTCCCTGGCCGGGCCCGTGGGCCCGGACATATGGTGCCCACCTACTTTCGTAGGGAACTCCGGGATCGAGTGCTTCAACGGCGTTTGCGGCTTCGCACTTTTGTGTTTGCCTGGTTTGTGCTTGTCGAAACGACTGCGGCCAATTCAGTAGGTGTCATGCCCCGGCTTGACCGGGGCATCCAGTACGCCGCTGCCTTTGTGTGAATCACCACCGGCTCTGGAATACTGGATCACCCGCCCCAGTGCGCAAGGGCGCACAAGGCGGGTGATGACGTGGGGACCGAAGCACATGACCAACACCAAATCCGAGCTCCGTGCCAAAGCCCTCGCGGCGCGTGATGCTCTGAGTGAGAAGAAGCGCATCGCAGCCGCCGCCAAGCTTGCCGAGCGCGGGCTGCCGTTCAAGCTGCTGCCCGGCAGCATCGTCTCCGGCTACTCGCCGATCCGCAGCGAGATCGATCCGATGCCGCTGCTGAAGAAGCTCACTGAAGAGGGCGCCAGGCTCGCGCTGCCCTGCGTCACGGCGCGCGGCCAGTCGCTGGTCTTCCGCATCTTCCATCCGAACGACCGCCTGATGCTCGGCCCGCTCGGCATTCCCGAGCCGTCGCCGGCGGCCGCCGAAGTCATCCCCGACATCATGCTGACGCCACTCGCCGCCTTCGACCGTCTCGGCCATCGCATCGGCTATGGCGCGGGGCACTACGACCACACCTTCGCGCACCTCCGCAAGACCAAGCAGATCGTCGGCATCGGGCTCGCTTTTGCAGCGCAGGAGATCAAGGCGGTTCCGGCACTAGCCCACGACGTGGCGCTGGATTATGTGCTAACGGAATCGGACGTTTTCGATTTCCGGAGTTCTGAAGTTGCGCATTCTGTTCGTGGGTGATGTCGTCGGCCGTAGCGGCCGCAACGCCATCGCCGAATATCTGCCCGGCATGATCAAGGACTGGTCGCTCGATTTCGTCGTCGTCAACGGCGAGAATTCGGCGGGAGGCTTCGGCATCACGGAAGCGATCTATCAGGAATTTCTCGATGCCGGTGCCGATGCGGTGACGCTCGGCAATCACTCCTGGGACCAGCGCGAGGCGCTCGTCTTCATCGAGCGCGCCGAGCGACTGGTGCGGCCGGCGAACTATCCGCGCGGCACGCCCGGCCGCGGCGCCGCCCTGGTCGAGACCAAGAACGGCAGGCATGCGCTCGTCGTCAACGCGCTTGGTCGCGTCTTCATGACGCCGTTCGACGATCCCTTTGCAGCGCTCGAGCGCGAGCTCGGCGCCTGTCCGCTCGGCGTTGCCGCCGATGCCATCGTGGTCGACTTCCATTGCGAGGCGAGCAGCGAGAAGCAGGGCATCGGCTTCTTCTGCGACGGCCGCGCCAGCCTCGTCGTCGGCACCCACACCCATGTGCCGACCGCCGACCACCAGATTCTATCAGGCGGCACCGCCTACATGACCGACGCCGGCATGACCGGCGATTACGATTCCATCATCGGCATGCAGAAGGAAGAGCCGCTGCGCCGGTTCACGTCGGGGATTCCGTCAGGCCGGTTCGAGCCGGCCGCGGGCGTCGCGACGCTCAGCGGCGTCGCGGTGGAGACCGATGACGCGACTGGCCTGGCGCTGCGGATCGCCCCGGTGCGTGCGGGCGGCCGGCTGGAGCCGGCGACGCCGAAGTTCTGGTTGAGCTGATTTCTCGTGCGGCATTGTCGGTGCACCTTCTCCCTGGGGGTTCTGTGTAACCCATTGAGATAACGGTGGAAATCTAATCTTGCGTCGTCCAGCGTCCCTTGCAGGGGGTTCCTGTGCGCAGCGCCAAGCCGTAGCAACGACAGTCGGACGCTAGGCCATTCTGACACAGACTACAACGAACGGCGTAACGTATGATTGACGCCAGCGATGGATAATGCGCGTACTTTGCATTGGGACGCGAACGCGGATGGTTGATGGGTCATGGCCACTGCCGACCAGATACCGAGTGAACTCACGCTGGAGATAGGTGCCGATCTATCTCCCGAGCGCTTCATGACGGCTGCCCGCGCGTTCTTCGGATACATACAGGAATTGAGCGCGAACTTTGCTCCGGAGGGAGAGCCCGCGCGATGGGTTGTGCGCGTTCGTGAGGGCAGCACGTTGCTCGGCGTTGATCCGATGCCAGCCACGCCGATTGAAGTGGTGAACGCCGTCCTCGCGCGTGCTGAGAAGGGCATCAGGCGCATTGCCGAAGGCGACATTGACGAGTCCGGTTTGCCGGAAGCGGCAGTAAAGCACTTGAAGACATTGGCGGAGATATCCGAAGGCGCGCGCGGTCATCGGATTCCGGTGCGTCTTTGGGTCCACAAAAAGCCGGTCGATTTAGACCCGAGCATTGCGAGGATCATCCGCGAAGATTTTCGGGCGGACTACAATGATTACGGGACAATTGAAGGCCGCTTGGAAACGATCACTGAAGGCAGCAGCGGCTCTCTTCAATTTCAAATCCGCGATGCAATGTTGAAGCAAAAGGTCCGCTGCTTTTTTCCCGAGAACCTGCTCGCCGACGTTTTTGACAAATTCCGGAAGCGCGTCGAGGTGTCCGGCGTGATCCACTACCGGAAGAACGGAATGCCGATCAGCATCGAGGCCGTAAGCGTTGTCAGCCTGCCCGATGACAGTGAACTACCAACAGCAGGGGACGTGAGAGGCATTCTCCGTAATTAATTTGCCAGTTGAATTGATCTATTGGGACAGTGACGCCTTTCTCGGATGGCTCCAGTCGGAATCGGGCAAGGCGGAGCTATGTGAGGGCACGCTACAGCGCGCCGATGCAGGGGAAGTGCTTATCGTCACGTCCACGCTCACAATCGCGGAAGTGCTTTGGATGCGAAACGCACCTCCGATTCCAAAGGACAGGGCCGATATTGTTCGCAAGTTCTTTCGCCGATCATCGATGCGGCTTCGCAACGTCACGAGGGTCGTGTCCGAGAGCGCTCAAGAATTGGTTTGGGATCACGGAGTAAGGCCTAAAGACGCCATCCACGTTGCGACCGCGCTCGAAGCGAAGGTTCAGGCGCTAGAGACATTCGACGACGGGCTGCTCAAAAAATCTGGGATAATCGGAGCGCCACCGCTGTTGATTAGGAAGCCGATAGCGCCCGCCCAAAGGAAGCTGTTGTGACGGGGCCGATACTGGCGTTGGCCGTGCAGACATGAACGGCTGGAACAGACTGTTTGTAGTTGCTGTCGTTGTGTGGGCGCTTGTCGCGCCGTTTCTGTTAATAGCCGAGAACAATAAACCCGCAGAGAGGCTGTTCAGCCTGTGCAGTGACGCCGCGTATCACCTCTACGGATCTAGCAGTTCAAGTTAGCTCGACATGGATCGGTACCGGGCAGAGGAAGCGAAATGTTCGGCGACATTGGTCCGGGGTCTCGTCGGCATGCCGGAGATGCTCGGTGCCATGATCGCCGCGGGAGCCTGGAAATTGGGTGCCGGCGCTTGGGGCTTTATCCTCATTCCACTGGGGCTGCTGTGGTTTGCCGCGTGGGGCGTTGCCCGTGTCGTGCGTTGGGTTGCCGCAGGATTCCGACGATGACCACACTCAGCACTCTGCTAATAACGCTTACGTCCATAGCTTGCTTAACCGGCACTGCTTCAATGGGACAGGCCCCTCAGATTCTGAGCCGTTTCAGCAGTTGGGCTGTTGTCAGGTCCGGAGAATTGATTTCACTTTCGTCTGATTCTGGAAACATCGGCGCGGGCTGTAGCGACGGCACGATGACCTATATGACGTTGGTGAAAATAATCGACCATTCCGCTGTCGTCTGGAACCCCGACGTAAAGGCTTTTTATTTTCACTTCACAGCTTGGGCCGACGACGGACCGCCTTCTGATTTTAAGCTGCTGGTGGCCGATCAGAGCGACACCTTGGCCACCGGGATCGTTGTTTTGAATCCGGAGTTCAACGACCAAAACACTCGTCTTTGGGCGATGCTGAAAGCCGCCAGAACGCGGTTCTCGTACAGCACCCCGTCGGGTACCGTTTCGGTGGGCGCAGTTGATTTGGCTCCGGCCATCGCACGATTCCAAGAGGAGTGCGCCAAGATATTTGTGGTGAACGCGCATAGAAAATTGAAAGAACCCATACCCTTGCAATGGCTCAACCGGTAAGGACTGCCAGCGCGGCTGGTTTTGATTTACTCTCGATGTGTAAATTAGGCTCATTCCGCCACCGCCAACCCCCCCATGATCGCGACGATGGCGACGAACAGCACGGACTCGATCTTCGACATCAGCCACATAGCCCCGTCGCGAAGCCGATCCCGACGAGAAGAATTTCTTCTCGCCGACGCCACTCAGATCACGGGGGCCATTGAGGTACTTGCGCTGCAGGCGACCGACGTTAACAATGAACGCATCACCTCGCGTGATGAGGGGTTGCTCCGCGAATTCAAGTATGAGTTGGACTCGCGGAGAGAACCCCTCGCCCGGCTTCGCTTCGCGAAGCCACCTATCCATCCCACAAGGGGAGAGGGTGCAACGTCAGGCGGGACGACACCTACTCCGCCGTCTGCTCCCTTAACTCCGCCACATCCTTCGCCGTCAGCTTCGAGCCCTTCGTCCCGAACCGCGCCGTGACGTAGTTCGCCACCGCCGCGATCTCGTCGTCGCTATACGCATTGCCGAACGCCGGCATCGACAGCGCACCATCCGGGGTGTGGCGCCTGGTGCCTGACAGCACGATCTGCGCGACGTTGGTGGCGGCGGGGTCGTTGACGGCCCAGGTGCCGGTCAGCGTCGCCATCGGCGACACCGGGCTCTCGCCGCTCCAGCCATGGCAGCTGGCGCAGGCGCTGGCGAACACCTTCTTGCCGCGCGCGTCTGCCGTCACGCCGTCCTTGTGAGAAGTGGGTGCGACCGGCGCCGTGGTGGCGGGAAGATCGGGCGAGGGCACCGGCGGCACGCTGCGCAAGTAAGCAACGATGGAGCGGATGTCCTCCGGCGCGAACTGGCTAAAACTGTGGTCGACCGCTTCGCCCATCGGACCCGAGGCCGCGCCATGGCCCGGCGCGTGGCCGAGCGACAGATACGAGATCAGATCCTCGTCACGCCAGTTGCCGAGGCCGGTGGCCTTGTCGGAGGAGATGTTGAAGGCGTGCCAGCCGGCGGTGATCGCGCCCGCGAACTTCTTGCGGTTGTCCAGCGCAAAGCCGAGATTGCGCGGCGTGTGGCACTCGCCGCAATGCGCCAGTGCTTCCGCCAGATACGCACCACGATTCCACTCCGGGCTCTTCGAGGTATCCGGCGCAAAGCGGGTGTCCGGGTTGAACACGGCCGACCAGAACATCATCGCCCAGCGCTGGTTGAACGGGAACGACAGCGTGTTCTCAGGCGGCTTGGCGCGTACCGCCGGCAGGCTGAACAGATAGGCCTTCACCGCCAGCACGTCCTCGTCGGTCATGAACGTGTAGGACGTGTAGGGCATCGCCGGATAGAGCCGGGCGCCGTCATGCCGCTTGCCGCGCTGGACCGCGTCGAGGAAGTCCTGGTCGCTGTAATTGCCGATGCCGGTGTCCTTGTCCGGCGTGATGTTGGTCGAGTAGAGCGTGCCGAACGGCAGCTTGAAGCCGAGCCCGCCGGAATATTCCGTCCCGCCGGGACTGGTGTGGCAGACCATGCAGTCGGCCGCCTTCGCCAGATATTCGCCGCGCTCGACTAGGCCCGCTTTTTCGAGCTTGGCCGGCACGCCCGTCGGCTTGCCGGCGCGGTAATCCGCGAGCGCCACCTTGGTGCCGCCGGCGAAATCGAGCGGACCGGGTCCGCGGATGATGAAGACGCCGAGCGCCACCGCGACGATGGCGATCACGACGAGGCTCGCAAGGATACGCATTGTCCGGCTCATGCCTTCCTCCCGGCAGCCAGCAGTTTCCGATCGATCGGCAGGCGCCGCAGCGCCACGCCGGTTGCGGCGTAAATTGCGTTGCACAGCGCCGGCGGTCCGGCATTGACGCCGGCTTCGCCGATGCCGCCGGGCGCCTCGCCGCTCTTGACCACGATGACCTCGATCTTCGGCGTCTCGTTGATGCGCATCATGCGGTAGTCGTGGAAGTTCGATTGCTGCACGCGCCCCTTCTCGATGGTGATCTCGCCGTAGAGCGCGGCGGTGAGGCCGAAGATCAGCCCGCCCTCGATCTGCGCCTTCACCGTATCGGGATTCACGGCGATGCCGGTGTCGACCACTGACGTGACGCGGCGGACAATGATCTCGCCGATGTCGTCGATCTCGGCTTCCACCACGGTCGCGAGGTAGCTGGCAAACGACGGCTGCACGCAGACGCCGCGGCCGACGCGTGGCGGCAGCCTCTCACCCCAGCCGGATTTTTCCGCGACCAGATTCAGCACAGCCAGCGCGCGCGGGTTCTTTGTCAGATGGGCGCGGCGAAACTCGACCGGGTCCTTGCCGGCCTTGCGCGCCAGTTCG
The DNA here is from genome assembly GCF_040546905.1 of Bradyrhizobium sp. S3.3.6. Taxonomy (NCBI): domain Bacteria; kingdom Pseudomonadati; phylum Pseudomonadota; class Alphaproteobacteria; order Hyphomicrobiales; family Nitrobacteraceae; genus Bradyrhizobium; species Bradyrhizobium sp. S3.3.6. The sequence continues at coordinate 385,704 of NZ_JBEPOT010000007.1, read as the reverse complement.
TCCATCGCGCATTCGAACGCGAACACGTTGTTGTTCGGGCCGACGCCGCGCCAGAAGCCGGTCGGCACAGCAGGCGGTTCGGCGCGGACATATTCGACCTGGAAGTTGGGAAAGTCGTAGGGCATGTCCGCCGCGGCATCGACCGCGTCGATATCGATGCCTTTCTGGAACGCCGGCGGCAGCCAGCGTGCAATCACCGCCGAGCCGGCGATCTTGTATTTCCAGGCCGACACCTTGCCATCGACCAGTGTCGCGGTGACCTGGTCGCGATAGACCGGGCGGTAGACGTCGTGCTGGATGTCCTCCTCGCGGGTCCAGATCACCTTGACGGGATAATCGACCTGCTTTGCGATCTTCACTGCCGCAACCACCATGTCCGGCTCGAGCTTTCGGCCGAAGCCGCCGCCGAGCAGATGCTGGTTGACGATCACCTTGTCGACGGGAACGCCGGCGGCCTTCGCCGCCTCCGCCTGCACGCGCGTCATGATCTGCGTGCCGGTCCAGATCTCGCAGGCGTCCGGTCGGACGTGGACAGTGGCGTTGATCGGCTCCATCGAGGCATGCGCCAGGAACGGCAATTCGAAGTTCGCCTCGAATCTGTCGCCGCTCGCCAGCCCCTTGGCGATGTCGCCGACTGATTTTGCGATCGCGCCGTCCTTCTCGCTGGCGGCGCGCAGGTCCTGCCAGATGTCCTTGGTGCTGATTTTTGCGTTCGGTCCCTCGTTCCATTCGATCTTGAGCGCTTCGAGACCTTTTTTGGCGGCCCATGTGTGGTCGCCGATCACCGCGACCGTATCCTCGAGCACCACGATCTTGCGCACGCCGGCGACTTTCATCGCCCCAGTGTCGTCGACCTTGCCGACCTTGCCGCCGAACACCGGACAATTGGCGATCACCGCGATCTTCATGTTCGGCAGGATCGCATCGATGCCGTAGACGACCTTGCCGTTGACCTTGTCCGGCGTGTCGAGCCGCTTCAGCGGCTGCCCGATGATGACGAAGTCCTTGGGGTCCTTGACCGCAACGTCCTTCGGCGGCGTTTGGCCCTGTGCGGCCAATGCCAGTTCGCCATAACCGATCTTGCGGCTGCTCGCGGCGTGCACGACCTCGCCTTTCGACGCCGTGCAGCTGGCAGGATCGACCTGCCATTGCGCCGCTGCGGCCTGCACCAGCATGGCCCGCGCGCTGGCGCCGGCGGCGCGCAGCGGTTTCCACCAGGCGCGGATCGAGGTCGAGCCACCGGTTGCCTGCAAGCCGAACACGGGATTGGCGTAGAGCTTGTCGTTGGGCGGCGCGTGCTGGACCTCGACCTTGGCCCAGTCGGCATCGAGCTCCTCAGCCAGGATCATCGCAATCGAGGTATAGACGCCCTGGCCCATCTCGACCTGCGGCATCATCAGCACGGTGCGGCCGGTCTCGTCGATGCGGATGAAGGCGTTGGGCGCGAACTTGCCGTCGGTCGCATCCTTCTGCACCGGCTCGTTCGCGGCGGCGCGCAGCGGCAGATGGAAGGCGAGAAGGACGCCGGCGGCGAGACCGCCGGTCAGAAGCGCGCGGCGGGAGACGTCAGGAAGGGTCTTGTCTGTGATCATGGCGGACCTCACGACTGACGGCCGTTGGCGGCCTGCTTGATGGCCTCGCGGATGCGCACATAGGTGCCGCAGCGGCAGATGTTGCCGGCCATTGCCGCATCGATGTCGGCATCGTCGGGATTGGGCGTTGCCGCCAGAAGGGCCGCAGCCGACATGATCTGGCCGGACTGGCAATAGCCGCACTGAATAACCTCGGCATCGAGCCAGGCCTTCTGCACCTTCGCGCCTGACGGCGTGCCGCCGACATGTTCGATGGTGGTGACGGCGCGATTCGCGACCGCGCTGACCGGCAGCACGCAGGAGCGCACCGCCTTGCCGTCGACATGCACGGTACAGGCGCCGCATTGCGCGATGCCGCAGCCGAATTTGGTGCCGGTCACGCCGAGAATGTCGCGCAGCACCCACAGCAGCGGCATTTCGGGTGGCGCGTCGAACGATTTCGTTTCGCCGTTGATGGTGAGAACAGTTGCCATATGCATTCCCTTCTTCGCCAGATTGCTTACGGCGATCTAGTTGGCGAACTCGTGCGCGACAATAATCATACCGATGTGAAACGATGAAGCGTCGAAATTTCTGGCGATGCATATTTGCGTGGCTCGAGCATCAGGCCATGACGTTCACGAATTTGTGCGGCGATCGCTGCGGCGCTTTTGGGCTAATTGATATGATAAGCGTCATTTTCTGACGCTTTTGCATCCTATGCGGTGTCGACCTCCGCGCATCAGCGTGCGAATGCGCAAAACCATGCCAAGACGAAAGTCGTGCGATTGTGAAAGTCGGGTGAGGGCGGGCACGGTGCGCGTCTGAAGGAATCAGTTCCAATGGCGCAAAAGCCGACGTGCCCGATGATGGCATCGTGCTCCTGTTTTGCCCGACGGGTCAACTGGGACATTCGGAATTTGCTCAACGTCCCCCGCAAGCGGGAGAGGTCGCGCACCTTCTCCTTGGCAAGCAGCCAAGCCTCATTTCATCCCGCTAAGCCATTGATTCCGCGCAGCCCCGCTACTGTGCATGGGGTTGTTTTCGAGGTTTTTGATTCAGCCCTGACGAAACCCCATGCGGAACGCGCCCCAGTGCTTGCCGCGGACCATGATCGGCGAGGACAGGTCCTTCATCAGCACGAACTGCCCGCCGCCCATGTCGCGGCGATAGGTCTGCAGCAGGAAGGGTTTTGTGTTGGCCGCGACCTTCTTCACGGCGCGATCGGTGAACAGGCGGCGGTTGCGGCAATTGGCGTTGTTCCAGACCGGGTCCTTGCCCTGCGGCAGCCGGTAGTTCGGATTGTGCGTCGGCAGATAGCCGCTCCTCGCCCAGGCGACGCAGAACACGATGCGGGGATCGGACTTCTGGATCGGGTCCTGGATCGCAGGCAGCACGCGATCGGTGAACTCGACGTATTTGGTGAGATACTGCTTGGGGTCGGTGCCGGCGATCTCCCGGTAGCTCTCGTCCATGAGCTGGTCGAGCGTGATCTCGCCGCGATCGATCGCGGCCTCGAACTCGGCCGAGATGCGTTTGGCGGTGTCGACGACGGCGCGGATCAGCGGCGCATCGGATGTCTCCACGCCACTGTCGGCGATCAGCGCGATCAGGCCTTCGGAGGTGTCGAGCAGCTTTGTCACCCGCTGATCGGCGCTCCTGAGATCGCGCGAGGACAGGTCGACGCCCTTGGCGAGCTCGTTGAGCTCGTTGATGACGGTGTCGCAGTGGCCGAGATTGGAGGTCGCCGCACGCGTGACGCTGTCGATCTCGGCTTCCACGGAGGCGAAGCCCTGCTGGACGCGCGAGATGATGCCGGAGATCTGCTGGGCGCCTTCGCCCGCGGTCTTGGCGCGCCGGGACGCATCGCTGCTCTCGCCGATCAGGCCTTCGATCTGGCCGTCGAGATCGCGCACGGTGTCGGCGATCTGGTGCGTGGCCTGCCGGGTGGCCTCCGCGAGGTTCTTGACCTCGCTTGCGACCACCGCAAACCCGCGTCCGGCATTGCCGGCCCGCGCGGCCTCGATCGTCGCGTTCAACGCAAGCAGATTGGTCTGCTTGGCGATCGCCTCGATCGAGCCGGAGACTTTTGCGACCTGCGCCAGCGCCGAGCCGACGGCGCTCAGCCGCGCCTCGATCCGCTCCACGGCAGCAACGAGCTCGGAGATATGGCTGACCGCGGTGTCGACCGCACCGCGCGACTGCGCGATCTCGCCGACCGCCGCCGATGCGGTCGATTGCACCGCCTGTGATGCGTTGGCGATGTCGTGGTTGGCCGAGACCATGGTCTCAGCCGTCTTCTGGAGGTGATGGAACCGCTCCGACTGGTTGGCGACGCGGTTGGCGACCTCCTGGACGTTCCCGGCGATGTCGGCAAGCTCGACACCGAGGCCGCCGATGCGGTCGGCGAGCTGATCGATCAGCCGCTCGGCGAGCGTCCGGCTGGATCCAGTGTCCATGACTGCAAGTTGGGCGAGGGACATTTACGGGCTTTCTCCAATCGGAGCCGTTCGCCGGCCCTCCGCGGCATTCCCATTCCAACTTCGACGTTAAAGGATGATTCGCGCCCGGCGTCTTGCCTGAGCGTGCACTACAGCTTGTAAGCCGTCCTGAACCCGCCCCAGTGCCGGCCCTGCACGCGGATCGGGACGTCGATCTCGCGCATCATCACCGTGTTGCCGTTGCCCATGTCGCGCGCATAGCTCTGGATCAGGTACGAACGCAAATTGTGCGCGGCAGCCAGCCCCGCCGGATCGTTGAAGATGCGGCGGTTGCGGCAATTGGCCGTGTTCCAGGCGGCATCGCCCGGCCGCTGCGGATGCGAATAGATCTTGTTGTGGACCGGCAGGAAGCCGTTGCGGTCGACCATGGCGCAGAACGCCATGCGCGGTTCCTTGGCGAGAAAAGCTTCCTGGAACGGCGGCAGCGCGCGGTCGGCCCAGTCCAGGTATTTTGTGCGGTATTGCTGCGGATTGGTGCCGGCGACCTCGGCGTAGTCGGTGTCGAAGAGATCATCGATCTTGACCTCGCCGCGTGCGACCGCTTGCTCGAAAATCCGGGTCAGCGCGGTGCCGGCCTCCATCGCGCGGGTGACGAACTCGGTGTTCTCCTCGTGGATCGACCAGAGCTTGTCTTCGACCTTCTCGCGCTGCGCGGCATTGGGGTTGACGAATTGGGTGCGGGCGCCGGCCTTGGACTGCTCGACCACGCGCAGCCGGCAGGTCCCGACGTCCTCGAGGGTGCCGTCGATGATCGCCTGCGGCGCGAGCCGGCTTGCTTCCGCACCACCGATCAAGACACCGTCCATCGCGATCTCATAGACCGGCAGCACGCCGCGCGCGCTCTCGAATTTGAGGTGGCAGGGCAGCCGCTCGGTCTTGCGGCGATCGTCGTGCTCGCTCTGACGGAGCAACACTGCGCAGCGCGATTTCAGCTTCCGGGCGAAGGTCGTCACGGCCTTGCCGGCGCTGGCGACGTTCTCGCCATGGGTCTCGGCTGCCTTGGTGGCGGCGTCGATCTCGGCCGCGCTTTCGCCGACCGAGATGATGAACTGCGACGCGCTGGCCGCGTTGCCGGAGACCTCGCTGGTGGTGGCGTTCTGCTCGGCAACCGCGCCATTGACGGTGTCGAACACCGGGCGGATCGCCTCGATCGCCTGCGAGATCCGGTGCACCGCGTCCGCGGAGCCGGCGGCGTCGCGCTGGAGCGCGTCGATCTTTTTGGAGATCTCCTCGGTGGCGCCCTGGGTCTGTACCGCAAGCGCCTTGACCTCGGTGGCGACGACCGCAAAGCCTTTGCCGGCGGCGCCGGCGCGCGCGGCCTCGATGGTGGAGTTGAGCGCGAGCAGGGTGGTCTGCCGCGCGATCTGCGCGATCAGATTGACGACATTGCCGATCGCGGCGGAGGATTCACGCAGGCGGTCGACATTGGCGCGCGCCTCCTGCGCGGCGGCGCTGGCCTCGTCGGCGAGCTTGCCGGCCTCGCGGACCTGCGCGCCGATGCCTTGCGCGGACTGGGTGAACTTGTCGGCGGCATGGGCAAAGCCCGAGGCGTTCGACTGGGCGGCATTGGTCCGCCCGGTCAGTGCGTCGGTGCGCTGACGGATGTCGGCAAGTGTCGCCGCGGTGGCCTCGGCGCCGCCCGCCACCGAATTGGCGGCGCGCTCAAGCTGGCGGATCATGGCGCCGAGCTCGAGTTCCAGCAGTTCCAGGATTTCCCGGGCCGAATCGACCTCGACGGCCGGAGCGGGCGCTGCCGCCGGCTGCGCGGCCTGCGCGGCTGCCGCTGGTGCGGCCATGTCCGGCCGGCGCTTCCGAAATAATGCGAACGCCATTGGGTCTACTCTTGTCGGGAGATGGGCGGACGCTATTTTCTCAGGCCGGAATGAAATCAGGGTTAACGGTGCCTGACTTCTGGGCACGGGTCCCTACGCTATTACCTTAAAGTATGAGAGGCTCTTTCATTCCGGTGGGTTGGCGGCCTATAAGGCCGCGCTTCCCCACGCTCACCTTTGGCGCACGATTCTCTAGAGAAGATCACGCATGGCCGGACATTCCCAATTCAAGAACATCATGCACCGCAAGGGGCGGCAGGATGCCCAGAAGTCGAAGCTGTTCGGCAAGCTGGCGCGGGAAATCACCGTTGCCGCCAAGCTGGGGACGCCCGATCCCAACATGAACCCGCGCCTGCGCGCGGCCATCATCGCGGCGCGCCAGGAGAACATGCCGAAGGACAATATTGAGCGTGCCATCAAGAAGGCGCTCGGCAGCGATGGCGAGAACTATGACGAGATTCGCTACGAGGGCTATGGCCCCGGCGGCGTCGCCGTCATCGTCGAGGCGCTGACCGACAACCGCAACCGCGCCGCCTCCGACATCCGCTCCTTCTTCACCAAATCCGGCGGCAATCTCGGCGAAACCGGCTCGGTGTCCTTCATGTTCGACCGCACCGGCATCATCGAATACGACCGCGGCGTCGCCGATGACGACGCGGTGCTCGATGCCGCGATCGAGGCCGGCGCCGACGACGTGGTCTCGGGCGAGGGCGGCCACGAAATCTATGCCTCGACCGAAAGCTATCGCGACGTCGCAAAGGCGCTGGAGGCCAAGTTCGGCGAGCCGCGCAAGGCCGCGCTGATCTGGAAGCCGCAGAATACGGTCGCGGTCGACGACGAGACCGGCGAGAAGCTGTTGAAGCTGATGGACCTGCTCAACGAGCACGACGACGTCCAGCACGTCTACGCCAATTTCGAGATTTCGGACGCGCTGGTCGCGAAGATGGGCGGCTGAGGCCTCAGAGCGGCGCTCACCTCACGAGACCGCCTTTCTCCGGGGACTTCTGTTCTGTTTCTGTTTCGCTATCATGGGCCAACCGCTATCACTGGCCCATGACCGCGCTCCCGATTCGCCAACCCGTCCGCATCATCGGCATCGACCCCGGCCTGCGCCGCACAGGCTGGGGCGTGATTGAGGCCGACGGCAATCGCCTGATCTATCTCGCCTGCGGTTCGGTGGAACCGCCGGACGATTTGCCGCTGTCGAGCCGGCTGCTCGCGATCCATGAGGGGCTCACGGCGGTTCTCTCCAATCACAATCCGATGGAAGCGGCGGTCGAGCAGACCTTCGTGAACAAGGACGGGGTCGCGACGCTGAAGCTCGGCCAGGCCCGCGGCGTCGCCATGCTGGCGCCCGCAATGTTCGGCATCCCTGTCGCCGAATACGCGCCGAACCAGGTGAAGAAGACGGTGGTCGGCGCCGGTCACGCCGACAAGCAGCAGATCGCGATGATGCTGAAGATATTGCTGCCCAAGGCCGAGCCGCCGTCGGCCGACGCCGCCGACGCGCTCGCCATCGCCATCACCCACGCCCATCACCGCCAGACCACGGCGCTCAGGCTGAAGGTGGTGGGACTATGATCGGCAAGCTCAAGGGCCTGATCGATTCCTACGGCGAGGATTATGTGCTCCTCGACGTCGGCGGCGTCGGCTATCAGGTGCATTGCTCGGCGCGGACGCTGCAGCATCTTCCCTCGCCCGGCGACGCAGCGGTGCTCTCGATCGAAACCTATGTCCGTGAGGATCAAATAAAACTGTTCGGCTTCCGCACCGACCAGGAGCGCGAATGGTTTCGCCTGCTCCAGACCGTACAGGGTGTCGGTGCCAAGGTCGCGCTCGCCGTGCTCGGCACGCTCGCGCCGGCCGATCTCGCCAATGCGATTGCTCTGCGCGACAAGGCTGCCGTGGCGCGCACCCCCGGCGTCGGGCCCAAGGTGGCCGAGCGCATCGTCACCGAGTTGAAGGACAAGGCGCCGGCCTTCGCCAATGTCGACCCCGCCGTCGTGCATCTCGCCGGTGCCGTCGACGAGCAGCGCGCGCCGCGACCTGTGGCGGACGCGATCTCCGCGCTGGTCAATCTCGGCTACGGCCAGCCGCAGGCCGCCGCGGCCATCGCCTCGGCCTCGCGCAGCGCGGGTGAGAACGCCGAAACGGCGCAGCTCATCCGGCTTGGGTTGAAGGAGCTCGCGAAGTGAGCGATCCCAAGGCCAACCGCATGGTCACGCCCGAGCGCCGCAGCGACGATGTCGGCGACACCGCGCTGCGTCCGCAGTCGCTGTCCGACTTCGTCGGCCAGCAGCAGGCGCGCAAGAATCTCTCGATCTTCATCGAGGCGGCACGCAAGCGCGGCGAGGCGCTGGATCACGTGCTGTTCGTAGGTCCTCCGGGGCTCGGCAAGACCACGCTGGCGCAGATCGTCGCCAAGGAGCTCGGCGTCGGTTTTCGCGCCACGTCAGGCCCGGTGATCGCCAAGGCCGGCGATCTCGCGGCACTCCTCACCAATCTCGAAGAGCGGGACGTGCTCTTCATTGATGAAATCCATCGCCTCAGCCCGGCGGTGGAAGAGGTGCTCTATCCCGCGATGGAGGATTTTCAGCTAGACCTCATCATCGGCGAAGGCCCGGCAGCGCGTTCGGTCAAGATCGAGCTGTCGAAATTCACTCTCGTCGGCGCCACCACGCGCGCCGGCCTGCTCACCAATCCCCTGCGCGATCGCTTCGGCATTCCGATCCGGCTCAATTTCTATACGATCGAGGAGCTGGAGAGCATCGTCACTCGCGGTGCGCGCGTGCTCAATGTCGGCATGAGCGCGGATGGCGCCAACGAGATCGCGCGGCGCGCCCGCGGCACGCCGCGCATCGCCGGCCGCCTGTTGCGTCGCGTGCGTGATTTCGCCTCGGCCGCCGATGCCGACCGGATCGACCGCAAGATCGCCGATCACGCGCTGAGCGCGCTCGAGGTCGATGCCGCCGGCCTTGACGCCATGGACCGCCGCTACCTCACGACCATCGCGACGAACTATGGTGGTGGCCCGGTCGGCGTCGAGACGATGGCCGCCGCGCTGTCGGAGCCGCGCGATGCGATCGAGGACATCATCGAGCCGTATCTCATTCAGTGCGGCTATCTCCAGCGCACCCCGCGCGGCCGCCTGCTCACCTCGCACGCCTTCCGCCATCTCGGCATCGCAGAGCCTTCGCGCGATGCGGCGGCCCAGTTCGGCCTGTTCGGTACGGACGAGAGCGACGACTGATTTGCGCCGGCGCGCATTGCCCTGGTGTCATGAACTTCCGGTAATCTCTGTGCAGACACTCTGCACGAACGCACCCCAATTCCGCTCCAATCGGATCGCATCAAGAGGCCGCATCACTATCGGACTTCCATGATCAATCGGCGTCATCTCATCCGTTCCATCGGCGGTCTCTCCGCCCTCGGCGTCTCGACCGCGGCTTACGGCGTTGGTGTCGAGCCGGTGTTGCGGCTGCGCGTTACTCGCTATCATCCAATGCCGCGGCAATGGCCAGCGGATTTTCCGCTGAAGATCGCCGTCGTCGCCGACATCCATGCCTGCGATCCCTGGATGTCGCTGGATCGGATCGAGGCCATCGTCGATCGCACCAACGCTCTCAGTCCCGATCTCATCGTGCTGCTCGGGGATTATGTCGCCGGTCATCACCATGTCACGCGCATCATCCCGGCCGATGAATGGGCGGGGGTGCTGACTGGCCTCAAGGCGCCACTCGGCGTTCATGCCGTCATGGGCAACCACGACTATTGGGACGACAAGGTCGTGCAGCGGGCCGGGCGCGGGCCGACGGTCGCCCATCGTGCGCTGGAGGCGGCTGGCATTCCCGTCTACGAGAACGACGTCGTGCGTCTCACCAAGGATGGTCGCCCGTTCTGGCTCGCCGGCCTCGGCGATCAGCTCGCCTATGCGCCGTCGCAGCGCTACGGCCGCGCTCAGCGCTTCGGTGTCGACGATCTGACCGCGACGCTCGCAAAGGTTACGGACGACGCTCCAATCGTCCTGCTCGCGCATGAGCCGTATATCGCGACGCGCGTGCCCGCGCGTGTCGCGCTCCAGCTTTCCGGCCACACCCATGGCGGTCAGGTCCGCCTGTTCGGCTGGTCGCCTGCGCTTCCGCCGCAACACGGCATTCCGCTCGCCTACGGCCATCTGCGGCTGAAGTGCGACGTCATCATCTCCGGCGGCCTCGGTTGCAGCATCATGCCGGTCCGCGTCGGCGTGCCGCCGGAGATCGTCGAGGTGACGCTGGGGCGGGCGCCGGTGGTGGCGTGACGACGGGGCGTGAAACCTACATCAGATAATGCTACATCTGATGTAGAGGAGCGCTCATGATAGCCACGATTTCAATTGACGATGAGCTTTTCGCACAGGCACGACAGTTTGTCGGCGTTGCAGAGACATCTGCCGTTGTCGTCTTGCGCGCGCCGGGGGGACCCAGTCTGATGCCCATGCTTCGCCACGGCGCCGTCCCTGATATTCAGCGAGTTGTAGCTTGATGTCTCATCTCGACGGCGAGATCCGCAACGGCCGCCACCACATGCAGGTCCGCGTCTATTACGAAGATACGGATTTCTCTGACTGGACGTTGTCGTAATAGATAAACGTGCTGATGTTCCCTGCTTTGGGATAGTTTTCTGGGAAAAGCTGCGTGCTGAAAAGGGCTGCGGCGTTCAAGTACGGGGTGTATTCGTAGGGCATCCGCTTGCGCACCGGATGCACTATAATGCAGTCGACCAAGTTACGGAAAGCGACACGAGTCTCGATCGCCTTCGGATTTGTCTTGAGCGCAGTGACCAGTCTCTTTGCCTCCGAACAATATCGGTCACCAAACCCCGGATGATCGAACGGGAACACGTTTTCGCCACCGTTGCCGAGCAACCGCAGGCGCTCCTCGACAGTTTCCCGCTCCGCGTCACATTCATCTATCCGCTTGACCAACTCATCCGGCTTGCGACGGCTGTTTGCGATCGCATATGACAAGCGCTCGATCTCAGTGTTCAGCACATGGCGCCGACGCTCTAGGTTAGAGCGTTCGCTGTTCTTTTGCTGATCGCGCTTCCGCTCCTCCTTCCAGGCACGCATCGCCTCTTCAATGGCTTTCGGAGAAAGCAATCTTACTTCCATTTTCTCCGCAACATCCTTCAGTAGAACGTCCATATCAAAGCTGCGGGTATGCTCGCAGGTGCTTCGCTGATGCGCGTTAGCGCATGCGGCGCGTGGTCCGCCATTCCGGGAGGATTGAGCGATTCGCATATGGCCATTGCAAACGCCGCACCGAAGGACTCCTGCAAGCGGATGCTCGTTGTTGCGCGGGACTACGGGTCGGCGCCGCGGCTTGCCGGTCGGTCCGAACATGTGGATAGCGCGCTCACTGCGAACCTTCTGCGCTCTATCCCAGAGCGCTTGGGGAACGATCCGCAGCTCGGCGTTTTTGACGATGATGTGGCGTTCTTCCGGATTGCGGCGCTTCTGCTTCTGCTGCGTTTCCGGATTGAGAATTGTTGAGCGAACATTCCAATGTATTTCGCCGATATACAGTTCGTTGCCGATAATGCCGCGACCATGGCGGCCGCCAGTGATGCACTGATGATTCCAGGTGGTACGACCAGCCTTGTTCTTATGACGAGTGGCCCCAGGCGAGGGCACGCCTTCGCGGGTGAGATCGGCGGCGATATCTCGCGTTGAACGGCCCGACGTATACTCGATGAAGATGCGGCGCACGATCTTCGCTTCGCTCTCATCGATCATCCGCTCGCCAGGCGCGCCCGGCCTCGGCCGATAACCATAGGCGTATGAGCCGGGAATTCTTCCGTTGCTGACAGCGTTATCGTGCCCGCGCCGAACCTTGTCGGCGAGCTGTGGCTTGTAGATCGTATTGTAGAGACTTGCGATGCTGATGTCAGTCGCCGTCGCATAAACGCCTTTCTGATCCATCAGCTCAACGCGGTTGAACTCAAACACCTGCTTGAGCCGCTGGATTGTGGCGGGGTCGCGCGACAAGCGGTCGAAATGCTCGACGATGATCACGTCGAAGTCTTGCTTACGCACACCTTCGAGCAAACGCTGATAGCCATCGCGCTTGTCTTCGGTAAGGCCAGACTTTGCAGCGTCGACAAATTCACTAACGACGTCAAGGCTATTGCGTGCGGCGACCTTCCGGCAGAGTAATAGCTGACCATCAATCGAGGTCACTTTTTGCATGTCGCTCGAGTAGCGGGCGTATATCGCGGCCCTCTTTTTTTGTGATGGTGTCGCCATCCCGTTCCCCTATCGACTGCCCCGAAACGCCTTGTTCATCCCGCGCAAGCTGCCGTCCAATGGCACGCGCCAGCTCAAGCCAAATTTCCTCATTGTTGGGATTGTCCCAACTTTGCAGGTGAGAAGGATCAAGCGGTCGGATGATCGCCTTTTGGCCCCGAGGCGATCGGATTCGGGTACGCATTACAGCAAAGCCTTCACAAGCTACCGTAAATTTCCAGCGCGCGCTATGAATAGGCGACAGGGATCACGTGCGGCGTTCGCATGCTCCGTTCGTAGGCTCGATCGAAGCCCCTGCATTAGGCTTTCGCCCGATGCGGATCGCCATCTAGCAGCAGCCTCAGTCGGCAAGCACCATGACCTGACAAGAGTCACGACAGGGCGACAGATGACTTTTGCTCCTGCAGCGCTCATGGAAGTCTCAATCGGCAATGGCGAGTCTATTCATGTTGGCTGTTGCGGTCGTGAATGAAAATGAGATTCTTCGAATGTCGGGCGCGAGCGTGTCGCTGCGAAGATAATCGTAGGCCCGAGGGAATTTGCTAAGCAAAGCGGAGTAGAAACACTTGTGTCCGAGGGTGCGAGACATCCGATTGATCCCGTTCATAGCTTGACAACGCGGTTTTCGCGTCATCACACGACGAACGTCATTGAACCGGAAGAAAGACACGTCGGAGTCGCACCGACCCACTGGCGTGCGACTCCGCGACCGGATGGATCTAACTGCTTGCGCGCACCTGCGACGCGAATCCTCTGCCAACTCCTGGCAACCATCGGAGCCGCCATCTGCCGCCCTGCGGGAGACGACGCCAAAGCAGCTGACTGGTTATTGGACTTGCCCTACCTTCCAGATATCATATCGAACAACGTACCAGCACTGCGGGCGAGAACCCCTTCGGTGCTTGCCCGCCCGATGCGCACAGCGCGAACGAGAGGGCGCTGCAATGCCCAAGATTTTGACGATTGCTTGGAAAAGCGTGTCCGTGCAAGAGAACGAGTTCTCGAAAACCCAACAAGGGGAATCGCACTGTGACAGCCTCTCTTGACGGCGAAATTCGCGATGGATGCCATCAGATGCAGGTCCGCGTCTATTTCGAAGATACGGATTCCGGCCAAATTGTGTATCACGCGAATTTTTTGCGCTTCATGGAACGCGGCAGGACGAATTACTTGCGCCTGCTCGGAACGAGTCAGCACGCGCTGCTCCAAGAGGCGCAGAACGATGCGCCCGGCTTTACCTTTGTCGTCCGGTCGATGACAATCGATTTTCTAAGGCCGGCGGTCTTGGACGACGTGCTGGACGTCGTTACTCTACCGCAAGAGGTGAGAGGCGCGTCAATTACCTTACTGCAGGAATGCAGGCGCGCAGAGGATCTCTTGGTCACGGCGCGTGTACGTGTGGCGTTTATCTCAGGCGGAAAAGCGCAGCGTATTCCGAAAGCGCTGCGGCTTGCTATGGAAGGGCATAAATGAATCTGCTCCCCATTCAAGCCTTGGCCGTCCGGCGACAAACGAAGAGGTGCGTCGCGCCGCGGATCGGAGGCGCATAACTCCTGTGCGCTGTAGCGTGCAAATCGGACAGACCAGATGCGCTGTTGGCAAGTCGGGCTCACTTGGCCCCGTGTGCAAAGAAAAGACGAAGGTGGGCGTGAAGGCGCGCCAGCGCCCGGCCCGGGGCTTTCCAAACGTCTGGATGCCGCGCTCGTCGTGGATGAATTTGGCAGCACCTGTGGTCATACCCGCTGCCAGCAGCGCATTAATGCGTGCTTCGCGCGGGGAAGGGCAACAGTGCAGCAGTGGCGAGGGTGAGGGCCGGAGCAAATCAGCGTGCGTCGGACCTTGCGATGGTGCTCAAGGCTATTCAGGATGGTGGTGCAAAGACGCTCTTAGCGATTGCTAACGAGTTGAACGAACGCGAGATGATCACGCCACGGGGCGGGCGGTGGCATCCATCCTCGGTGGCGAACCTATTGCGACGGCTAGAAATATGGCCGTGCTGTCGAATCTCCGCGCTCCAGGAGATTGTTGTCGATCGGCATCCTGCCGTCCTCGGCGTAGCGCGTCAGATATTCCCATTGGTTTCGGGTGTAGGATATGGCGTCGCCAAGCTTGCTGTCCGGCAAGACCTTCGGGGCGATTTGATCGAGCCATTCCTTGAGGGCGTTCAGGACGGGAATGCTGTGTTGCTGGCGGAAGCGGCGAATGCATTGATCTGGCGTTTCGCCTCTGTCTGGTTTTTCGTCCCGCGCCTGCCTTTCAACCCGGTAAAGCTGTTCGAAGAACCGCAGCGCCTGCTCGGGCGGACCGCCGCCTTTCTTCCTCGCCTTGAGGGCATCGACAAAGCGTCGCCTGGAGTGGGCCATGCATCCAATGTGGGTTGCCCCTTCCAGCGTGCGCCAGGCGGTATAGCCGTCACTCATCACGATGCCACGGTAATCGCCGAGAAAGGCCTGCGGGTGGATTTGGCCACGGCCTGGCTGATAATCGAGAAGCACGATGGGGTGGTCGCTGTCCTCGCCGCTGCGATAGGCCCACATATACGATGTACTGGTGGCCTCTCTGTCCTTTTCCTTGAGGACCTGAACCGTCGTCTCGTCGCCATGGATGAGGGGCTGCGATCTGAGCCGCAGCTTCAGGGCGTCATAGATGCGGGAGAGATGCTTCTCGCTTGAGCCGATCACCCAGTGGCCCAGAGCGCCGCGGCTGACAGCAACACCGGCGCGTTCGAATGCCTGCGCCAGGCGGTAGAGCGGCGTGCCATCGACATATTTATGAACCAGCGCGAACGCCAGCGTTCAGGCCGTGGCAACGCTGCCCGGCAAGGGCTGCGTCGGCATCGGCGCCGTCACGACAGGTGCGTTGATCCCGGTGCGATCGCAATGGCGGCACCCATATTTGAAGCGTACGTTCTGTAAAACCTTCGCCTTCACCTCGATATGAAGTTGCTCGGTGACAGCCTCGCCCATGCGATGCATCTGGCCACGGCAACACGGACACGCCTTCTGATCGTCGGGCAGGTCATACTCGACGCGCTCACGCGGCAGGTTCGCGCTGGCAGCGGCCTGCGGCCGCGCTTCTTTCCTGTTGTGTTTTCGACGGGTGGCAAGCCCGTGTCCGGAAGTTCGGCGATATTGTCCGTATCACTGCCGGTGTCATCTTCGTCCGCGACCTTCTCAGCTTCATTGATGAGACGATCGACGTGCTTTTCGCTGCGTGGCGCAAAACGATGCAGGCGTGCCAGCGCCAGTTCTTCCTCGAGTTTGACGACGCGGTCGGCGAGTTGATGGTTCTCCGCCTGCAGCGCAGCAATGCGCGCCAACAGCACTTCAACACTCGGATCGCCGGTTCGATTCATCAGATTCTTGAATCTGAACCGTACCGACGCGTCAACCGCTCAGCTCGAGAGCTCAGCCGGCAAGCTGATATTGCCGCAACGGATGGCGGACCATCGCATCGATATCGATGCCGTCGAGGAGTGTGGATCTCCACGTTCCAATTCGAAATGGATTTGGTGTCGACGACGACATCGGCGCCCTTGCCGGGCGTCCCGCAGAACGACGATTCTCCGGCGAGGTTGAACACCGAGCCTCGGCCTTCCTTTGCAGCGCCGACTATGGCGCGAGATTGGAACGTGATGCCGCCGCCGCCGCGTCCATTCCGGAAAAGAAAGTGAAACATGTCCGGCGCGAGGCTATCGCCCGCGTTGGCGGCGGTCTTCAGCAAGCGTGCGGCCTCCGCGCAGTCCTTCTTCCCGCCTTCGCCCCGTCCATAGAGATAGGCGAGCATCCGCAGGCTTCCCAGATGCCCCTCGTCTTTCCCCTTCTCAAACCACGACTTGGCCCCGTCAAAATCCTTCTCATGGATGGCGACGATCCCGAGGTTGAACATGGCTGGACCAAAATGCAGATCGGCCGCCTTCTTAAGCCACGCAATGCCCGTCTCCCGATCGTCCTTGCCAGTGCCCTCGATAAGGTAGCCCACACCCAGTTCTACCATCGCGGGCTGGTATCCGCCGTCGGCGGCGCGTTCCATCCATTCACGCGCCTTTTGCACGTCCCGTTCCGCGCCGTCGCCGAAGGTATACTTCATCGCAAGATTGAACATGGCCCAGGTGTCACCGGCTTTGGTGAACTGCTCGAGCGAATTGATGCTGAATCGTTCGGGAAAGTCTCGCGCGCGCACCGCGCTCGGTGGCAGCACGCTGGCAAGCGCGGCGCTCGCGAAGACCGAACCCAGCAGGAGCTGGCGCAAACCAGGTGACGCATTGAAATGGGCTTGGTCATGGGGGTGATCCCTTCCGCTAATGCGCAGCCGGACCGGTTGTTGAACCACCACGGGCAGAGGTCTCGACGAAGGTATTCGCCGTCTTTCCGAGCTTCATGCTGATGTCGCCTGCCGCGCCGGCATGCGCGCCGTTTCCGCCATCGCTGCCGATCTTGAAGGAGGGCCGGTTGTCTCGTCAGTCTGAATGACGATGTTGCCGCCCTTGCCGCCGCTGCTGCTCATGGACGAGGTGACCGTCCAGCTCCCGATCCCGACCGCTGCGATCGCAGCGGTCGCGATCGCAGCAAGGCGGATGACCTTGTACGCTTGCGTGGCATTGAGCTTCTTCATTAAGCTCCGCCGGACCAGTTTCGTGTTCAGGGCGAGGACAACGGCGACACACAAACCCGCAAGACCTGCGACCGCGCCAAACTGCTCAAAGAACTTGACCATGATGGATCTCGAAAAATTGGGTTGAATGCGCGTTGGACAAACAGGTGGCTGTTATCGCTCAACGCGCCAATGGGTAGGCGCGCTTCTTACGCGTGAAGCGGATGGACGAGAGGCACGCGCTTGGTTGCTCGCGTCGCCTTGCGGCGGCGGAAGAAGGACGCCGCAATCGCCAGCACGGAAACCAGCGTGAACGAGCCGATCGCCAGGCGCACCTCCTTGGTCGTCGCGTCCAGGGCGCGGCTGGCAAAATCGAGTGCGTCGTTCTTCGCTTTCTCGGCTGCCGCCAAGCCTTCATTCTTCCAACGCTCCGTGCGTTTCTGCCAGCCCCACGGATCCTTGATGGACTGCGCGGTCTGCTCGAACGGACGGGCAATCATAGGCCCGGCCTTCTCGATGGCCTTGCCGGTATCGTTGACGCCCTGCTTCAGGCCATCGAGGGGCTTGTCGGGAACAGGGCGATAGAACGGGTGGTAGCCGCCCAAATTCGGGCCGTGGCCCCATCCGCCGGCGTCGGCAGGACTCTGAGAAAACAGGAGAGAAGAACTCAAGATAAACACGCCAGCAGTCAGACTGCGTTTGGTGCTCATGGATTTTCGGAACGTCCGTCCTCTGGTTGTCGAAACGGCGAGAACCTCGTCCTTCCAACCTAAACGGGAGATGAACGAAGCACCGGTGCGACAACTTGGCAGCCCAGATTAAATTGCCGTAAGCCAGTTGACGGCATCGATTTGACGCAATCGAAGGCTGCGCGATTGCGCGCGCGTCCGCTATCGCGGAGCAGGCTTTCGTGAACCGCGCCGCAAGGCGTCCCGGCCATCCGGCTTCAATCCTTCGCGCAAGTATAGACGGAGAGCGGCACGCCGCTCGCTTTCATCTTGAAGTTGCTAAGGGCCTCCAGCCCTCGCGCGCGCAAGGCATCCAAACGCTCCGCGCCGCCTCCACACGTTTCCCGCAAGGGCGGGGCCCTCTTGCGGACCCTCGGCGCTCCGCGTCCGGAGCCTCCTTGCACTTGCTACCCCCGGTCTCGCCGACGGGCAGCCGAGAAGCAGCGCACCACGCTAACCACACTCATTGTTGAAGATGGTCCCTATCAGGCGTCCTTGACCGGACGCCAAGTCGTCAACTGGAAGCCAGCAATGTCGGCGCTGCGGCGCGGGCTCAAGGAACACTCCGAGAGCGCCGTCGGAGACCTGACGCGGCGACAGATCATGGCGGCCGTCGACAAGATTGCCAAGACCGGCAAGCGTGGGGCGGCCAAGGACCTGCGCAAGCACACCCACACTTTCCTCGAATGGTGCGTCAGCGAGGGGTTGACGCTCCTAAGATGCCAGTTGTGCAGAACTGCTCTCTGAGGATATTTCCCACGACGGTAGAAAATGGTGGTTGTACGTCAGCGAGATTGACGCAATGCAAGGGCAGATAGGAACACTCAAGAAGCCGTTTTCAAGCGCCCGCAGAGTCCGCAAAGCAAACCTCAGCCGAGTCGGCAACAATGATGCGGCACAACGACAAGGAGTAGGCTCCCCTGATCCACAACCAAAACCAGGGGACCAGGAACTTACACGTCGGGCTTGATATTTCTCAGCGCAAAACCGCCATCTGCGTAGTCAACGGCAAGGGAAAGATCATTGCCGAAGGCAACAGCTTAACCCTGCCAAGCGATATCCATGGCTGGCTGGTCGGCAAAGAGATCGATCTCACGGCCATCCAGGGAGTTTGCCTCGAAGCCGGCGCCATGAGCATGCTCGTGCGAACACGAGCATGCTTGTGACCTAGTTCGCGGTGCGGGTTACTTCATAATCGCTTCGGCCTCCGCACGAAACGCCTGGCGCGAGCCATCTCGTGAATAGAACATGTGGCCGCCTGGCAAGACTACGAGTTTGACGCGCGGTGCTGATGCAAATGGCGGCAATTGGTCGAGCACGATCTGTGATCCGAGATAAGGCGTGGCGAGGTCAAACAGGCCGTGCCCGACCAGCAATTTCATCTTCGGGTCGGTTGCGAGAATCTGGCGCAGCTCCGACAGCGACTCCGGAAGGCCGCGGCCGTAATCCCAAGCCTGCCCGACCGCGCGGTTGACTAGCTCATAGGAGCCGTCCGGACGCCAGTTTAGCTTGCGCGTAAGGAGATCGACAGTGGCGCTGGTCAAAGGTGCGAGCAGCGTGTCGCTCGACGGATCGCCGGAAAGATGGAAATCCGAGTCCGGAAACGGATCGAGGCCACGCACTGAGGCGTCATATCTGCCGATTAACATGCCGTTCTTACGATCGAACTCACGGCGAAACGCGGCGAGGTCGAAGCGGCCCGCGAGCCTGCGACTCACCGCCTGATCGATGCCGGTCAGCGCCGCGACCTTGTCGGCCAGACGCATGGTCGCTTCCCTGTCCGCCTGACCTTTGATGAGGTCGATCAGAAACTCTCCGCGTGCATAAGCTTCCACGTCGGCGAGATCGGCTCGCTTTACCGGACCCTCGGCTTCACGCAGGGTCGCGACATAGCTCGGCAGTGTTGCGATGTATTGCAGCAGGCCAGTGCGGGCAAATTGGCCATAGTCGAAGAGTGGCGAGACCATTATCAGACCCTTGACTCCTATGCCCTGCCGCATCTGCAACTGGTGCACAACCTTTGGCCCGCGAATGCCCCCATAGCTTTCACCCACGATGTATTTCGGCGACAACAGCCGGTCATGCTCTTCGAGCCAGCGACGGACCACCAGCGCGAGCGCGTTGACGTCGCCGTCAACTGAAAAGAGCCGCTTGCGCACATCATCGCCGGTTCCCACGAAACGGCTATAGCCTGTGCCTACGGGGTCGATAAACACCAAATCGGTGAAGTCGAGCCAAGTCTCCGCGTTTGGCCTCACCTCCGGAAAAGTGGATGGCGTGACCTCGTCTGCATTGATCGGCAGCCGCCACGGTCCGGCATTGCCGAGCTGCAGCCAGGCCGATGATGAGCCCGGTCCTCCGTTGAAGAAGAACGTTACCGGGCGCGTGCCGCGATCGGTGCCGTCAAGCTGATAGGAGGTATAGACGATGTCGGCCTCCGGCTCGCCCTTCTCGTCGAACAGGCGGATGGAGCCGGCCGTCGCGATGAAAGAGAGCGTCCGCCCAGGGAGATCAAGCGTTTGCCTGGTGCTGGAGTCCGGCGGCAGGCGATGCTGCTCGGCGGCCGACGGCGTACTCGGCGCTTGGCCGGCGCGTTCGCCGGGGCCGCCGTTCTGGCCGGCCGGCGTCGTGGCATTGGCGCGCGGCGGCGGATTGTCTGCCTGCGCGCTCCCCATGATCCCGCTGGCAAAAAGGATCAACGCAAGAGAGGTGCTGCACAGTGCGGTCGACGACATAGAGGTTCTCCTGTGCAGGGCTTGCACTGTTGATGCGCGAGGCGTGTCTGTCAAAACGACCTAGTCATTAGCTCATGCGTGGGAACAACAAACCTACTAGAGTCAGCAGTTGTCACCGTCGGCGGGTGCAGATCATATGCCCCCACCATCGCCAATCGCCCCGATTGGCGGCTTGACCGCTGATCAGCTCAACGCGCTCGGCCTTCACGGCATGGCCAAGGCCTTCGTCGACATCGGAAGTCCCGCTCGATGTCGCAGGAACTGCTTCAGTTTTTCAGGGATCTCCGACAGCGATTTCTCAAAATTCTGGAAATACGCGTCTCGCGATGATGAATGCTGGACCAAGTCGCGAAGTTCGAAGACCCGTGGAAGCTCCCGTCGATAAAGCCATCGGCTGTTGCCGCATGACGATGAGATACCGGACGACCCGGGCCGACGGTATCGGTCTTCGCCAGCGCATGCGGGCAATCGCCCAGGAGCGCCGCCGCTACGGCTACCGACGCCTACACGTTCTGCTCAAGCGGGAGGGCTCTCTAGTAAATCGGAAAACACCTTCGACCGTCACCAAGCTGCCGTGATTGGCCGCAATTGAGTTGTTTTAATCATTTTCTTCCTGCCGGAACAGACCTGTTCTTTCGATGAGGCTTCAACTGAGCATTCAATTGTTGGGCCCATCCATCTCGAAGCTTAATTCGCTCCAAATACTTTGAGGAAATATCTGGAATGTAAGAAGCACTGAGGCCGGACACGCTGTTGACGACAACGTTAGTAAGAGTGGTGCCGGAGAGCTGATCGTATCTTGCTTGCTAATGCGATGTTGATTGGGCCCCCAGTAGGATAGCCATCTCTTCGAGTTCCTGGCTGGCGAAGGACGTCGGGGATATGCGAGCCACCTTACCGTCGCAGGTTCTTCGCGGGTTGTCGTCGCGTACCGTAGTCGACGTTTGGCAGGCTTGCACGATCAGAGAAGGTTACCCAGGGGCGCCTGACAGAGAAGCGGGGTTTCCTGGCTCGAACCTCAGACGGAGAATTCGCGTTCGCCAGCAACACAGCGGCGGCGGAGTTGGATGCACTTCGCGCAGCTAGGCGAGCAATCTACGAACGGGCCCGCCAAGCGCGATCTCGATCTCAGCTGGACACGCGACGTGTTGTGCTGGTCATGGTCGCTCGGACAGGACAGCACTCGACATTGGGAGGGGTCCCTATATCCGATTTGGTGCCTGCGGATGATATCGGCGATCGTGCGCCACTCCCGCTCCTGCCCGGGGCCTGCGGATGACGTTATGATTTGCTGCTCGATCATCGAGCGCGACAACGAAGGGATGCCCGCAATTCTGGCACTCGATGGCGAGGAGCGCGCATTCGCGAGCGTAAATGTTCGCGATGCGGCGTGACGCGAAATCGCAGTAGCGCGGCACGCCCTACTCGTCGAACCAGCGCGGCGGTTCGGCGATGCGTGAAAGAATATCGTCGTAGCGTTGGTGCATGGTTTCAAAAGCTCTTTCGTCGTCTAAAGTCGCCGAAAGCGGCCATTTGACTGACCCGATCCTTCGATGGCTTTGCCCTTTCGGCAAAGCTTTCGGCAACAGCGCAAAACATCCCACGGCACGCTGCCGGCGATTTGATCGGATATCTCTTCGATTGGTTGTTCACGAGCGGAGAGCGTTTCGAGTACCCGGTCGAGCAGTTCGGCCTCGCTGATTTCTTCCTCGTCCAGCCACCAGTCGTCTCCTCGCGGTCCAAACAAGAGGATTTTATTGCGCAATATTATGAAGTGGCTCTTGCAGTCGGTATCGCGCCATACGGACGGATAAACGCTTGCTCCCTTCGGAGAGTCGTAAAGACGCCAAGCTGGACCTGCGCGCCGATCGAGATTCACCGGCAGTTCAGAACCGCATCCGCATGGGCACAACATGATCAGCCAACGTGGACCTTTGCGATCCACGATGACAGCATCTCCCGGTTGCTTGAGATGCGTGCCAGCGTCGGCGCGGGAAGGCACTCTGACTTTGATGTTGAAATTCATGATCACTGTCCCGCATCCCCCGATTGATGCTTGTGCTTGCCGGCTGGCGACGCAGCAGTCTTGGCCATCGCCCGCAGAATTTTTTGACCAAAAAGAAATGCTATTGCTCGCGATATGTTCGGTTCGCTTGCATTGAGATCGACGTGCGGGTTGCAGCCTTTACGGATCAGGCATAGGGCGAGGGTGAGTGCGTATTGTCCGGGCTGTTCTTCCGCCGACCAGCTCAAGGTCCGGATTTGATTCACCGCATTATAAAACCACTCCGCGGGATCGCCGGGCCTACAGAAAGTCGTCTGACCACTTTTCAGGGCGCGTTCCTCGTAGAGAGGCTGAATCAACTGCACAAGGTCCGTAAACGCAAGCTTCCCTTTCTTCAGGTCTTCGATGAATCCTTCGACCAGAAGACCTCCTTCCAGCGAGGCGGGGTCATACGTCAGAGGGTAGTGCTGTTCCAACTTCTCGAAATCAATGAGGATCGCGTCACCGTGTCGGATGAGAACGTTGGTGGCGTGCATATCGCCATGTGCCGGCGCAACCTTGGGCGCGGTCTTGCCAAGGTCATCGAAAATCTTTTTCAAGGGCTCGATGCTGATATCCGCGCCGAGTTTTTGAACGAGTGGTATACGCTGGGCAGGCAATTCTATTAGTTGGTTTTGCCCCTCAACCTGCCACTTCTCCTGTAAAAAGCCGCTGAGGGTCCGTTTGTCGTCGACATAGTCTTGCTTCCGCCATCCTCCTAAAGTCTTGTCGAACAGATTCGCAATGGCATGCCCACAACGGCCGCCGCGCGCGCACGCGATCAGGGACTCCGAGCCTTCGACAAAATCGCCCACTAGGATTCCTAAAGTCGATCCGAGATTGCAGCGATCCCGCCGTAAACGGGGTCCAAGGTGGAAAGGCACATATTCAAATATGTGACCGCAATATTTGTCATACTCGTCAATGATCTTCTTGCGCGGGCCGATTTTCACGAAGAAGAGATGGGGATATGCACCGGTCGCTCCGCGTTGCACTAACCCGGCATCCGCTGATGCATAAGCCTTGAAGACCGGAGCTCCCGACATACCACCGTCAAGCAATGTCAGCCGAAGCTCCGAGCAATTCCAGAACGCTCGTTTGAGCAAGATGACGCGTTCAGCATGGCCATCAGGGCCAAACCGGTCTTGAAGAACGTTTTCGTCAAGGATCAAACTAGTTTTGGGTGAGGAACTGGCCGGGCGATCACACACTAAGGCCGCAATGTCGATCCAAGATGATGCCGTGTCGAAAAGATAAACGCACGGAAGGAGAAAGCCTCGTTCCCTCTCGCGATCATTCTGAGGTATGCTCTGCCACTCATCCGGGCGAAGATTGGCGACTGGAATTTTGTTTTGAAGCAGCGCGTTCACGACGAGCTTACGCGGGGTATCGGTTTGAGCCTTATCGGTCGCGAGCCGAATGTAGACCCTCGCATCGTAGTCCAGCAGGCAAGGGACAACCGAACCTAACTGTCGAGGCAAACTGTTAGGCTTGTTGCCATCCTGGGTCCAGATTACAGCATCTAATTGAGCCGCATACGCTGGATCGGCAAGCATGTCGGGAGCCGAGGGCTCGCATTGGAAGCCACGTTCGCGGAATCTGTCTAAATCTGCAGCGGATGGCACCTCACCGACGAAAGCGATTTTCGCGCGCGGCCTGCCCTCCGGCGAAAATTCGTGTATCGCCATGTCAGTCGTCCCGAGTAAACAAATCTTGCGAATCCCCGCGCGCTAGAACACCTCGCGAGGAGCAAACATAGCAATTCGGATTGCTGGTGAATGAAACGGCTCGCAACGAGGGTGGGCGCGCGTCGTAAATAAGATGCCTGGCCGCGCTTGGAACGCCGACCATCATGGCCAAAAACATCGTCATCGCCATTGAGGTCACGGTGCCGTTGATCGAGATGACCGCAGGCGCTGGCTCATGTGCTCCCTGAACATATTGGTCCCGACTTCGCTCCTCGGCGTTCATCATGTCTCGCCTGACTTCTTCAGAATCTAGCAGTCCGCAGCATGTAAAGCACGCCAGCCTCGGAGCGAGCGCTTGGACTCGGCCATGTATGCCTGCAATCTGACCAGCTCTGGCAGTAATAATCGAGCCCATATCAACGCAGGGGATGAGGTATTGATATGCGATCTGTTGAATTACCGCGCGGCTCCCATGGGAATCGGTGCACGAGAAGATAAAATCTGCAGCCCGCAACTCACGAGCAATCGCCGTTCGGGTCACGTCGCCCACGATGCTCTTACACACCGCACCCGGCGTGATTTCTGCAACCATTTCAGCAGCCACCTCCGTCTTGAAACGGTTGACATCGCTTAGATGAGCGCCAACCACGCGGTTAAGATTGGTTGTTTCAATGCGATCGGGATCGATAAGGATGAACTTGCGCACGCCGAGATGTGCCAACTGTTCTGCGGCAATGGAGCCGGTGCCGCCCAGCCCCACTATGGCGACGGTCAGTGATTGAAGATATTTTTGGCCGGTGGCGCCCAGTGCCCTGACCTGCCGGTCGAATTGTAGCGAAGGCGGACCTGACCCGTCTCCGGCATCGAACAGCACTTGCAATTGGGGGCCGACCGACACGACGCGCATTGGAGCCGTTTTGCCTAGGCGGCGTGCACACCAGCCGCCAGCACTGACAACCACTGCGCCATGCACCGTATCGGGCGCGCGCACGGACAAGAAACGGGCCAGATGTGCCTCACCATCATCGTCTATCTTAGAGAATTCCGGTGGAGCGGCCCCGGGATGCGAGTGCACAAAAATGGCCGAGAGATTTTGGCGTGCGGCTCTTTTGCCGATCTGCGCAATATAGTCCGGTTTGAGCTGCGCACTGATGAGCGAACGATCCGAATAATTTTCATCGGCAGGAAAGTCGAGGGTGGATACGACAAGACGGTCCATCTCGGGCAGGGCAACGCGGGATGCCAGCATGACAGCGCAGCGTTCCGTCTCTCGGCCCACAAGCTCACCGATAATTCGGCTGGCGTCTCCATCCTGAAACCTGAGCTCCATCATCGGGGCGGGTCCAGTCGCTGAAGGATTACCCGATAGAACTGTTCAAGCCGGTCGCGATTGGGGTCCCATGTCTGCAGGTGCCAGGAAAACCACGTCAGTGGACGACCCGGATTGGTATCGTAGGGCAAGGGTGTTCCTTCATTCGCATTCTGCGGAATTGCGCCATTGGGAAGGCGTACAGGCGGCGAAACCCAGAAGCAGTCGGGTCTTGCGGCGGGATACCCCGGAGGTGCGATGAAGAGAATGTCGGCCTTTTTAGAACTCCAGCCGTCAGGCAGATCGATCCCTTTAACCGTAATGAGGTACGAGGCATCGGCTCGGCGCTGAATTTCAGCATCTTGATGCCTGAATTCCCGAAGGTATTCCTTCAGTTGCTGGAATTGCTCGCCGATCATCAGAGCCCAAATGTCGCTGGCGGGACAGCGAAAAAGTGTTTCACGCGTTCAGTGATTCCCACAGCTTCTCCATCGCCTAGGCCCTTGTCGGGTTTGTCACCTTCTTCTTCGAGAAAGAGCTGATAATTGGGGGCGACATTAGCAATCGCCTTTATCTCCGCGCCAGTCAGGGCGGTCTTGGCACTTTCGTGACGAATTGCGTCCACATAAAATGCGTGCAGTTTTTTTTCGGATTTCTCTGCTTCAGACATGTTGTGCTCCTTCTAGGATTTGTGCTTGCGATGCGTCATTGGTCGTCCTTTGAATCTTCAAACTGTGCGCGGTTGGCCCACACGATTGGCTGAGACTCCTGCGGTGATTCAATCCGCAGGTGGCGCACGAAATATGAAACAAGCGAGCGGCGGATCGTCTTCGATAACCGTCCGTCCTGCATGCCGAAGTCGGCAATGACTGAATCTCGCTGACTGGGCGTCAGATTCGGATTGGGCTCAATGTCGATCACGACAAAGGTTTGCCAATCCGTATCGTCATGAGGATTCACGCTGCTAATACGGCGCCCGTGAATTTGTTGGAATCTAGTCAAGACGAAATCTCGAAATCGAGAAGTTCCATGACACCATGCGCGGGCGTGCCAGCGAGAACCGTCAAAGGCCAGAGAATGAGGAGCAATCCACTGACGAGTTGGACCGGGAGTGCGCATCGATTGATACGTGACATCGATCTCCGTGCCATCGCGGATTGCCCAGAGAATTGGCAACAGCATCTCAATGCGCACACGGCGGACCGGGAGCGTCACGACATCACAGGGCGGCCGGGCTCCCACAAAACTTACCGATCGGGAAATCGTACCGGTGGCGAGCCCCTGAATCTCGTTCAAATAAGTCTGGGTATCGGGCGCGAGAAACAGCGGCTTGAAATGCTCGCTCGCCCGATAGACCTTTTCGTGACGGTCGTACTCCATGTTGTCTTTGGCCAAACCAAGGTACTTGGCGAAATCCAGCGATGCTTGCTGAACCGAGATGTTGAAATATGCCGCGACCTCGCCGCGATTGATTTTGCCGTCCCACAACAGACGAAATTCGATGAATTCAAGTCGCCGGTCTTGTCCCCACGGGCGAGGCCGGGGCGCAATTTCTATGGCCCCATCAGGCGTGGCGCCTATGTCTGGTACATCGTGTAACATGATCCATCATAAAACACGACGCGTTTCATGTCAAGGAACCTTGGGTTTCATGCCGCTAAATGCGACCGCGACTGGCCTCTGACGCCCCTAAATCAGCCGAGGTCTCTAAGCTGTTGGGGGAGGAGCCGGTACGACAGTGCTCTCCGGGTCGAGCCTGCCAACTACGAACGATGGCTGCCGAAGCATCTGAGAGAAGCTTTCAAGCATCACGAAGAAGGCGTCCCCCTGCGGGTGATCGAAAACGAAGCGGTCGAACTGGTGCCTTCGCTGGACGATCGACAGATCTCATTTATCAATTGGATCGCGATGTTGCGTGCGCGGAAGAGGGAGACCGACAGCCGGGCGCGGGATCGGTGGTTCGATGGAGGCGGATAGCAGAAGGCCGATGGCGGCCCGCGGATGGAGACCAAGTTCCTTGTTTCAACAGTTTGGCTTGATACACGACGGAACTGTTGAAACCTTTGATTTTCAATGATAAATACGGTTTCAACAGTATGGGCCTTAAACTGACCGGAAGTGTTGAAACCATGGATTTTCAAGAGCTTAACAACGATCAGCGCCGCGAGGTGGTCAATAGCCAGCAGCGCTTTCAGGCCTTGCGCGACGCAAAGGAGGCGTGCGACGCTCATCGCGGTTCCCTGACCTGGGTTGAGTCCAAGGGCCATGAATACCTAGTCCGGAGCTACTACGACAAAGCGGGCCTCCGGAAGCAAAGCTCGCTCGGCGCGCGCTCTCCCGAAACGGAAAAGATGAAGGCCGACTTTGAGGCCAAGCGTACTGCGGCAGAGGACCGATTGAAAAACTTGCGCGACACGATGGACCGGCAAGCTGCGGTCAATCGTGTGCTCGGCTTGGGTCGTGTACCGCTTATCGGAGCCCGGATCATGCGCGCTCTCGATGGTTTCGGGATGCTGGGTTCAGGAATTCGGATTATCGGAACGAACGCGATCTACGGTTATGAAGCCTCTTCCGGCGTCAGAATCGATCCGGGCCTCGCCACGACGGAGGACATCGATCTTCTGTTCGACGCGCGCGGCGGGCTCACGTTCGTGGCGGACGACGACGTCTCTGACTCTTCGCTCCTCAAGATACTCCAACGTGTCGACACCAGCTTCGAACGCGCCAAGCAGACTTTCCGCGCTGTAAACCGAGACGGTTATCTCGTCGATCTGATCAAGCCTATGCAGAGTCCTCCTTGGAAGAAGGCTCCGGACAAGATTGGCTCGGACCCGGAAGACCTGACTGCCGTTCAAATCGAAGGACTCGATTGGCTGCAGAATTCTCCGGCTTTCGAGGCGATTGCGATCGACGAAAAGGGTGAACCCGTGCGTATCGTCGCGCCTGATCCTCGGGTTTGGGGCGCCCATAAGCTTTGGTTGTCCCGTCGTGCGGACAGAGAACCGCTCAAGCGCCAACGAGATGCAGCACAGGCGGAAGCTGTGGGTGCTCTGGTTGCGAACTATCTCACTCACCTGCCGTTCGAACCAGAGCAGCTGAAGATGCTTCCGAAGGAAGTGCTAGACAACGCGGCGCCGCTCTTCGTTAAGAAAGACACAGGGGCGCGAGCCTAGGGCAATCGGACCTGCAATCTCTCGGCAATCAGCGCGAGTTCAACGTCCATGATCTTGCGCGCGTCGTTCCCGGCAGAATCTGGCCGGTCCTTTAAATTCGCACGCGCCTCGTCAAACGAGTTCGTTCTGTGCGACCAACGAATTCCGAGTTCCGGAGTCTCCTAGGGCAGGAGAGCCTTAAAGCCCCATCGTTAGCCATCGAGTTCGTGTCGCAATTCGGCGTACCAATCGCGGTCATGGGTGAAGATGATCACCTGGCGGTCAGCAAATTGTTCTTTGAGAAGATCGACGATCATGCCGCGATGGTTGCGGTCGAGGCTGACCACCACGTCGTCGAGAATCAGCGGACGGTCGTTGCCGGCCTCGCGCTTGGCAAGCGCCAAAAAGATGCAAAGACCGAGGCTGTTACGGTATCCCTCGGAGATCCGCTCGGCTACACGCGCGGAATGATTATGGCTCGGCGAGGAAGACAGATGCCGTGGCTCAGGCGAATGTCCTTCGGGCGTTGCGAAACGGCACCGAGGAAGACTTCAGGCGCCGAGGGGGGCGAATGATGCTCGAGAAAATGGTGCTCCACCTCCGAGACAGCGGCACCCGCGAGGCACGCGGCAAAGCTTTGCGCCGGACCGCACGCAATAGCGCAGCGTCCATGGCATTGATTTCGATCAATCGAGCAAGTTTCATTTGAACTCCTGGGCAGGCAACTGCGAGGCTGTCATGGTGGTGCGGATTCTTTACGGTGTCCCAGCAATCCACGTGCCACCAAAGCCATTTGCGAGCCTCGCTTGAAGAGGGCAAAACTATATGCTTGTCGTCCACCGACGGAATACTCCCGCCTCACTGTCTGGTCCCGGACATTAACGTCTTCAGCCGGACACGGCTGAACACGACAACGCGGAATGTTGAATGATGATGGCGGCCTCTCATGCCGAAGTCGAACATCCGCTCCAACGGCGACCTTACGACCAAATCGCTCGGCTGATGGAGGCCGCGTACCGGCTCGTGACGGATATGCAAATGAATTCGTCACCTCGTTGCGGCGGGCTGGCCACGGAGAAATTCCGCCTGCTAACGTCTGCGTCGCGTTCGCGCCTGACCACAGTGTGAGGAGACTGAAATTTGCGGTGTGCCGCTTTCCAGGCAGTTGCGGACTGTTGCACGCGGCCCGGCATCGTCAAGATCACCGGCATCGCCTCGGGTGGATGGCGAAGACCTCGGCGTTCGCTCCCGTTGTCAGGAAGGCACAGCCGCTCGTCGACAAGGTCTGGAGGCACTGCGAGGAGAAAGGTTCGCGGTGCCGGACGGTCACGCTGAAGGTCAAGTTCAACGATTTCAAGATCATCACGCGGATCAGGTCCACACCCGTCGCGATTTCGAGCGGCAGCGAGCTCGAACGCTTGTCGATCGTCTTGCTTCAAAACGAGATGCCCGCTCCAAAGCCGGTCCGCCTTCTTGGAGTCTCCTTGTCTTCGCTCCACGGTGAGGGGCAGGCTGAGCCGCAACTCGGCCTGCCGATTTGACAGCCGCACTATCGAGCAGGATTTCAGGAGCGGCGCAGGCGCAGATCGTGTGCAGTGCGGCAGAGTTCATTAGTTAACATTCGTGAATCCCAAAATGGAAAGACTTGCGGTAGGATCGGGGCTTTCCGAGGGGCGTATCCATGTTTGAACAAGCGACAACCGCTCTATTGCGAGCGGTACTCGACGAGGTCTGCGAAAAGGTACCCAGCGACGAGACCGGCGCTCGCACCCATGTGGCCTCCAAGTTACTCGAAGCCGCAAAGACCGGCGAAACGACACCGGAGGTGCTGCGGCAGATCGGCCGGAAAGCCCTGACACAGGCGCCGACGATGTGGCGTTGATCGGGCGAGGTGCGAGGTGAATTTCCAGGTCACGGTCTTGAAGATCCTGGTCAGTTACCCGGACGGATTCGCTGTGATGGCGGACCTCAAACGCGACATGGCGATCCTCGCGACCAGCGGCCCGGAATGGGCCGAGCGTACCAAGCGCCTGGCCGCGCACGTGCCCGGGCTCGACATTTTTTCGCACGGCCTCGTTGAACGCCAAAACGGCGGTTGGAAAATCACGGTCAAAGGGCAAGCCGTGCTCGAGTCCATGGAAGCGCGCCGAGGCCAAGACGAGCCGACGGACAAGGTCCCAGTCGAAACGGCCGGGCCGGTGCCACCGTTGCCACAGCCCACCGAGCGAGCGAACCGCCGACGCGAGCGTCGCCAGCGTCGCCGCGAAGCCGGCGAACGCGCGCGAGCGCATGCATCTTGAGGAACAGAGGCGGCGGCCTTACGCCGGCTAGTGAGCGCTTCGCCATCAATCATTGCGCGCGGCCGGCCAGTTGCGCCGTCGAACAGCATGTAAAGTGAGGAAATGGCAGGATTCCTCACGCCGTTCTCAGGAAAAGGGTGACCAGCTTCACGCCGAGTGCCTTGCCCCGCTGCCAGGCCGACATGGTCAAGAGGTGACCCGGGCTTGCAACTGTACCGACGTTGTAGCTCTGCCGAACTGGCATCGCTTCTCCGCCGCACCGGAATGGCTCGCTCAGGGCATCGATCCGCTTGGGATAGTCGATTGCCGACGTCAACCTCCGTGAAGGACCGCCACATAATTCCCTCGTTCGTTCGGTCAAACATACGTGTAGTCGATGGCATCGGTACTCAGATCGCGGCATCGTTCCATACTGCTGCGAAGAAAGAGTGCCAACCGAGTTGCCCAGGCGATCAGAACCAGGAATCCATCAGGTGAAAAAGCTGGGAGCCCGCCGTATAAAAGGCTTCCTGAGCTACACGAAAACGCTGGCGTTCAACGGCAGTGACCGGCAACGGCAAATCGTTCTCCGCGATCTGCCCCAATACGTACGAAGCCAAAACACTGCCAAACACTGTGCCTGGTGCGATTCCGCGGCCGTTATAGCCACTGAAACCGATGACGTTGCGGTCCAGCTTGTGAAGCCGGGGCAAGTTGTCCGACGTCATTCCAATCATGCCGAACCAGCCGGCTTCAAACTGGACGCCCCGAAGTCCTGGAAAAAGCTTACGCAACGATCTTTGGGCCCAGGCCCGGTGAATAGATTGCCCCATCCCCTCAAGCGCACCAACACTGCCAAACACGAGTCGCCCGGAGCGATCGAGGCGAAATGAAGAGAGAACCTCTCGAGTGTCCCACACACCCTGCCGCTCAGGCAGGATCGACTTTCTCAGATCGTCGGGCAGAGAAGGCGTGGCAAAGTTGAAATAGGGCAGTTGAATCTGTTCCTGCCGTACCTCCGACCAAAGTCCTTTGCTATAAGCATCCGTCGCGACGACCACCCAGTCAGCCTCTACAGATCCGCTTTCGGTGCCGACTCTCCAACGCAAACCGTTGTGTTGCGCCGTGACGGCCTCGCTTTGCGTAAATATTCTGGCTCCCATCGCAAGCGCGGCCCGCGCTAACCCTCGCACATAGGCCAATGGCTGTATGGTGCCGGCGCGGTTATCGAGCAGCGCGCCGGTGTAGTCGCCACCGCCTACTTTCCTGTGTGTCGCCTCCGCATTTAGCACCAAGACGGGCGCTCCACGCTTCTGCCACTGTTCGGCACGAGCCTCAATCTCCTCCAGGCCCCTACGTCCGACCGCACAATGCAAGGTGCCGGCACGTTCCACTTCACATTCGATGTCGTGCTTTTCGATGAGTTCGAACACCTTCTGCGGTCCGCGGCCGAGTTGTTCAAGCAACCGTTCTCCAAACGGCGCGCGGAGCGCGTCCGGAAGCGCGTCAGGCACGAGCCACATGCCCGCATTCACGAGCCGACATTCCGCCCGGAGCCGCCGAATCCTATTTCAGACGCCTCCAAAAGCGCGACACGCGCTCCTCCTTCAGCAAGATGAAGGGCCGCCGAGAACCCGGTGTACCCACCGACAATCACGACGATATCCACTCCTGTTTCACCGGTAAGGGGAGCAGTTTCAGGCGCTGGTGGCGCAGTCAGCGCCCACAGTCCGTGTGATCGTCGATTGTTTCGCATCCGCCAATCTTGATCGACCCGAGGTCCAGCAGCTATCGTGAATACCGGTAAACTCTGGCGGACCTCTCTAGTATGAATAATTGACGCCGGCCAGTCGCTTGTTTCTCATTTCATCATGCTCGGGCGCAGTGAATAGCCGCCATCAGGCCAAGTCGCGGACGAGAAACATCGGCCGGTTGAAAGCGATCAGGCGTCGAGATTGTGCAGGTGCTGGCGGTTGCGCAGCACGATCTGGCGAGCGCCCGACAAGCCGAGTATGCCCGTTGCGTGAAGCTGCGAGAGCGCGCGCGACACGGTCTCGAGCGTGAGGCCGAGATAGTCGCCGATATCGCGCCGACACATCGGCAGCGCCATCATGTTGGCGACGGCGAGGCGGCGATCCATTTCGAGCAGGAAGGTTGCAACACGCTCCATCGCCGTCTTGCGCCCCAGCAGCAACATGTGATCTTCGGCGTGACGCAGCTCGCCCGCCGTCATGACCCAGAGCTTGCGCGCGACCTGTACGTCGATGCCGGCGACCCTTTCGAGGCTGGCCCGCTCCACGAGGCGCACGCTTGTGGCGATAATCGCTTCGGCCGCAAGGCGATGCGTCCGGCCCGGTTCGAGGCCGAACACGTCACCGGGAAGGTGGAACGCGCCGATCTGACGGCGGCCGTCGGAGAGCAGCTTGTAGCTGCGCACCGCGCCGGAGACCACCTGATAGACATATTCGGCGGGCTCGTCTTCGCCGTGGATCTCCTCGTCCTTGCAATAGGAGAACTCGGTGGCAACGAGGCCGGCTTGTCCCGCGATCGCGCCGAACTGGTCGGAAACAGGACGCGCGGGAGCGCTCTTACCGCCGATTTGGGTGTTAATCGCCTCGGTCTTGAGCGTCTGGGTCAGCATCTGCGCCATCTCCGTTGTGATGGTGCATTGGTATGCGGGATCGTACGGTCCGGAAATTTCGAGCGATATCTTAAGGAGGTTTACCTACGGAGAATCCCGTAGGTCCGTGGCCGCGCCTGTCCTGGATGGCGTGGTAGATGCATTTCGCGAGGCTTTTATCGAGGAGCGGCTTCAAAATCACGTCCTTGATCCCTGCCGCCGCCGCCCGTGCTGAGATATGTCCGTCCGGATAACCCGTGATCAGGATCACGGGCGTGTCGACGTCGGATTGGCGCAGCCGCCCGGCCAGCTCGATGCCATTGATGTCAGGCATCTTATAGTCGATGACATAACAGTCTGCGCGGGGCGGGCTCGTCGCATTGAGCAGCGCCGTGGCATTCCTGAAGGTCCGTACAGCAAAACCGTCAGTTTCCAACAGGAACCGCAGGGAGCCCAGCACGGCGGCATCGTCATCGACAACATAGACGGTGAGCTTCGCCGATGACGCCATTGGGAGCCGCTGATGGTGCGAGCCGATCTCGATCATGCTGATTGGCTAGCACAGGGCCAGCGCAAGGGCTTTGACCTGTCTCAATCCTTGATCAGGCCGGCGCGCATCGCCAGCCGCACCAGCTCCGAGAGGCTGTTGGCCTGCATCTTGGTCATCACATTGGCCCGGTACACCTCGATCGTGCGCGGGCTGATATCGTATTCGCGGGCGATCAACTTGTTGGAGAGGCCTGCGATCAGCCCCTCCATGACCTGCCGTTCGCGCGGGCTCAAGGAGGTGACGCGGGCGGCGACATCCTGGGCGATGGCTTCGCTCTTGGCCGCCGGCTCTGCCTGGCGGATAGCGGCATCGATCATGGTGACGAGGCGGTCGTCCTCGAATGGCTTCTCGAGAAAGTCGACCGCACCAAGCTTCATCGCCTCGACTGCGAGCGGCACGTCGCCGTGACCAGTCATGATCAGGATCGGAAACGGACTGTTCTGCGCCTTCGTGCGCTTGAGAAGCTCGATTCCGTCGAGGCCCGGCATGCGGATGTCCGAGACGACGCAGCCGAAGGCGAGGCCGGGCAGGGCGTCGAGGAAACTTAGCGCGTTGTCGAACAGCGTGACGCCAAAGCCTGAGGAGTCCAGCAGGAAGTTCAGCGAGTCCCGCATCGCCTCGTCGTCGTCGATGACGTAGACATGTCCCTTGGTCGTCATGAATCAGGTCTCATCGGCTGCCGGGAGGGTGAAGCGGAATGTCGCGCCGCCCGATGCGTTGCTTTCGGCCACCATGCGGCCGCCGTGAGCCTCGATGATCGAGCGGCTGATCGACAGTCCGACGCCCATGCCGGTCTCTTTGGTGGTGAAGAAGGTCTGGAACAGATTTGGAATGACGTCGTCCTGAAAGCCGGAGCCGGTGTCGGACACCTCCACCTCGATCATGTCGTCGCTGACGCGGGCGTTGGTGACGGCTAGCTCACGCCGTGACGACTGCGCCATCGCTTCCAGCGCGTTGCGGAACAGGTTGACCAGCACCTGCTGGATCTGCACGCGGTCGGCAAGGACGAGATCGGCGTCCGGATCGAGGCTGAAACGGAGCTGCACGTTCTGCTCGCGTGCGCCGGCTAGCCCCAGCGCGCCGGCTTCCTCGATCAGTTTGGACAGGGTTTCGACACGCTTTTCGGACTCGCCGCGGGAAACGAAGTCGCGCAAGCGCCGGATGATCTGGCCTGCACGCACAGCCTGCTCCGAGGCGCGATCCAGCGCGCTCTCGATCTTCGGCGTGTTCGGATCGGTACTGCCGGCGAGCAGTCGCCGCGAGCCCTTCATGTAATTGCTGATCGCCGCCAGCGGTTGGTTCAGCTCATGCGCGAGCGCGGACGCCATCTCGCCCATCGCGCTCAGCCGCGAGACATGGACGAGCTCGGACTGCAATTCCTGGAGCCGCGCCTGGGTCTGCTGATGCTCGGTGAGGTCGCGGACGAAGCCGGTGAA
Organism: Bradyrhizobium sp. S3.3.6; assembly: GCF_040546905.1. Lineage (NCBI taxonomy): Bacteria > Pseudomonadati > Pseudomonadota > Alphaproteobacteria > Hyphomicrobiales > Nitrobacteraceae > Bradyrhizobium > Bradyrhizobium sp. S3.3.6. The sequence goes on along the minus strand of NZ_JBEPOT010000007.1, from coordinate 350,383 downwards.
ATAAGGCTCGCCGCCCGACTGCATCTCGCCGATCGACAGGTGCATCGGGAAGGTGGTCCCGTCGCGGCGTCTGCCGGTGACGATGCGACCGATGCCGATGATGTGCGGATCGTGGGTGGAGCGATAGCGGGCGATGTAGCTGTCATGGCGGGCGCGGTCGGGCTCCGGCATCAAAATGCTGACGTTCTGTCCGATCGCCTCGTGCTCGGACCAGCCGAACAGCCGCTCCGCGGCCGTGCTGAACAGCTGGATGATGCTGTTGCCGCCGATGACGATCATCGCATCGGGAATGGTGTGGAGGATCGAGCGGAGGTGAGTCTCGCGGGTGCGCAGCGCCTCCTCGACCTGCTTCTCCTCGTCGATGTCCAGAAAGATACCGCTGAGATGACGGGCGGCGCCGGCTTCATCGCGAATGACTCCCGCCCGGGCGCGGATCCATTGCCCACTCTCTGATTCGCCTACGACCCGGAAAGACAGGTCGAACCCGCCGCCCCGCTCGGAGACGCGCTTGATCGCCGTCTCGACCCGCTCGCGGTCCCCGGGCTCGAGGCGGGACATAAACAGGTCGTAGCTCCCCGGCTGGCCCCGCGCGACGCCGAGCAAGTTACCGGCGGTTTCCGACCAGTCCAGCTCCCGCGTGTTGAGGTCGAGATCCCAGGTGCCGACGCCGAACCCTTCGATCCGGACCCGGAAATGCTCGCCGCGAGCGTCGTCTTGTGGATGCGTGACGCGGCTCGGCGACAAGCTATTGCTCCCATTCTCCTGCGGCGGGTTCCGTGCCGTGAAGATGGCTGCAATTTCGCCCAAGGCCGGGCCGGAGGCAAGTTCGGATGTCTGATTTTATTGGCGGATTTCTTCCAGCTGGCGCGACGAAATTTGATCTACCTCATCCCGCCTTGCGTCGGCGCGGCTAGATTCCACCGCATCTCGCTGCCCGGAGGCTCCCGATGACATATGCGACAGGATGGTCAGCCTGGCGCTCGATCAGCCCAAAAACGGCCGTCTTCTGGCTCGCCCGCCACGGCATCGCTGCTAGCACGCGCGTCGCGGAAGTCAGGAGAACGAAACCGCCGCCGTGCAATTGGAGAAGATCGCCGATGACGTCGGTGCCGGCCTGATCGTCGCCGGCGCCTACGGTCATTCGCGCTTCCGCGAGCTGATCCTCAGCGGCGTCATGCAGTACCTGGTGACGTAATCCGCCCGCTGCGTGTTGCTGTCGCACTGACGGCCGGCGAACCCAGATGAACGAGGAGGACGCGCCGTGTACAAGTTTCTTGAGCAGACCGTCGACGGCTACATGACGCGCGACGTCCGGATGGTGAAGCGCGATCTCGACCTGCTCGAACTCAGCGAGATGTTCGAACAGGACGACTTCAACTCCTATCCGGTCGAGGATGACGGGCAGGTTGTCGGCATCATCACAAAGTTCGATATCTTGAAGTGTTTCGCCTTCGCGCCGAGCCAGATGCTGCCGCGCTATCACGACCTGATGAGCCGCAAGGTCGGCGACGTCATGGCGCCGGAGTTCATCTATGTCAGTCCCGACACGCGGCTGACGCGCGTGCTCCAGATCATGGTTGAGCACCGCATCAGGAGCGTCATCGTGCTCAACAGCCGCCAGAAGCTGGTCGGAATCATCGCCCGTGAGGATGTCATCGCCGCACTCAAGGCGACCGCGCGCAACTGACAGGCCGTCCGCAAATCCGTCGACTTGAGCTCCGTGATTTCACGCAAGCGGTGGTTACCGCGCGCGCTGCGCGGAGCGCGAGCGGTTGATATCGCTCTCCGGCCAGCGGCTGCTTCACATCAACAGAAATTCACTGACCTTGATTTCAATCAAGTCCCCGCGAGGTCGAATGTGGTTTCTGGCGCCGTGTTTCTTTCGAAAGAGAATCCGCATGAGCCAGCCATCTATCTCCAAAACCATGACAACAGGCGAAAGCGGCCTGGCGCTCGTCTTTGCGGTCTCCGCCTTCCTGTGCCTGATCGCCTCGGCCAAGGCGCTGGACGCGCCCTTCGCCTTCCACGCCGGGCTGAGTGCAGCGGCGAGCCTGGCCGCGGTGTTCTTCATCATCAACCGCTATCTCGATCGCCCGGCGGCGCTGCCGCCCGCGGAGATCAACGGCCGTCCGAACTACAATATGGGCCCGATCAAGTTCTCCTCCGTCATGGCGATGTTCTGGGGCATCGCGGGCTTCATGGTCGGGCTCATCATCGCCTCGCAGCTGGCCTGGCCCGCGCTGAATTTCGATCTGCCCTGGACCAGCTTCGGCCGGCTGCGGCCGCTGCACACCTCCGCCGTGATCTTCGCCTTCGGCGGCAACGTTCTGATCGCGACGTCCTTCTACGTCGTGCAGAAGTCCTGCCGCGCGCGACTTGCCGGCGATCTCGCGCCCTGGTTCGTCGTGCTCGGCTACAACTACTTCATCCTCATCGCCGGCACGGGCTATCTGCTCGGCGTCACCCAGTCCAAGGAATATGCCGAGCCGGAATGGTACGCCGATCTCTGGCTCACCATCGTCTGGGTGACCTATCTGCTCGTCTTCCTGGGCACGGTCATCAAGCGCAAGGAACCGCATATCTTCGTCGCGAATTGGTTCTATCTCGCCTTCATCGTGACGATTGCGGTGCTGCATCTCGGGAACAATTCCGCGCTTCCTGTCTCGGTGTTCGGCTCGAAGTCGTACGTCGCGTGGGGTGGCATCCAGGACGCCATGTTCCAGTGGTGGTACGGCCACAACGCGGTCGGCTTCTTCCTGACCGCCGGCTTCCTCGCCATCATGTACTACTTCATCCCGAAGCGCGCGGAGCGGCCGATCTATTCCTACCGGCTGTCGATCATCCACTTCTGGGCGCTGATCTTCCTCTACATCTGGGCCGGCCCGCACCATCTGCATTACACGGCGCTGCCGGACTGGACGCAGACGCTGGGCATGACCTTCTCGATCATGCTGTGGATGCCCTCCTGGGGCGGCATGATCAACGGCCTGATGACGCTGTCGGGCGCCTGGGACAAGCTGCGCACCGATCCCGTGCTGCGCATGCTGGTGGTCTCCGTCGCCTTCTACGGCATGTCGACCTTCGAAGGCCCGATGATGTCGATCAAGGTGGTGAACTCGCTCAGCCACTACACCGACTGGACCATCGGCCACGTGCATTCCGGCGCGCTCGGCTGGGTCGGCTTCGTCTCCTTCGGCGCGCTCTACTGCCTGGTGCCGTGGGTGTGGAATCGCAAGGGCCTCTACAGTCTGAAGCTCGTCAACTGGCACTTCTGGATCGCGACCCTCGGCATCGTTCTCTACATTTCGGCGATGTGGGTGTCCGGCATCCTCCAGGGACTGATGTGGCGCGCCTACACCTCGCTCGGCTTCCTCGAATATTCCTTCATCGAGAGCGTCGAGGCGATGCATCCCTTCTACATCATCCGCGCCGCCGGCGGCGGGCTGTTCCTGATCGGCGCGCTGATCATGGCCTACAATCTCTGGATGACCGTTCGCGTCGGCGAGGCGGAAGTCCAGATGCCCGTCGCTCTTCAGCCGGCGGAATGAGGAGTTTTCCATGTCGTTCTGGACACGCCACCAAATCTTCGAAAAGAACTCGATCATCCTGATCGTCGGCATCCTGCTGGTGATCGCGATCGGCGGTCTCGTCGAGATCACGCCGCTGTTCTACCTCAAGAGCACGATCGAGGCGGTCGACGGCGTCAGGCCCTACACTCCGCTGGAGCTCGCCGGCCGCAACGTCTATGTCCGCGAGGGCTGCTATCTCTGCCACTCGCAGATGATCCGCCCCTTGCGCGACGAGGTCGAGCGCTACGGCCATTTCTCGCTCGCCGCCGAGAGCATGTACGACCACCCGTTCCAGTGGGGCTCGAAGCGCACCGGCCCCGATCTTGCCCGCGTCGGCGCCAAATATTCCGACGACTGGCACGTCACCCACCTGACCAACCCGCGCGCGATCGTGCCGCAGTCGGTGATGCCGGGCTATCCGTTCCTCAGCCAGACCGAAGTCGATCCTGATACGATCGCCGACCACATGCGCACGCTGAAGACGGTTGGCGTGCCCTACACCGACGACCAGATCGCCAGCGCAAGCGCCGACCTGAAGGCCCAGGCCGATCCTGACAACGCCGGCTCCGACGCTTTCACCAAGCGCTACGCCAAGGCCGTCGTGCGCAATTTCGACGGCAAGACCGGCACCCCGACCGAGATGGACGCGCTGATCGCGTACTTGCAGATGCTCGGCACGCTGGTCGACTTCAAGATCTACAACGAGAAAGCCAATCTTCGCTGAGAAGGCATCAACGATGAAAGCCATCCTGACACTCGACAATCTCGCGTCCGGTCTCGTGACCACGATCTGGACGCCGGTGTTCGTCGCGATCTTTCTCGCGATCATCGCCTACGCATTTTGGCCCCGCAACAAGGCTGAGTTCGACAAAGCGGCACAGCTGCCGCTGCGGGAGGAGTAAGACATCATGACCGAACATCATGGCGAATTCGATTCCGTTTCCGGCAGATCCACGACAGGGCATGAATGGGACGGCATCAAGGAGCTCAACACGCCGCTGCCGCGCTGGTGGGTGATCACCTTCTATCTCACCATCGTCTGGGCGATCGGCTACTGGATCGTCTATCCGGCCTGGCCGCTGATCTCCAGCAACACGACAGGACTGTTCGGCTACTCGACGCGCGCCGACGTCGCGGTCGAGCTTGCCAACCTCGACAAGACCCGCGGAGCCAAGATGGTCGCACTCGGCGCGGCCTCGCTCGCCGATATCGAGAAGGACCCGGCCCTGCTGGCGCTCGCCCGCGCCAAGGGCAAGACCGTGTTCGGCGACAACTGCGCGCCGTGCCACGGCTCTGGCGGTGCCGGCGCCAAGGGCTTCCCGAACCTGAACGACGACGACTGGCTGTGGGGCGGCACGCTCGACCAGATCGTGCAGACCATCCAGTTCGGCGCCCGCTCCGGCCACGCCAAGACCCATGAAGGCCAGATGCTCGCCTTCGGCAAGGACGGCGTGCTGAAGGGCGATGAAATCGTCACGGTCGCCAATTTCGTGCGCTCGCTGTCGGGCCTCTCGACCCGAAAGGGCTATGACTCCGCCAAGGGCGAGAAGATCTTTGCGGACAATTGCGTCGCCTGCCATGGCGATGGCGGCAAGGGCAATCAGGAGCTCGGCGCACCGAACCTGACCGACAAGATCTGGCTCTATGGCTCGGATGAGGCGACCCTGATCGAGACCATCAGCCAGGGCCGCGCCGGCGTCATGCCGGCCTGGGAAGGGCGGCTTGATCCTTCCACCATCAAGGCGATGGCGGTCTACGTCCACTCGCTGGGCGGCGGAAAATAGCGGATCTGCGAAACGGGGGCGGAGAAAAACGCCCCCGTCTTGCGCTGGATCAAATGACCTCCCGGCGCCGGGTCTAGGTTTAATCGCACCTTTCGAGAAGTTCCAGCGCGATGAACAAGACCGTGAACCCGAACGAGCTCACATCGGACGACGATAACGGGCCGCTCTATGTGGCCCAGAAGAAGGTGTATCCCCAGAGCGTCTCCGGCACCTTCCGCCGGATCAAATGGGGCCTGATGGCGTTCTGCCTCGGCGTCTACTATTTCCTGCCCTTCGTGCGCTGGAACCGCGGCCTTGGCGCCCCCAGCCAGGCGGTGCTGATCGATCTTCCCAACAGCCGGTTCTATTTCTTCTTCATCGAGCTGTGGCCGCAGGAGGTCTACTACTTCACCGGTCTGTTGATCGTCGCCGCGGTGGCGCTGTTCCTGATGAATTCCGTCGGCGGCCGCATCTGGTGCGGCTATCTCTGTCCGCAGACGGTGTGGACCGATTTGTTCTACGCCGTCGAACGACTGGTCGAAGGCGATCGCCGCGAGCGGATGAAGAAGGACAAGTCATCTGGCCCGATGAGGCTCGAGCGCATCTCGGAAATCGTGCTCAAGCATTCGATCTGGCTGCTGATCGCCTGGTGGACGGGCGGCGCCTGGGTGCTGTATTTCAACGATGCGCCGACCCTAGTGAAGGAGCTCGTCACCTTCCAGGGGCCGATGATCGCCTACGTCTGGATCGGCATTCTCACTGCGACGACCTATGTGCTCGCCGGCTTCATGCGCGAGCAGGTCTGCACCTATATGTGTCCGTGGCCGCGCATCCAGGCCGCGCTCACCGACGAATGGGCGCTCAACGTCACCTACCGTTACGACCGCGGCGAGAAGCGCACCTCGGTGAAGAAGGCAATCGAGCTGCGCGCGTATGGCGAGCACGCCGGCGACTGCGTCGACTGCTATCAATGTGTCGCGGTCTGCCCGACCGGCATTGACATCCGCAACGGGCCGCAGCTCGAATGCATCCAGTGCGGCCTCTGCATCGACGCCTGCGACAACGTGATGACCAAGATCGGCCGGCCGAAGCGGCTGATCGGCTACGACAACGACATCAACATCCAGCGCCGCCAGGAAGGCAAGGCGCCGGTCTACCGCATCGTCCGGGCCCGCACCGTCGCCTACAGCGCGATCATCGCGGCGGTTGGCGGCATCATGATCTACACGCTCGCGACCCGCAGCCTGCTCGACGTCAACGTGCTGCACGACCGCAACCCGGTCGCGGTCAGGCTCAGCGATGGCTCGGTCCGCAATGCCTATACGGTGCGGCTCTTGAACAAGAGCGGCTATGACCGCGTCATCGCGATCGACGCGAACGGTCCGGCCAACCTGACCACGCATGTCGTCGGCATCGATTCCGTGACGCCGGATAGGCCGATGATCGTGATCCCGCGCGACTCCACCAGCGAGCTGCGCCTGCTGGTCACCGCGCCGGCGGAGAGCAATCCGGAAAAGTCGGTTCCTGTTCGCTTCCACGTCACCGACATCGGGCTCGGCGAGGTCGCCACCGCCACCGACAATTTCGTCTCGCCCTAGGATCAGGAGACTGCCATGGCCACCAAGCCGCTGACCGGAACAAAAGTGTTCCTGATGCTGGTCGCCTTCTTCGGGCTCGTGATCGGCGTCAACGTGACCATGATGAAGCTCGCGATCGCGACGCTGCCCGGCACCGACGTCGACAGCCCCTATGCCGCGGGCCTCACCTATGATCGCGAAATCTCGGCGGCGCAGGACCAGGCCGCGCGCAACTGGAAGGTCAACGCCCATATCGAGCGCCGCGCTGATGGTGCTGCCACGCTTCAGGTCGAAGCGCGCGATGCGAGCGGCCAGCCGGTGAGCGGGTTGAAGTTCGGCGGACGCCTGGAGCGGCCGACCGACAAGCGCGCCGATCTCGCAGTCGAGCTGTCGGAAGCCGGCATCGGCATCTATCGCGGCAATGCCACTGCCGTCGCGCCGGGGCAGTGGGATCTCGTGATCGAGGGCGAGGCGCGCGGGACACGCGTGTTCATGTCGCGCAACCGCGTGATCCTGAACTGAGGGAATTCGTCATGCAGGTCACGCGGGATTTTTCGCATTACGTCCGGGCCGCGGGCGAGGGTATCAAGCATATCGATCTTGCCGTCGAGGGCGTTCACTGCGCCGGCTGCATGGCCAAGATCGAGCGCGGATTGTCGGCCATCCCCGATGTCACGCTGGCGCGGGTGAACCTCACCGACCGCCGTGTCGCGCTGGAATGGAAAGCGGGCACGCTCGACCCTGTCAGCTTCATCGATCGGCTCGAAGAGCTCGGCTACAAGGCCCATCCTTACGAGACCGAAAGCGCGGAGGCGACCGAAGTGGCCGAATCGCGCTTCCTGCTGCGCTGCCTCGGCGTCGCCGCGTTCGCCACCATGAACGTGATGATGCTGTCGATCCCGGTCTGGTCCGGCAATGTCTCGGACATGCTGCCGGAGCAGCGCGACTTCTTCCATTGGCTGTCGGCGCTGATCGCGCTGCCGGCGGCGGCCTATGCCGGCCAGCCGTTCTTCCGTTCAGCCTGGCGCGCGCTGTCGAACAAGACCACCAACATGGACGTCCCGATCTCAATCGGCGTGACCCTGGCGCTCGGCATGTCGGTGGTCGAGACCATACACCACGCCGAGCACGCCTATTTCGATGCGGCGATCATGCTGCTGACCTTCCTGCTGGTCGGCCGCTTCCTCGACCAGAACATGCGGCGGCGGACCCGGGCGGTCGCCGGCAATCTCGCCGCGTTGAAGGCCGAGACCGCAGCAAAATTCGTCGGGCCCGATGAAATCTCGCAGGTGCCGGTCGCCGCGATTCATCCCGGCGACATCGTGCTCTTGCGGCCCGGCGAGCGCTGCGCCGTCGACGGTACCGTGATCGAGGGGCGTTCCGAGATCGACCAGAGCCTGATCACCGGCGAGACGCTCTATGTCACGGCCGGGCAGGGTACGCCGGTCTATGCCGGATCGATGAACATCTCCGGCACGCTGCGGGTGCGGGTCTCGGCGGCCTCAGAAGCGACGCTGCTCGCCGAGATCACGCGGCTGCTCGATAACGCGCTCCAGGCGCGCTCGCGCTACATGCGGCTCGCCGACCGCGCCTCGCGACTCTACGCGCCGGTGGTGCATGCGACCGCGGTCCTCACCATCCTCGGCTGGGTCATCGCCGGCGCGACCTGGCATGATGCGATCGTGACCGGCGTTGCCGTGCTGATCATCACCTGCCCCTGCGCACTTGGACTTGCGATCCCGACGGTGCAGACGATTGCCTCCGGCGCGATGTTCAAGTCCGGTATGCTGCTCAATTCGGGCGATGCCATCGAGCGGCTGGCCGACGCCAACCATGTCATCTTAGACAAGACCGGCACGCTGACGCTGCCGGATCTCGAAGTGACGAATGCCGCCGATATCCCTGCCGACCTCTTCGATCTCGCCGGCCGGCTCGCGCTGTCGAGCCATCATCCGGTGGCAGCCGCGGTCGCGCAGGCCGCAGGTGCCAGATCGCCGATCGTCGGTGCTGTCGAGGAGACCGGGCAGGGCGTGCGGGCAACCATCGACGGCATCGATATTCGCCTTGGCCGTCCGTCCTTCTGCGGCGCCGAGGCGTTGATCGGCGCCGGGGCCGATCTCGATTCAGAAGCCTCCATCGTGGGCTTCAGCAAGGGAAACGAAAAGTTCATCCTCTCGGTGCGCCAGGGCCTGCGTCCGGATGCGCAAGCGGTGATCGCGGCGCTGAAGGCGCGCAACATCGGCATCGAGATCCTGTCCGGCGATCGCGAACCGGCGGTGAGGGCGGCGGCCGACGCCCTCGGCATCGCCGAATGGCGCGCCGGCGTCACGCCGGCCGACAAGATCGCGCGGATCGAGGAATTGAAGCAGCGGGGCGCAAAAGTGCTGATGGTTGGCGACGGCATGAACGATGCGCCCTCGCTTGCGGCAGCTCACGTCTCGATGTCGCCGATCTCGGGCGCGCATCTCAGCCAGGCGACCGCCGATCTCGTCTTCCTCGGCCGGCCGTTGGCTCCGGTCGTCGCGGCGATCGACTCTTCGTGCCAGGCGCTGCGCCTGATGCGGCAAAACCTCTGGCTTGCGATCGGCTATAATGTGCTGGCCGTACCGGTCGCGATCAGCGGCGTAGTCACGCCCCTGATTGCGGCGGCCGCCATGAGCGGATCCTCGATCCTGGTGATGCTGAATTCGTTGCGCGCCCGTAGCCGCGCGCGGGAGATCGTGTAATGGAGATCCTGGTCTTCCTGGTGCCACTGGCGCTGATGCTCGGTCTTGCCGGTCTCATCGCCTTCCTCTGGTCGCTCCGGAGTGGCCAGTATGACGATCTCGAGGGCGCAGCGTGGCGGGCCGTCGGCGAGGACCGGCCGCCGGAAGAGGCGCAGGGTTAGGGCTAGGTGTGGTCTTTCCAGAGGTTGTCCATCTGATCTGAACCGAGCAAGCTGAGGTTGCGAAGCTTCAGTGTTCCAAGAGAGACCAGATGAAAGTCCAGAAGGCGCCTGACGCCCACCGACAGGCGATGGTGCGGAGTGTCGTCCAGGGCGGGCTGAGCAAGGCCGACGCGGCCTATCAGTTCAACACGACACGGAAGACCATCGCCAAATGGGTCGAGCGGTTCCGCAGAAGGTGTGGAGCGGGCATCACACACGAAGCAAATGGGCTGCTCACGATCCAGAGACGAGGCCTCGGCAAGACGAACATCTATGAACTGTATCTCACGGTGACTTCCGATGTCCGGTTCAGACCGGACAAAAATGCCCGGTCCAGAAAGGTACGTTAGGTCCAATATGGCGCAGACAAAAATGTCCGCTCCTCTATTAATGAGACCTGATGAATGAGACCCATATTGAGAATAAGCAGTAGGGGAATGAACTTTCGCAATAAAGGGGAAGCTCCAAAGGCGGCGCGTATAGCTCTATGCTAGGTTTGATCGAGTCTCCCAAACTCCAAATTCGGGGAAAGCGCGCATGACGCCGGAACAGTTCCAAACACTATACCCTCACTTAATCGGTTGGATTCATCAAACACTACAAGCACATTCGAACGAAGTAAGGATCGTAAGTTCGCTCGGATTCCCGAGACTGTCGCAATACTTCAGCGGAAATCTCTTATCGTCGACCAAGGTTGCCGTCGTCGAACGGGTTCCGATGCCGCCACTATCATCTTTAGGACTCAGCCAGTTCGCCGAATTCGAAAACGGCGATTACGACGGTATCACGTACCTGGACACATTCTTCGTAAAGCGTCGCTCTGCGTCGAGTGAGCGGCTCCACTTTCATGAATTAGTTCATGTTGTACAGTGGCGATTGCTTGGTCCTGAAAGGTTTCTCGCGACGTACGCCGATGGATTGGAGAAACATGGGTATCGGCAAAGTCCGCTAGAGGCCATGGCTTACACCGCCGAGGAAGTATTTTGTCAGTCCAACGAGAACTTTAATGCCGAAAAGCTGGTTGCGGACGAACTGGATCGAATGTCAGGGGGCGTTTAGCGAAACGCGTGCACGATCGGGGATACCGTCGCGCATTCATCGCGCATTGAGAAAAAATGGCTCAATCTTAATGCCGTCGTTGAATCCGACGATTGCGACGACCCTCGGCAACGGATTTGTGCTTTTGAGCCGCCGCCAGGTCCTTGATGCGGCGATCACGAACACCATCGGCCTGGCGGTGGTTGGCGACAAGGAGCCCTTCGTCCGCACGGTCCTGTATCGCCCGGTTGCGGACACGCGCTCGATGGGATTGGTAGTGCTCAAGTCAGCCCAATGTTCGGCAAGAAAATCCTAGAAGGGCAGCAGTGCGTCGCGATCCCTGACCAGGCATTCCACCGCCCAGCCGTACTTCGCGCAAAACTTCTTGGCGAAGACGTCGGTCGCCGCTTCGGCGGATGCTGGGCTCGCGCCCAATAGACCTCGCGCAAATCCTTCTTCATGGTGGCCTGCACCGAGAGTGGGACCTTGTCCAGGACGTTCACGTCTTGTGCACTCACCATTATGGTGGCTTGTGCGGGGAAAGACCGGCCGGGGCTTCGGCCGCCCGCGCCCCGCCGACTTGCCTGCGCGCTTTTAGCCGGGCAAGTCTCGGCTTGCCGTCCAGGAGCGTTGAGAAGACGATCTTATCGCTTCGCACAATGAAGAACGATTTGATCACTGACATGTCGAACCTTCCCGCCAAGAAGGTCGAAGAGGTAACCGCTCGCAGTGGGAGTAAGCACCGCATCAGTCCAGGTTCTCGACCATGCTTGGCCGCGACGCACGCGTTGAAGCGTTCGTTGCGAGAACCAATAAGCCGCAGGACTTGCTGCTGAAAGACTTTACTGGTAGCACGCTAGCTCAGGAGCGATTTAACCGTGTGAAGCAGAGTTCATAGTGCCGTCACGGCCTCTTGCGCGCGCAATCCTGCAATCCGATATGTGCTCGCCTCGTAGAAACGGCGTACCCGTGCTAAGGCCGGATAGCCATCCGGAGGCGACGCAACCTCAATCATCTGCCAGCCTCGGCGCGTCGCCTCCGAATGTACCGCCTCGAGCAGATGCCGACGTTGTCAGAGCTTCGGAAGTCGCGGGAAATCCATAGCTCCTGAAGCACGCCGTACGCTCCGGCTGCTCACATGCCTGTACGGATGAGATGGTAGCGAGCCGTACAACCTGCCCCGTGGCTTGTTGCTCGATAACAAAAATGAAGGCCCCTTCGGGATGCTGAATCAGGCGCAGAGCCGCCTGCTTCGCGCCTTCAAAGGCTGAACTCTGCTCCGGGGCCACGTAATTCAGATATTAGCTTTTCGACCGCTTCTGCGATCGCGCCCTCATCTCCTGGCACGCCTCTGCGCGAAGCCGTGCCCCCGTGGCGGGCCTTGCGCTTCAGCGCCAGCACGAACACCGTGACGTTAATCCCTCTTGAAGAAATCCATAGTCAAAAGGATACAGAAAGCTCAACCGAGAGCAACTATCAAGCTCGGTAGGGAATGGGACCTCCGCACTGCTATAAGCAACAGAGGTGAGTAAGTGCAAGCTGCTTCCGTTTTCAGAATCGACCGCGTTGATCGCCTGCGAACTCAGGATGGACTTTCCTTCGATTGGAAAATAAATGAACCAGACGCCACATTCGCGCGTGTGCAAGCCGGCCATGCCGTCGAACCATTCGTAAGAGTGGTTGCCGATCGTCACTCACGAGCGAGTCCATGAAGTAGATCTTGCACCATGATGATCGCCGCCCATAGGGCGCATCAGTCCGACGGTGAGATTCTCCACAGTCGCGTGCGTCACTCAACAAAATTACGCGAAGAGGTGTCATGCGCGCGCCCGACAAAATCGTCCGAACAACATCGCGAATTGCCTGCTCATGCACTATTTTAAGCTTACCTCGAAGAATCGAAAGATAGCGACAAGCGCAGCTTGTTTGGACCTTCGCTCCTCGTTTAAACGGTGGTCACGGAACGGGAGTGGTTGCGATGGAGCATGGGCAGGCCGAATTGATCGGAGGGAAACCTGCGATCTTCGGGCGGCGTAAGGTGCGGCCGCGAACGTGCGTGGCCGTCGGCAAGCGGCATCTGCGCGCGTTTCTACAGGATGTGCTGGAGGATATGGGGTTTATTATCAGCGAATGCGGGACTGCTGAAGAGCTGCCGCACGTACTCTGCACGGAGCTCCCTGATCTGATCCTGCTCGGCATTGGCTCGGATCGCATCGAGCCTGGACGATTGCTCGAGATACTCGTGCGCGAAAAATTTGCAGGCAGAGTGCTGGCATTCGGCGCCCGCGAATCGATCATCATGACGGCAGTGCAGCAGGTCGGGGGCGAATATGGACTTGTTATGCTGCCGCCGCTGAGGACGCCGTTTGCAGCCGAGACGCTGCGCGATCGGGTCGCTATGCTCTTGCCCAGAGAGCCGGCGCCCCGTCCCGCGGTCCATGTCGGAGAAGCCTTACACGCTGGATGGCTTGAGCTCTGGTATGAGCCGAAGTTTGACGCGTGTACCCTCAGCCGCCGCGGCGCCGAGGCGCTTGTGCGAATGCGGCACCCGACCTGGGGCGTTGTTCCACAGGCCTATTTTCATCCCAGAGCCTCACGATCCGCATTTTAGGGAGTTGTCGGAGTTCGTGATCGACCGCGCAATCAAGGATTGGCGGTATCTTCTGGAGCAGAAAACTTCAATCGATCTTTCCATCAATGTCCCGGCAGCATTCCTGATGGACCCGCAGGCGGTACACGATCTGTGTCAGCGCATGCCGTCGCACCCCGCTTTCGGCGGCTTGACTATTGAAATCGAGAGCGAGGAAGCCATCCGCAATCTAGATCTCCTGATCGAGGTCGCGCGCGAGGTTCGCTTTTACAACATTGGCCTTGCAATCGACAATGTCGGCGCCAATTGGCCGCAGCTGATGGGGGTGGAGAGATTCCCGTTCATGAAATTGAAAGTGGACCGGCAATACGTCTCGGGTTGCGGAAATGGGCCCCTGAAGCGAACGGTGTGCCGCCAGATCGTCGATCTAGCCAAAGAATACAGTGCGCGCACCGTCGCCGAAGGTGCGGAGAGCCATGCCGACCTGATCGCTGTGACCGAACTCGGCTTCGACCTTGCGCAGGGCCATCTGTTCGGAAAGGCCATGCCGCTGAAGCAATTTGCGCAGTCATCTTTCCGCACTGCTCCACTTCTTCCAAACTAGGTGCGTGAGAGTGGCTGAGCACAGTCAAGCAAAGCGCAGCAGCGCTCGCCCACACCGCCATGCTTACTCGGCGCCAGGCGTGAGGCTGACTGCAATTATCGGTCAGTCTGCAAGGTGCCAGTGTCGCTCCTCCCGGCGCGACTTCATTTCCCTCCGAGCGAGACTTGGACAAAACCTCCAGTCAGGGCGTGTGACCGGAGGTTTGCCGAAATCCGGCCTAGACGTGCGTCGGCTCGCGGCTTTTAGTCGCGCCGCCGGTTTCGGATCATCGAGCGTCGCGTGGCCCGTACTGCCGTGCCGGACAAACCGACGGAAGCGCGCGGCGGTCGAGTCGCGACATGCTCTCGGAGTACTGCCGAGGGCTCTCATAGCTTGAATTGAAGCGGCCTGTTGCTGTAGCAGATGCAACATGGTCTCAGCCCCGGGACAGCACAATTGCGCAAATTGCCCGCCATTGAGCCTATCTGTGTTTGGCACGGCATTTGAAGGGATCGCCAATGGCATCGCTCGCCTAAGGAGTCGGAAGACATGGCTTACAAGATCGTCGCTTCGCAATGCACCGTTTGTGGTGCATGTGAGTTCGAGTGTCCCAACGCGGCAATCAGCCTCAAGCGCGACATTTACGTTATCGATGCCAAAAAGTGTACGGAGTGCGAGGGCCATTCCGACACGCCGCAATGCGCGGCCGTCTGTCCGATGCCTGACACCTGTGTCCCGTCTAAGACAGCATAAGCAGCCCGCGTAAGGCTTCATCGATGTCGTGAACGAAGTAGTAGAATTCGCGCTCGAAAGGGGGCTGTCGGAGGACACCTCAAATTTATCTCGAATAAGGCCGCTTCGATGCTCCAGTGGCCGCGTTGAGGCTTGTCGTCGCTGGCTGACGAGCCGAGGCGAGGTGGACGGGCGTCGAATGTCTCAAGATCGCTTGCAGAATATCTAGAACTGCGTCACTTCGGAGCCGAAGAGCCGGTCTCCTCGCGCGACGAGATCGTTCCGGAGATCCTGAAGAGGTCCGAGAAGCTCGACCTCCGCTTGCCCGTGGTCACCGTGCACGAGTGCATGTAGTGTAGGGTCATAGCCCGATCCGGCCGCCCGCGCTCTGGTTGCCTACTTCAGTTCGCAACTCAGAATGCATCCTGAGGTCAGGAGCTGTTCCGTCATATCGCCCGCCAGGCTCCGCTCGCCAAGCCGCGCCGGACGCATCGAAGGCGCGCGCAATGGCAATTCCTAAGGAGCCTCATGGCGGTGTGATCAAACGGACGCCGGCCGAGGATGATCGCAACTTCCTGACGGGCGGGTTGGAGAAGCTGCCGACGGAAAAACCAGGCCCGTCGCAATCACACAGATATCGAAAGCGGCCCGGGCTCGTTCCGGCCGCGGAGCTCATCCGGTTACCCGAACAGGGTATCGAACGCGAACGCATTCACAGGCGGAGCCTCCAAGCAGCTTATCGTGTTGGCGCCGCAGCGAGTGTCTGATCGGCAGCTCTGGATCAATCCCGACTGCGGGCTGAAAACTCGAAAGTGGGAGGAGGTGCGTCCCGCGCTCGTCAATATGGTGGCTGCGCGTTGCGAGCTGCGCCACGTGCCGACCGTTTTGCCACGCTTTTGCGAATGAGATGCACACCCTTTGGGGGCTTGCGATGTCCTTGCGAGCTTCCCAAAGTTCCAGAGACGGGAATGCCCTCCGGCGTTGGCCAAGGCAGTCGCATAACAGCCGGCGACAAGCTCGATTCTCGATCCGACGGCCGATAGCCTGCCGGCGATGCCGATCGAAGTCATTAACGGTCGATGCTAATCCAGCTCTACTTTTCATTTATCCATCGCGTGGATGCGTCCCATCACAACAATCTATTTTACCTACCTTACGGAATGTCATAGGAGATTGGCGCCTTGGCACGATCTTCGGGAAGATAATCGAGCGTTGCTGGTGTTTTGGGGATGCCAAATGCTGCTGTGCGACGGTAAAGCGGCCGCTTGAGTTTCAGGGCGCGGCGCATTGCGCGAAGGATCCAGCTCCATCAAAGGCACTGCCTTGCCAACTGGACTCGGGTGCGAGTGGTGGGCAGTCCTGAAGTGTCCCACAGGAGCGGAAGGCAAGCGGCTCCAGATTGTGCGCGGAGGCGATATCCGCTTCTCGTTGTTTGACGGCGAATGCCCTCGCCGTAAATCGATCGCCGGTAGTCCTCCCTACCGACGAAAGCTGGTGCGATGCGTAAAGCAGCGTCGCTCCTGCGTGACTTTCGCCCGGCCTCCAGAGTAGGCCGGGCGCTTTTTTATATGCCTGGCTATGAGTGACGGCACGGGATCATTCATTTTGACGTCATTGCGTGACCCCGGGTACGTGCATGGCATCTGCTACACCAAGCATGAGGCCGGTGCTGCTAAGTCCTATCTATCTATGGAAGGCTTTGGCCTCGTGTTTGTACACGTGGGTAGTGGCGGATACTCGATCTTAGGTACCCGCCCGGTCAGCGAATACAGAAACACTACGATATCGTTCTCTTCCTCATCCCTAAGCTTGGCGCCGAGCTGGATTTCACTCATCAGGGCAACAGCTTGCTTCACGCTCCAAACTTGGCCCGAATGGAAATAAGACGCTCGCAACGCGACGTTCCGCAAGGGCGCCGCGCGGAAGACATATTCGTCACCGACTGCCTTGGTGACCGCGAACCAACCCTTATCGGCGGCCCGGGAGCAGGCTTGCGTCAGGCGTTTTCATCACGCCGAATGGGAAGTATGCCTGTCCACCGACGTTGATTCCCTTGTGGCAAGCGGAGCATCCGTTCTCTATAAACAGCGCCAACCCTGACTTCTGCTGATCATCCAGAGCATGTATTTTGCCCTCCAGATACTGATCGAATGGAGCCGCAGGTGAAATGAGAGTCGCTTCATTAGCCTCGATTGCCTTCGCATAGTTTTCGAAGGGGACTGGTATCGGTTCGGGAAGGCGTTATTGAACAAGGCGACATAGCTGGCCATTGAGTTCAAGGTGTCGAGCACACGATCCGGAGTCGCATTCATTTCGGCACTTGCCTGCACAGGGCCGGTGGCTTGCGCCTTCGGTCCGCGGCGCCTCCGTCCCAGAATTGCGCCACATTGAACACCGCGTTGTAGACAGTGGGGGCCCGACGTAGGCCGACCTTCCAGCCGTGACCGACTGAGGTCGGAACGGCATCGACTCCGCCGGTACCGAGATTGTGGCATGTATCGCAGCTAATGATCTCGCTTGCCGATAGCCGCGGATCGAAGGACAGCATCTTGCCAAGCTCGATCTTTTTCATGTGTGACTGAATTGTCCTTTACCGCAGGAATGACTCAGGGGATCGGATGGAAGATCTGCTTGGCGGTTCTCATCAGCTCATCGTCCGGACATCAGCAGCCCAGTCGCCAAAACAGATGCTTCGGCCACAAGCCGAAGCTTCCGGATCGATTTGTTCATACACCCACCTCATCAGCTCTGATTGTTAATCAAGGAAACAGTCGAGAACGAGGCCATCCTCCGTTCGTTCAACGGGTTGGCGCAGTATGCACCAGATCCTCTGAAAGCGAGGCTGCATCAAACGTACGATTTCAAGATGCTCGCTGCCGGCGTGCGCCCACGAGCGTTTGGGCCTTATTTGATTCGCGAGTTCGCTTTGAGCCAGATAACGACATTTGGTTGGTAGATCAGACGAGCGCCTCAACCTTCGGCGTGGTGGTCGATCTGACAACAACGGGTGTGCCGCAAAAGGGTAAGCTGTCCGGTGGCCGCATCGGTGCTCCATCAAGCGATTGGGTGGCCAATACGCTCCCGCGAAGTTGATCGTATGCGTCTTACACTGCTGGTCGCGCTCAGCGCTCACGGTGTGGCTGGACAATAGCAGCCGCTGCCAGTTGTATCTGACGTGCAAGCTGCTGAGTTAGTTGCAGAACGAGCCCGGGCGAACAAACAACGTCGGATGTCTTGGCTTGATGAATACATGCAGTGTTACAGATGCGACAAGCGCTGGTCGACATCATCGCACAAAGAGTTTTGTGATGAGATCGAATTGCCAGCTTGCGGGCCGAACGCGAGCCCGGCGGTAATAAGGTCTACGCAGGTTTGGCGAGACACGGGGCCGAGGCGCCAAGGCGGTGCGCATCGCCCACGATTTTGCCGAGCCCTGCCCTACTGGAGCCTCTCCGACTCATATCCGGGCCGCTCCGGGGACGCCGCCGCGAAATCCCGCTCCTTTGTAACGGACCAGCCCCAAGCTTGAACATGGCCTGCCTTCCACCTGAAGTTCGCTGGCATGACAATTGCCGTTCTCAAATCTGAAAGGCGCGGCTACCCAGAGCTTGACGGTGCGACGGTCCGATTAGTCGGATACTCCCATTCGAACCAGCTCAAGTCGCCGGCCTGACACCGGATCAGGCCGGGTGTTGGTTGGAATAACAAACCACTTCGTCTTACTGACGGCGAGTGGCAGCTTTTGAAGTCCTGCGCGCTGATGGCAAAAGCCGCTGAACTTCTGCAGAAGCAACCGTCACTTCGTGCCCTTGCGTTGAAAGACTGCGATACAAGAGGACATGCTGGGAGGAGATCGTGACATCATGTCCGCAGATGGCCAGGTCGTGACATGTCATCGGCGTCTTCCCCGGAAAGACGTGATCGACCAGTTGTCCATGGCTGGTTCAGGTTGAATATGGTATGCGTGATGGCTTCGATTGACGATCGCTTGAATGAGATCAGATACGTGCGGAATGACATTTGGCGCTGTCGCAGAAGGCTTCAATGTGAGCTGAGTGGTGTCGAGCGTAAGTTCCTCGAAGAGCGTCTGCTTGAGCGGCAGACTGCCTTTGACCGGCTCCTGGCGACCACGTTTCCTTTTACATTGAAACTGTGAAGAAAATTTCGGGACCTGGCCGCGGGGCATTGGCGCGGAAATGGCTTCCGCCCGCAGAACGCCTGCGCCCGCGTCAGGAACGTAGCGCTCCGGCGCCGCGGGCCGTCGGGCCCCTCATAGCCGCCGCCGAGCTGAATGGCGTCGGTCCATAGCCTTGGTTCACCGACGTGCTGGCCCGCTGCGCGGCGTGAACGCGGATAACGGAATCGTTCGGGCACCCATCCAGGGGTGTCGCCGGGGGACACCGATCGCCACGTTTCTGCGACACCGCGGTCACCGTGACTAGCTTTCATCCGACAGAGCGATCGAAGAAGCTTGAATCGGCCGTAGCGTCAGATTGTACAGAGTAGGCGAACGATATTCCAGACCAGGTGCAGCCGAATGATAAGACCCGTTCTCGCTTTTGTATTATGTTCCGCTCTCGAGTTGTTCGGGCCAAGCACGGGCGCGGTTGCGGACACAAGGCGGTACGCGTGCACGATCACTGCCGCCGATCGAGAACCGGTCGGAGTTCGGAATGAGCGGGTCATGCTCAGCGTTCAATATGGCTGCCGGATCGCGGGTGGTCTCTTGAGCGACGCGGGGATCACAGCAGTGTCGGTCAGCGAGTGGGCTGCTGACGAAGGGTCATACTTGGCTTCCCTGGAATTTCACCGCGCGCTGGAGGGAGTTGCAATTGGACAACTCTCCGAGGCGACCGGCTTCTCTATCATGGAAGGCGAGCAAGGCATTGCGGTCGCAACTTCCGGCACGACAGTATTCAAGTTCGCATCTGGCTCATTGGCAGCCCTTTCAGGGAAGACCCTTAAATTCACGACCAAACCCACTGGCCTACGTAGCTTCGAATTGGAGTTCACAGATTGGCCAGAATCTCTTCTATGGAAGTGAACTCGTGTCTTACGCTGATTTCCGCAGGCGCTCGGACGCACGAATTACCGTCCATACTCTTAGCCGCACACAATACGTGCTCCCCGGCCTGTGTGCTGTCCTCCAAGGCGAGCACACGCGCAACACGTTAAGCTAAAACTCCGAAGGCACTCGAGCGCTGTAGAGCTTTCAAATTAACCTTCACCCGAGCCGATCAGCAGCTCTCTAAGGTGCTGATCAGCATCAGGGACGAACTGGTCCCGCAGAAGGGGCATCTCTTCGGCAGCGCCTGCGCGACACCGAAGCTATCGACAAGGAACAGACGCAGCCCGATGATGAGCACGAAGAAGAAGAAGCTGCCGGCCCACAGCCGAGGCTCCGGCAACATTTTTGCTGATCTCGGCCTGGCGAACGCCCAGGAGCACCAACTCAAGGCAGCACTCGTCGTACAACTGAAGCGCTTGATGGCGGAGCGGGAGATCACTCAGACCGAAGCCGCGAGGCTGGTGGGCGTGAAGCAGCCCAACCTGTCCAGGATGCTTCGGGGCCAGTTCAGGCTGGTTTCTGTGGTAAAGCTGCTGCGTATGCTGACGGCGTTCCGCCAGGACGTCGAGATAACGGTAAAGCCGCATCGGAAGCGTGGCAGAGCGGGCCGGATCACGTTATTCCGGCCTGAGAGCTGCCGAAAAGGGGAGAGTTCATGACATCCAACGCGACGGCGCCCAAAACCGCTCATGACCCCGCCTGTCGTGCCCGAACTGCAATGATTACATTCGGCCGACTTAAAATCCTCTACTAAGCCAACAACGCAAGACAACAATCTTAAAATTCAACGACTTACGAGGATTTCGGCTCCTCGAAAGCTGTTACATAAGACTTACACAGTCGTCCTCGGATAGTTTCTTTTCCGGGCGAACTAGCGCCACCCGCGAAAGCGTTTCGCGGGAAAATCCGAAATTCCCGAACAGCACAGGTTTCTTGACGGTCGCGTCTACAAGCGCGAAGGCTCCCGCCTTTGGCAATGCGCAACGTTTCTCGGCAACCGCAATTGGCGCGTCTCGACGAAGACAGACTCATTCTCCGAGGCGAAAACGTTTGCCGAGGACTGGTACCTTGGCTTGCGCGGCAAGCTCAAAGCAGGACTGCTCAAGCACGAAAAACCTTCCGCGACGCGGATCGAAAATCCCAAGCGCAGGTCGCGGCTCGAAGAGTACGAAGACCTGCACGACTACATTCTGTTCATGGCGAACACTGGCCTGCGGCCCGACGAGGCAAAGCGGCTGGAGTTTCGGGATGTGAAGATCGTCTACGATCAGGGAAGCCGTGAGACCATCTTGGAAATCGATGTGCGCGGGAAGCGCGGCGTCGGCTTTTGCAAGAGCATGCCAGGTGCGGTGCATCCATTCCAGCGCGTTACGAATCGGCGCAAGCCAACACTTGGCAGTGAGAGGGTTTTCCGAAGGATCATCGCCAGCTATTCAATGCGATCCTTGCCGAAGAAGGCCTCAAGTTCGATCGAGAGAGACAGCGCCGGACGTCCTATAGCCTGCGGCACACCTACATCTGCCTTCGCCTCATGGAAGGCGCGGACGTATACCAGATCGCCAAGAACTGCCGCACCAGCGTCAAGATGATCGAGGGATTCTACGCATCGCACATAAAGAATATGGTCGACGCCTCGATCATTAACGTCCGGCGTAAGGGCTCAAAAGCCCCCTCGGAAACGCCCGCAAAGCGCTTCAACCGCAGCAAGAAAACCCGCTTCCGAGGGGTGGGTTCACAAACCTGAGTTTTTAGGTTGGCGAAGCAGCCAGCCACAGGTAAGTTGCCTCTTATGCGGGCATGGCGAAATTGGTAGACGCAAGGGACTTAAGCCAAATTGAGTGAGGAAACCCAAGGTGCAGAACTGCTCAAATTCGGGGAAACCTGTCACATGGCAATCCCGAGCCAAGCGTCCCCAGCCGAACGGCTGGGAGCGAAGGTGTAGAGACTAGACGGGCAGCATCTAAAGGCGCGAACGCGCCCATGGTGAAGGTATAGTCCAGACCACAAACGAGCCCAGCGCGAACGCGCGACGGCTTTGGCGGCGAAAGCCGTAGCTGGTAAGAAAATCCCTCGGCTCGCAAGAGCTGTGCAGGTTCGATTCCGGCTGCCCGCACCATTAATTTCAGCCCTATTGATTGAGCAGAAAAAGCATCACGCAATGATCGAGAGATTTCAAGGCGACAACCGCCAAGCACTTGTAGACGCATTGATGCGCCAGGACTTCGTGCGCGGGAATGCCGCGATCGTTGAGGATTTGATCGCCGCTGGCGAATTAATCGAATACAGCTCGACCCCGCTTATCATCCAAAATGAAGCGAAGAATGACGTGTACCTTATCGTCGCCGGTACAGTCTCCATTATCGCGAACGGCGTCGAGGTGCGGACGCTTAGCACCGGCGGCCATTGTGGCGAGATGTCAGCGATTGACAGCGCCAATCCCCGATCCGCAACCGTCCATCCAACGGGCGTTGTCGTAGCCCTGAAGGTCCCTGGCGCAAAATTCGTTGATATACTCGACAAATACCCCCAGACATGGAGGCTGATCGCGCGTGAACTGTCGAACAGGCTGTTTGATCGCAACAGGCTGATTAAGCAGCCCAATGAACGACCAAAGCTGTTCCTTATTTCGTCGGTTGAGGCCCTCGACGTTGCGAATGAAATCGCGGTGGGATTGCAACACGACGCGTTGCCGACTGTGTGGACGCAAGGCGTCTTCTGGGTCAGCGGCTACGCCCTCGAAGCGCTAGAGAAGGCTGTGGCGCAATCCGATTTCGCGGTTGCGGTAGCTCAATTTGAGGACGTCGTACAGTCGCGAGGCAGCTCCCATCCCGCAATCCGTGACAACGTTCTCTTTGAGCTTGGAATGTTCATGGGGCAGCTCGGCAGGCACCGAACGTTTCTCGTGCATCCCAAGCTGAAGGATTTAACGCTGCCGTCGGACCTGCACGGAATCACGCCAGCATCTTACTTGCCTGGAAAACCGGAAGATTTGCCTTCACGCATTGGTCCAGTCTGCACCGAGATTAGAAGGGTCATTCGCGCGATCGGCTTGCGCACACAGGTTGGCTAAGCTGGCCCTTACGTTACCATCGAAAAAAATCGAGAAGTCGTGACAACAAGGATGCCTTGTCGCTATCTACAGTCTTGGCATCAATAATGACTTCGATGGGCTCTGGAATAATGCCTGCCCGAAAAAGCGTGGCCGACAGCTGCAAAACGCTGCGACGTTCCAGTCGCGCTATGATGAGAATGGCGAAATTCACGCCGACAGCGGGATCTTCGATTATCTCGAACATGCTTGCGATATCTTCGCCGCTAGGCACCGCCTCAAATGCAGGATGCGAATGCCATTCGCCAATGTAGTTGAACCTCTTGAAGTCACGGCCTGTGTGCGCGAAAAAATCCGCTAAGAACTCGCGATGATGCTCCGGGTCGCGCACAAAATGTGCGATCGTCCCCCCGCTGAGCTGAACCGAAATGTCGATGAGCCGAAACGTATCCGGGCCGACATTCTCGCCGACCAGAACACCGCCAATTTCATGACGCCGCCCTCGCAGCTCATGTCTCAGGCGTTTGACTATCTTGTTTGGCAGCAGCAGTTTCATCTGATTTTGCTTTGAAAAGTCTCAGTACGTTCGCTATTTCCGCTGCCATTTCTTCCGACGACAACTCTTGCTTGGGTGCTATCACGAGAGGTGGTCCAACTTCGATTGGATACGTCTCGAAGGGTTGGGTAAAGACCGACCCAGCACCCAGCCCGATAGCGTAGACCGAATTCGGAAAGAGTGAAGGAATACGACCGATCAATGTATCAATCGCAAATCGAGCGGCGTGCGCCGCAATGGCCGAAACATCTGCATCGTCTGCGATAAGGGGCACGCCGTCCCGTCCCGTCTCATAAGATCGGGTCGCCTTCACAGGAGGCGGCCCACGCTCCGCAAACCAATTCTCAATCGCGCGGCGCATGTACTGCGGCGGAGGCTCAAGGTTGGGTCGGCAACGCGCAATCAATCCACCGATGCCCCCGCCGAAAACCTCGGCCCACAAAACGGGTTTGGCCGTGACTGAGCAGACCGCCGATACGAGATTCAAAATGTCGGGATTGGCGGTCGCATCAAATATCAGATCGCATTCTCCGATAGTCTTCAAAACCCCTTCCGCAGACTCGTTTGACTCTTGTCCGGCTAGGCGCGATCGCCAACGGGTCGTTTCGACCAAGGGATTCACGAGTTGCAATCGCCTCTCAAGGGCCGCCGCCTTGTGCGTACCAATGTCGCGCCAGTCGAGGTCATGACGGACTAGGTTATCCGGCAGCAGAATGTCGTCATCGACCAGCACAAATCGGCCCGTACCCGATCGTGCGAGCATTGTGCCGACCTTGCTCCCGAGCGATCCGCAACCGATCAACGCCACGCTCTTGGATTTCAAGAGTTCATGCGCTGGGTCGAGCCTCGGAACATCCGGCGAGGCCGGTATGACCGCAACTTCTACGGCCGTGTTGTCAGGCTCCCAAAGGAAATACACGTGGACATCTGCGCCCTGCACGATCACGGCATACCGATTATCGATCGTGACCCCGAACGCTGCGCAGGCTGCACGGAAATCCTGATAGGTGCTGATTGGGGGAAGCACTTCACCCATCGCCAATCGGCAAATTGGCGCGGGCCGGTCCAAGTACTCCGACGCAAATTGGGACGGTACGCTCGGGTCTACCCAGTTGATTCCGTCCCCCAAGGTGATCTTGTCGATTACATGGATCACCGAATCCTGATGATGTGCCGAAACGAAATTGCACGTTGCCGGAGCTCGGACAGGAAGCGCTGGAAGAAACGCCTCAAGGCTTCGCGTCATCAAGAGACGGCTATATTCCGAGCGCAGTTTTTGGCCCAATGTGTCAGTGTGGCGGGATTGCACGACACCTTTTTCGCCGACGCCTGGGTTTTCACCTTGAAGCAGCCTATGCGCGCTCTCGATCAACTGGATGCCGGTTAATTCCGGTATCCAGTTATCGGGGCCAAATTCAAGGCACAGCTCACCCCCCGGTCCAAATTGATGCCGAGACCAGCGTCCAGTTTCGCCGCGAGGGAATACGGAAGGCGGGCTATGCGGAAACATTTCCGGGTACTGTAGGTAGACCGGATAAACCCGGCCACCAGCAACAATTTCAGCGTCCAGCACCAGGTGCGCGCCCTCACCGATGCGCCAGCCGGAAGGCACAAACCAATCGACGTTTTGGGAAAAAACGTCGAGCCCTTCACGCTCTGCCCGAAACCGGGCGAGGTTCGAGAAATACCACGTCACGCAAACCCACCCGGCTTGGCTGGGCCGGTGGCACGATCAGGAAACGTCAGCGGCGCGGCGGCGGCGCTCGCGGGTTTCAACAGTGTTGACACTGCCATTGCCTTTGCGGCACGCGCGGTCTTGTCGTCCTTGGCAGCCATTTCACTGACAGCGGTATCGTAATCGAGATTCGACCGGATACGCGAATCGCCGAAGATCGCATGAACACCGTGGGTGCACTTGTTATAGGCGACCTTGCCGATTGCCGTTTGCTTGCCCGTGCAACGGTGCTGTTCGTGCTCGGCGGCCAGAACGCCCCGGCTGACGGAACAGCGGATAAGCTCGCCCTTCATACCCAGCCGTGTCACGGTCATCGGGCCATACTCAAACCCGATTGCGAGCCCGAGGCTTGATGCATCCGTTCCCTTGTCCTTGAGCCGCTTGAGCGCGAGGTCAAAACTGCTGCGCATCGCCCCGGCGCACAGCGCCATATTGCTGATCGTCTCATGAACGTCTGTCGACTGGGCGGTTCCTTCAACCAGGAGCCCGTGAATGCAGTCGCCGATGAAGCGGACCTTCCGACCTTGAAAGTCCTCATGAAGAACGGCGTCCAGCTCAGCGCGCAGAACATGGAGGGTACGAACAACGTGCTTCGCTCCATCGTTCGTCCCGATGTTGTTGCCAACGTAGGCCGTGAATCCGTCCAGATCGCCGTAAACGGTCGCGGCATCCTGTCGGCGCGAGTTCTTGACCGAAAGCCCTTCGACATCGAGCGTCGCGAATGGAGGCGTGTGACCGGTAAACTCGAAATTGCCAATTGGATTGTTCTTCAAATCGTCGGCCCACTCGTTGACGATCTGATCGACCGTCACGCCAAGGTTAGCCGCGTTCTGGCTCGTTTCGATCTCAGTAGCTGTAAGCGGTGTAGCATCAACGTTTGTAACTTCCGCGAGCCCAATCACCTTCCGCGCTTTGTTGGTCAGATAGATGCCGGTCGCGGACCCGCCGCCCGCGCGCTTGGCCGCATAGTTTGCAGGCTCGCCCAGAAAAAGCGGCTCACGATGACCCCGCCGCCCATTGTTTACGGCCAGGGCCTTTCCGCTATCTATACCGATGCGGACCTTGGCCGCCGGATGATTAGCATCTTCACCTGTCCGCGCCAGCACGTCGGTAATGAGCTGCCCGGTCGCAACTGCGCGATGAACGCGCTTAGCTTCGTCATCGTAGGGCTTTGCAAAGACGGAGTGCAGGCGCTGGTTGTGGAAATCAACGAGGATGGAATCCACGCGCCCGATAATCCGGTGCACGGCGCGATAGTGCATATTCAGGAACCGAAGTGTTTGCTTGTGGCAGGTTTCTCCTTCCACATCTGTAACATTCAGCATGTCCCTAAGATTGAGGATGTCAGCGTAGATGTGCACACCATCGACGCGGTACGCCATTGTGTTGGCTATCCCCGCCAGCTTCGTGTCGCGGACATATTCCTTGATTTCGATATCCTTGAGCGGCAGCGCGTCGATCTTGGCGTCGACGCGTTTCGTTGCGCGGTCCTTGTTCCAAGTACGGGTACCCATAGCGACGCCTTTCTGAATCATGATCGCGCTAACTGCGCCAAAAGTGAACTCTGCTGTCGGGGCAATTGGCCGCGGCATCCCCGGGTTTTCACGACCCGGCCTCACGCCCTTAAATGGTGACCGGTCTGTCCGTTGCCAAGTCGGCGCCCGACCTCGGTCTCGCAAAACATCCGCAAGAAACAGCGAATCACTTAGGGCGAATCATTAGCGTCAGGAGTTGCCAGCACGTTTGCAAGGGAGAAGCCCATTCCTCGTATATTTCACCACAGTTTTCGGACTTCTCACGGGTTCATGGCCCGGCACGGCCAAGGCCATCTAGGCTTGACGTGCGGAAGCGCCTACCAGTTGGGGTCACGTCTCGCCCGGATGCGCCGGATATTGGAAAGCGTTTCGCGGGCGGTCACGTAGGCCTGCGAGGTTTCCGGATAGTCCGGAAGCCGGTTCGTGATCTTCACGGCAAGGTCACAAAGCTCGATCCGCGTCAGGCGCATCAATTCCATTATCGTCGAAACCACCATTTTACTCTCCATCGTTTCCAATCGCGTGATTACGGCCTTCGTGGAAAGGCCCGTCAGCGACGGTGGAGGCGGCGACATCGCTTGTGACCGCAACGAAGAGTAGGAGCGCGCAACGCGCGCTTGACGTTGACCAGCCGAGACCGGCGCTTGCTTGGTCGACGAAGGACGCAACGCACCGCGAAAGGTGGAGATAGGTGGTTTGTACGGGATGGAATTGATGCGCGGCGCTAAGAGAGCTTCGCGGCGCGTTGCGACGCAGCATGGGCGTCTCGGACGCCGCGTCGATGAGGACGCCATCCGCAACTACGTGGGCGACATCGAGAGGGTCGTATCAGGCCGGGGCCACCGAAAGGCCTTCCTGGTTACTGTGCCCGCGTCTCCGGCGATCGACCCGCTTCTTCCCATCAGCGATCATCCCAACGCGGGCATTTTCCATGCCCGCCAGCAGGTATGGGTTCACGTGGCGTACAGGCCTTATCGCCCGGCCTACAAGCGAGCGCTTCAGCATGACACAATCGACGGCCTGATCCTAAGCCATGCCATGAACCGGGACACAGCGGCTCACAAGGGATTTGGCTTTGTGAGACTGACGCCAGTGTCCGGTGTCGCCAACGTCAGTAGTGCGTTTTCAGAGCTTTCTCAAGATGGTCTGCTGGAAGCAATGGAGACAATGCGTACGCGTGGGCGGCTATTCGATTGTTGCCATCTATCACGCTCAACCCACTTTTCACGGGCACCACTACGATCGGCTTTGGAAATTTCTTTTCCTCCAGAATGATATCGAGTTGATCGAAGAACCTCGCGTTCATGCCGAGCTCAAAGCTCAGGGCCATCGTGCAAGCCGCGGCCAGCAGGATCATTCCAACCAGTCACCGACGGACATGCTCATCACAGCGGAAAGCGCGACGATGGCAGCGATGAGTCGGATCCCGAAATGCCGGTGCTCGGTGATGTTCAAGTTGAGCGATGTCTCCTTGGCCATATCTTTCTGCGTCCCTAACTCGACCTTCAATGCGGCGAATAACCGATCTTTGGCGGCGTAGATTTCCCGGAGAGCGCAACTGATTGTCTTGTTTCAGACAGGCCGTTAGCCGGTACGCCTGTCGGTGGCCAACAGGTCAGGTTTCTAACAATCCGCATCCTGCCAACTATCTAGTTCTACAGACGTGGGTTTTTGTCTTCGACCAGCGCTGGCACACTCATTGCAAACCCCTGCGCAAGAGGCGGCTGTTAGCCCTCTGCAACAACATGCAGAGGGACACGCCCCTGATGGCAGGCAGTGAGTAAAGAAGCCGATATGACCACCCGCTGGAGAGTAGGCATGACTTCACCGAGACGCGTCTTGGTCAGCGATCCCGTCGACAAGTCAACAGCGTCACACACACCGCGTTCGCAAGCGCTCGACCGCTGCCGCATGATCCAGAAGGCCGCGAAGTTGCGATCAGTAGGACCGGTCACGGAGATTGCACGCCTTACACCTGAATGCCGGATCGGGAATCCGTCCGTCTACCAGAAGCGCGTCGCTTCATGATCTGAGGCGACAATCAAAGGAAATTTGTATGAGCCGAGCAACTACCCAGAGTGTCGCTGAGATCAAGGCGCGCAACAAGCAGCTAATCGATGAGGCGTTGAAGGTTTACCCAGAGAAGACCGCCAAAAGACGCGCCAAGCATCTCAGTGTTCACGAGGCGGGGAGGTCGGATTGTGGCGTCAAGTCGAATATCAAGTCCATTCCGGGCGTGATGACCATCCGTGGCTGCGCCTACGCAGGCTCCAAGGGCGTGGTCTGGGGGCCGATCAAGGACATGATCCACATTAGCCACGGTCCGGTCGGCTGTGGTCAGTACTCTTGGGGCTCGCGGCGCAACTACTACGTCGGCACGACCGGCATCGACACCTTCGTGACACTGCAGTTCACCTCCGATTTCCAGGAAAAGGATATCGTGTTCGGTGGCGATAAAAAGGTCACGAAACTCATCGATGAGCTCCAGGAGCTATTTCCTCTCAACAGGGGCATTACCATTCAGTCCGAATGTCCGATCGGCTTGATCGGCGACGATATCGAGGCGGTTTCCAGAGAAAAGTCAAAGGAATATGGCGGCAAAACCATCGTGCCTGTGCGGTGCGAGGGCTTTCGTGGCGTGTCACAATCGCTCGGACATCACATCGCGAACGACGCAGTTCGAGATTGGATCTTCGACAAGAGCGCCCCAGAGGCCAGTTCAAAATTTGAGCCGACGCCATATGATGTTGCGATTATCGGCGACTACAACATCGGCGGCGATGCCTGGTCGTCACGGATCCTGCTCGAAGAAATGGGCCTGCGCGTCATCGCCCAGTGGTCCGGGGATGGATCTCTCGCTGAATTGGAGGCGACGCCGAAGGCGAAGCTCAACATATTGCATTGCTATCGCTCGATGAACTACATCTCACGGCACATGGAGGAAAAATTCGGGATTCCCTGGTGCGAGTACAACTTCTTCGGGCCTTCCAAAATCGCGGAGTCGCTGCGCAAAATTGCAAGCTTCTTCGATGATAAGATCAAAGAAGGCGCCGAGCGCGTCATCGCGAAATATCAGCCGCTTGTCGACGCGGTGACCGCGAAATACCTGCCGCGGCTCGAAGGCAAGACCGTAATGCTGTTCGTCGGCGGCTTACGTCCTCGCCATGTCATTGGCGCCTACGAGGACCTCGGCATGGACGTTGTCGGCACAGGCTATGAGTTCGGGCATAACGATGACTACCAGCGCACCGCTCAGCACTACGTCAAAGATGGCACACTGATCTACGACGATGTCACCGGCTACGAATTCGAGCGCTTCGTCGAAAAGATCCGGCCAGACCTCGTAGGTTCCGGTATCAAGGAAAAATACGTCTTCCAGAAAATGGGCGTGCCGTTCCGTCAAATGCATTCCTGGGACTACTCGGGTCCTTACCATGGCTACGACGGCTTCGCGATCTTCGCCCGCGACATGGATATGGCGATCAACTCCCCGATCTGGGGGAAGACCACGGCACCTTGGAAGGACGCTCCGCGGCCGAGCCTCATGGCGGCGGAATAGGAACGCCGACGCCCGGCCCCTTTCTTCCGCAGAGGAGGGGAAGGGCAGGAGAACGAACACAAGAACCTAAAGAGTGCCATGATGACACAGAACGCCGAACACATACTCGACCACTCTGAGCTTTTCCGGGGAGACGAATACCAGCAGATGCTGGCCAATAAGAAGGCGCTATTTGAGAATCCGCATGATCCCGCCGAAGTCGACCGTATCAGAGAATGGTCCAAGACGCCCGAATACCGCGAGAAGAACTTTGCCCGCGAGGCGCTAACGGTTAATCCGGCGAAGGCTTGCCAGCCGCTAGGTGCGGTGTTCGCCGCGCTCGGGTTCGAGCGCACACTGCCGTTCGTCCACGGCTCACAGGGCTGCGTTGCATATTATCGCAGCCATCTGTCACGCCACTTCAAGGAGCCGACCTCGTGCGTCTCCTCGTCCATGACGGAAGACGCGGCCGTGTTCGGGGGGCTCAACAATCTTACCGACGGGCTTGCCAACAGCTACAACATGTACAAGCCGAAGATGATCGCGGTCGCGACGACCTGCATGGCGGAAGTCATCGGCGACGACCTCAACGCCTTCATCAAAACATCCAAGGAAAAAGGTTCAGTCCCCGCGGACTACGATGTACCATTCGCTCACACTCCCGCATTCGTCGGCAGCCACGTTACCGGCTACGACAACACGCTCAAGGGCATCCTCGAGCATTTCTGGGACGGCAAAGCCGGCACGGCGCCAAAACTCCAGCGCAAGGCGAACAACACGATCAACTTCATCGGCGGCTTCGACGGCTACACTGTCGGCAACATGCGTGAGATAAAGCGCATATTCGAGCTGATGGGGATCGGCTACACCATCCTCGCGGATAACAGCGACGTGTTCGATACCCCCACCGACGGCGAGTTCCGCATGTATGATGGCGGCACCACGCTGAAGGATGCCGCGAACGCAGTCCACGCGAAGGCAACCATCTCCATGCAGCAATATTGTACGGAGAAGACGTTGGCCTTCGTCAAGGGGCACGACCAAGAGGTCGTCGCCTTCAATCACCCCCTGGGCGTCGGCGCCACGGACGATTTCCTGATGACGCTGTCGCGTATCACCAACAAGGCAATTCCAAATGCGCTGGAGCGGGAGCGCGGGCGTCTGGTAGACGCAATGGCTGACTCTAGCGCGCATGTTCACGGCAAGAAGTTCGCGGTCTACGGCGATCCCGACCTCTGCTATGGCCTGGCCGCATTCTTGTTGGAGCTCGGCGCTGAGCCCACCCACGTGCTCTCGACGAACGGGGGTAAGGCCTGGCAGCAGAAAATGCAGGCGCTGTTCGCGAGCTCGCCGTTCGGTAAAAACTGCCGCGCCTTCCCGGGCAAGGATCTCTGGCACATGCGTTCGCTCCTGTTCACAGAACCGGTCGATTTCCTGATCGGTAACACCTACGGCAAATATCTCGAGCGTGACACTGGAACACCGCTAATCCGCATCGGATTTCCCATCTTCGATCGCCATCATCACCATCGTTATCCAGTGTGGGGCTATCAGGGTAGCATGAATGTGCTGGTCAAGATTCTCGACAAGATCTTTGATGAGATCGACAGGAAAACCAGCTCGGTTGGCAAGACAGACTACAGCTTCGACATCATACGCTAAGGCGAGCGCCCCGCCTCATTCGTCCGCAGGAACAGCGGCGGTGTGGCGGGGATCACAGGTTATCCGCCGGCCATGCTCTTGGTCTGTGCGGCGTCTTGACATCCCCGAAAGAGACACCATGACTTTGCTTCCCACGACCATACTGGACGTCTTTAACGAACCGGGCTGCGCCAGGAACGCGAGCAAGTCGAACGTCGAGCGCAAGAATGGATGCACCAAGCAGCTGAAGCCGGGCGGCGCCGCCGGCGGGTGTGCCTTCGATGGCGCCAAAATCGCACTGCAGCCCTTTACCGATGTCGCCCATCTTGTGCATGGTCCAATCGCCTGTGAGGGCAATTCCTGGGACAATCGCGGTTCCGCCTCCTCCGGCTCCGATCTGTGGCGCAGAAGCTTCACCACTGACATGACCGAGACCGACGTCGTGTTCGGCGGCGAGAAGCGGCTGTACAGGGCAGTCAAGGAGATCACAGAGAAATACGACCCACAGGCCATCTTCGTCTACCAGACGTGCGTGCCCGCGATGATCGGTGACGACATCGATATGGTCTGCAAGGCGGCCTCCGCCAAATTCGGCAAACCGGTCATTCCCATCAATGCACCGGGATTTGTGGGGTCGAAGAACCTTGGTAACAAGCTCGCAGGCGAAGCACTGCTGGAGCACGTCATCGGGACCGGAGAGCCCGATTACACCACTCCGTATGACATCAACATCATTGGCGAATACAACCTGTCCGGCGAGCTCTGGCAGGTCAAGCCGCTGCTCGATGAGCTCGGAATTCGGATCCTGTCCTGCATCTCGGGGGATGGCAAGTACCGCGAGGTCGCTTATTCGCACCGAGCCAAAGCCGCGATGATGGTCTGCTCAAAGGCAATGATCAACCTCGCACGCAAGATGAGACAGCGCTACGGCATCCCGTTTTTTGAAGGCTCGTTCTACGGTATTGAGGATTCCAGCGATTCACTGCGCCAGATCGCGCGGCTGCTGATCGAACGTGGCGCGCCGGCTGAGCTGATGGAACGAACGCAAGCCCTGATCGCACGCGAAGAGACCAAAGCCTGGACTGCGATCGAACGTTTCAAGCCGCGCTTTGCCGGCAAGAGGGTCGTTCTCATCACCGGTGGCGTGAAATCCTGGTCGATGGTGGCCGCTTTGCAGGAGGCCGGGCTCGAAATCGTCGGCGCGTCTGTGAAGAAATCGACCGAGAAGGACAAGGAACGTATCAAGGAATTAATGGGCCAGCACGCCCACATGATCGAGGACATGTCATCTCGCGAGATCTACAAGATGCTCAAGGACGCAAAAGCCGACATCATGCTTTCGGGCGGCAAGTCGCAATTCGTCGCACTCAAGGCGGCGACGCCATGGCTCGATATCAACCAGGAGCGCTGCCACGCCTATATGGGCTATGTCGGGATTGTCAAGCTCATGGAGGAGATCGAGAAAGCGCTCTACAATCCGATATGGGATCAGCTCCGCCAAGGCGCGCCCTGGGATGAGTTCGATTGGAAGCGTCAGGCAAAGACGGTTGCGCAGATGGATGTGCAAGTCGTTGATCCAGTTCGCGGCGCGACCGCGAACGGCGTCAAGACGATAAGTTTCTCCAACAGAAGTGAGATCGGCGATGGTGAGAGCGCGATTGCGGCGCATGGCCGGAACCTCGTCGAGCCCGCCAAGCCGTGCACCAATTCCACCGCAAGAGGCCCTGCTTGTAAGGACACGTTTTCCGATCTCCAGCCCTCGGCGCTGCAGGCGGCGGAGTAGGAGAACGACATGGCGATCGTCACTGCCTCGAAGAAAGCCTGTTCGGTCAATCCGCTCAAGATGAGCCAGCCGATCGGCGGCTCATTTGCCTTCATGGGACTGCGCGGCGCGATGCCGCTTTTGCACGGCCCGCAAGGTTGCGCCTCCTTCGGGCTGACGCTGTTCGTGCGCCATTTCAACGAAGCCGTGCCGATGCAGACGACCGCCATGAACGAGGTTGCCACCGTGCTCGGCGGTCTCGAGAATCTCGAACAGGCGATCCTCAACATCTACAATCGCGTCGAGCCGGAGATCATTGGTATCAATTCGACTGGCGTCACCGAGACCAACGGCGATGACGTCGAGGCCTTCATCCGGTTGATCCGGCAGAAGCATCCGCAGCTCGAAAAGCTTCCCCTTGTCTACGTCTCGACGCCCGATTTCAAGGATGCCTTTCAGGATGGCTGGGGCAAAACAGTGGCGCGGATGATCGAGGTGCTCGTGGCTCCCGTCGACGCAGCGAGACCGCGCGATGGCTCCCGCGTCAACGTGCTACCTGGCTGCCATCTCACGCCCGGCGATCTCGACGAGCTTCGCACGATCTTTGAGGATTTTAGGCTCAAGCCCTCCTTCCTGCCGGACGTTGCCGGTTCGCTGGATGGCCACATCCCCGACGAATTCACGCCAACCACGATCGGCGGCATTGGAGTTGACGAGATCGCGACGATGGGGCAGGCGGCCTGGACGATCGCGATCGGCGCGCAAATGCGCCGTGCGGCCGAGATCATGCAGGCGCGGACAGGCACGCCGTTCCGTCTGTTCGAGCGGCTCTGCGGCCTTATGCCAAGTGACGAATTCATCGCGTTTCTGAGCGAGATCAGCGGCCGGTCGGTGCCCTCGAAATATCGCCGGCAGCGTGGACAGCTGGCAGACGCCATGCTGGATGCCCATTTCCATATCGGCGGCCGCAAGCTCGCAATCGGCGCCGAGCCGGACTTGTTATTCGATCTCTCCAGCTTCCTTCACGACATGGGGGCGCAGGTAACGGCCGCGGTGACGACGACGAACTCACCTGTGCTCCAGCGGGTCAGGACCGAGGACGTCCTGATCGGCGATCTGGAGGATCTTGAAGAGCTTGCCAGGTCACGTGACTGCGACCTCTTGATGTCGCATTCACACGGTCGCCAGGCCGCTTCGCGACTCAATGTTCCGTTCCTCCGGGTGGGCTTTCCGATGTTCGATCGCCTTGGCGCTGCGCACCTCACGACCGTGGGCTATCGCGGCACGCGTGATCTGATCTTTGACATCGCCAATCTGATCATCACCGACCGCGAAACCAACCATGGGCCGACGCCCGACTCCT
This sequence comes from Bradyrhizobium sp. S3.3.6, assembly GCF_040546905.1. Lineage (NCBI taxonomy): Bacteria > Pseudomonadati > Pseudomonadota > Alphaproteobacteria > Hyphomicrobiales > Nitrobacteraceae > Bradyrhizobium > Bradyrhizobium sp. S3.3.6. The sequence goes on along the minus strand of NZ_JBEPOT010000007.1, from coordinate 315,358 downwards.
GGCCATCACCTGCGGTGACCTGCAGGTCCATCCGCCCCAGTTGCATTGAGCAGGAAGAGAAACCACTCGGATGAAAGTTGCATTCGCCACTCAGGACTTGAAGCACGTCGATGCGCACTTCGGCTGGGCCAAGAACATCGTGATCTACGAGGTCGGCCCGGACGGGCATCGGTTTATTGAGGCGGTTCAGTTCGGCGGTGACCTCACGGAAGACGGCAATGAGGATAAGCTGGCGCCGAAGATCCAGGCGATCAGGGACTGCGCAATCCTCTATGTAGCGGCGATCGGCGGCTCGGGTGCTGCGCGCGTCGTCGCGAGCAACATCCATCCGATGAAGGTGCTGCAACCAGAGCCCATCGACGACCTTTGCGTCAAACTCGAGACCGTGCTGAAGGGGTCGCCGCCGCCCTGGCTGCGGAAGCTGCTCACCAAAAGCTCGGAACGTACGGTGGATTTCGAAGCCTGAAGGAAAGAGGATGCCCGATCAGTCTGAAATCACTCCAGCCGCCCCCGCGGCAGAGCGGCCATTTCTCAAAGAGCTCATCAAGATCTTGCGCGCCCAGGACACCCACGGCGCCTGGGAGGGCAAGAAGGACCTCGACCTGCTCGACCCCTACATTCTGGACAAACGCAAGCGCCGTGCGCTGCCGATCGTTGGCAATCCCGAGCCCGACACGATATGGCGACTGCAGTTGTTCTTTGACGCCATTGCGCTCTCGATCGAGAAGGCGACGGGCGTGATGATCTCGCCAATGCTGAAGATGCATCAGGAAGGGTTCGGTCGGATCGTACTGATCGGGGGCCGGCTCGTTGTCGTGAGCAAGCAGCTACGGGACGTGCATCGCTTTGGTTTCAACAATCTGTGTCATCTTGCCGACCAAGGCGACGAAATCGTCAACAGTGGTGTTGAGATGATCCGCGAGTTCCCGGACGTCGCGAACTATTGAGGCAAGTATGAGCGATGTTGAAAGCCTGAAAGCGGAAATAAAGAAGCTGTCGGCCAAAGCGACCCAGGCCAAGATGGACCTCCACGACCTCTCCGAGGAACTGCCCGTCAACTGGACCGCGATCCTGAGCGTGGCGCAGAAGGCCCACGACGCCTTCAGCGAGCTCGAAAGCAAGCGCCAAGTTCTCCAGGCGCTACACAAAGCATAACGGACCTCAAGCCATGTCATTCAGAACCCGCGACGGCCGCGATTGGAGGCCGGACTACCTGGTTTGGATCGATCCGAACAAGTGCATCGGCTGCGGCCGCTGCTACAAGGTCTGCGGCCGCGAGGTCATGACGCTGAAGGGCCTGAGCGAGGGCGGCGAGTTGATCGATCTCGATGAGGACGACGATGAGGTCGAAAAGAAGGTCATGGTGATGAAGGACGAGGGGGCCTGCATCGGCTGCAGCGCCTGCGCCCGGGTCTGTCCGACAAACTGTCAGACCCACGCGCCAGCTGCTTGATTTCTCTCGCTATGAACAGGGGTGGTTTGTCAGAGACAAAGGTAGCTCGGAAGATCCGGCATCGAGCCGACGACATGTACGGCGAAGCCTTGAATCCTGTCGAAAGTGCGCGTCAATGCTAAGCATGGAGTGAATCTTGGTCAAAAAAGGTGTGCCGTTGCAGTCGCGGATTGAAAGGCCAACGGCCTCGACTCCAGATGATGATCCCTATCTATGGTTGGAAAAGATCGAAAGCGGACGGGCGTTGAACTTCGTCGAGCGGCAGAATAGCAGGACGCTGCGCGTGTTCGGCGGACCGGCCGCGGGACGAGATCGCGATGCGCTGACCGCGATTTACGATCGGCCTGACAGGATCCCCTACGGCTGGCGCCGCGGCAGCTATCTTTACAATTTCTGGCAGGACGCCACCAACCCGCGCGGGCTGTGGCGGCGGACAACAATGCCGGAGTTTCGAAGACCCAATCCGGCGTGGGAGATCATGCTGGATATCGACCAGCTTGCGGCAAGCGAGCGCGAAGACTGGCTACTGAACTCGACAAGCTCACTGCCGGGAAGCCCGCGAAGTATCTTAAGCCTGTCGCGCGGCGGCAGCGATGCCGTCACCTTGCGGGAATTCGACGCCGACACGAGGAGCTTCGTCGCGAACGGCTTTGCGATGCCGGAAGCCAAGGGCAGCGTCGACTGGCTCGACACGGACACGCTGCTGCTGTCCAGCGCCCATGGCGAGGGCATGGTCACGAGCTCCGGATATTCGAGGACCGTTCGCCTGTGGTGTCGTGGCGAACCTGTGGATCGGGCAGAAGTGATCTTCGAGACCGCGGCTGATCACATGCGTGTCCATGGCCTCGCGGACCATACCGGCGCGGTCCCGCGTACCTGGATCATCGATCGGATCGACTTCTTCAACCAGCGCATCTGGCTGCGCGATCACGCCGGCACCACCACGAAGCTCGAGCTCCCGTCCGGCATCTGGATGCAGGCCCATGGCGACTGGTTTGCGATGAAGCTGCGCCAGCCCTGGTCGACCGGAGGTCGAACCTATGCCACCGATGCCGTCCTCGGCATCTCGCTTTCGGCTTTCCTTGCAGGCAGCCGCGATTTTTCGCTCCTGTTCGAGCCCGGACCGCGGCGCGCATTGCAGGACTTGTTCTGGACGGCCGGCAGACTGGTGCTCTCGATCCTCGACGAACTTAAGCCGCAATTCCAGATCTTCACGCCATTCGCCACGGGCTGGAGCCGCGCGATACTCGGCGGGCTTCCTGAAATCGGCGTGGTCGACGTCCGGCCGCTCGATTGTCATCCGTCGGAGAGCAACGGCGACCTGCTCGCCGAAGTGCAGGACCCGCTCACGCCGCCCTCGCTGCTGTTGATCGAGCGCGGTGTCGAAAGTCCTGTCGTGTTGAAGCAGGCATCGAAGGCCTTCACCGCCGATGGCCTGGTGGTGACGCAGCATGAAGCGATCTCGATCGACGGCGAGCATATCCCCTATGTGCAGACCGGCCCCGCAGGCGAAACCGGCGATGCGCCGGTCTATATGACCGCCTATGGCGGCCTCGGTCGCTCGGTGAAACCATATTACAATTCGTCGCTCGGCAAGCTGTGGCTGGAGCGCGGCGGCACCGTTGTGCAGGCGAATTTGCGCGGCGGCGGCGAGTTCGGCACGCGATGGCACGAGGCTGGCCGGCTCGCCGGCAAGAAGCTGTCGCATGACGACTTCGCGGCCGTTGCCGCCGATCTCGTCCGCCGCGGTGTCACGAAAGCGAAACGGATCGCGGCCAGGGGCGGATCGAACGGCGGCATCCTCATTACCAACATGCTGACGCGTTACCCGGAGCGTTTCGGCGCGCTGTTCTGCACCGTCCCGCTGACCGACATGCGCCGCTACACCAAGCTGCTTGCCGGCGCGAGCTGGATCGCGGAGTACGGCGACCCGGACAAGACCGAGGACTGGGAATGGCTGAAGACCTATTCCGCCTATCACAACGCAAAACCCGGCCAGCCCTATCCGCCAATCCTGATCGCCACGAGGCGGCGGGACGACCGCGTCCATCCCGGACATGCGCGCAAAATGGCCGCAAAGCTCCAGGCGATGGGCTATGAGGCTTATTTCTACGAGGCGGCGGGCGGGCACGGCCGCGGCAAGGACAACAAGGAGCGCGCAGGCCTCGAAGCGCTGGGCATTGAATTTCTGAAGAGCAAGATTGGCTGGCAGGAGGAGGAGGAGGCGTCAGCCAGCTGGCGCAATTGCCAAATGACATTCGTACGATATCGACCAGAGCGCGGGCGATCTGACCGGCGTCAGAACTCCCGCTACGGCCGATTCGAGATCCTGCGTGCTTGAACCAACGCATGGTGGAGTTACTGTCTCGCCGGGACTTTGATAACACCGTTTCTCTTCACAACTCTATGACCTCACTTACGTGCTGTATCTCAGCCCGGTGCTGCGCGTGATCTTCCAGGACCGTGACTGGACTGCGTCACTGCGTCTTGTCTTGCCCTTCAGAATGTATCCGCACAAAAGTTCGCGATTAAAAGTTCGAATTGCCTTTTGTACGTTCCGCAGGCGCTCAATTCGGCGACAGGATTATCTTCAAGCAGCCGTGGCCGCGCTTTCTTTAAGAAGCAGGTCAGACAGACAGAGCGAGCGAGGCTCATATTAACTGTTATTTGCCGGCGCCGCGCGCCGGCGGTTACGGCAGCGATCCTCAAAACGCCAGCAGCGATCGTCATGATGGGCGGGGCACAAACCCCGCGGCCCGAAGCGCTCGACCCGCGTCCGATGTCTGACATCGAACGAGACCGTTAGCTACAAACGTACCGTCATGTTGAGCTGCCGAGGCAATCTCAGACCGGATCAGGCGCGTGATGTTCGTTGCTGGCGTTGGCACGGCCATTGCTGCTGAGATCGAGCACGGTGTCAGGCGGAGTGCATGCAGACGCGCTCTCTCGTACTCGGGCCGCGTTTCTTAGAGACAGACGAGCTTGCGCAAACATTCGCGTGAAGGTTTGGCAATATCTTTGGAGAACAACATGAATCTTCGTATGGAGTCGCCAGCTCCTCCGATCAGAGTGGAGAGCTGGGTACGTGGCGAGCCCTTCACCAACTTTAAGCTGGGTACGCTGTATATTGTCGCGTTTTGGGCGACTTGGTGCGGCGGATGTGTGGCGGAGATTTCCCACCTCGCGCAGCTGCAAGAGAAATACGACGATAGCGCAGTTGAGGTCGTTGCAGTTGCAGCTTCCGAGCGAGGCTCAACGGCCGAGGAGGCGCGAACACACTTGGACGCGTGGTTGACCAAGAACGGCTCGGAGCTGAACTTTCGGATCGCGTTCGATTACTCCGGAAACATGAAGAAGTCTTGGATGGCGCCCAGCCTTTCCAGCACTATCCCCACCTCATTCGTCATCGACCGTGACGGTCGCGTCGCCTTTATCGGTCACCCGATGCAACTGTATGACGTGTTGCCAAAACTCGTAAATGGCACCTGGCGCACCAGCGATGAAGCCAAAGCAGCGGATGCTGAACGAATCGCTGAAGCAGAATCTGAAATGCGCGAGAAAGCCCGGACGCAAGCATTCTGGGGCAAAATTGGACTGGCGCTGAAGGCCCGGGATTCGTCGACGGCGCTTTCGGCCGCTAAAGAGGGCGTCGCAATCATGCCGGACGACATCAACGTTCAGCTAGTTCATGAGGATCTAGCCCTGCACAAAATCCATGACATGCAGACGGAATTACCCGTTATGCGTCAATTGGCTCGCGATGCGGTCGAAAAACAATCTGAGTTGTGGAGGGTGCAAGCGATCCGCCAACTCTCTAATCCAGCGGAGAAGAACTCTGATGTCCCGCATTCTGATCGCTTTGCGATTGGCAAGGACTTGGCCGAACACATCCTCGCGCTGGACTCTCCAGAAGACGGCACCGGCCGCAAGTTCATGTCCTATGTGGCGGTCGCCCAGTATTGTTTCGAAACTGGCGACAACGATCGTGCGGTCGAGTTAGCTGAGTCGGCGGTGAAGTCGCTGGACGGCCCGAAGCCAATGGCGGCTGAAGAGAAGGCGCACTACCTGCGGCTGTTGCTTGCGGCCTTGGCCAAGTACGAGGATGAGGAGGCAAAGCCGTTTTCGGGGACGAAGAACGCCTTGGTCTGAATTCTTGGCCTGAATTTAAGAAAATGCGGCTCGCAGCGGACGAGCGGTGGCCCAGAAGCGGGTGCCGCGGAACGCCCAAGGTGCGCCGAAGATGGCGGTGAGGCAGCTTGCCGCATGGAGAGGATAGGAACCATGAACGGGTCGCAATTCGAGCGCGCAAACATCGTGGCAGAAGAGCTGTCGGCGACGGTCGCTTCGAAAACGACCGATCCGATTCAGGAACACAATTCGCGCCCGCCCGCCGAAGGCCTCTACGATCCGAGCCTGGAGAAGGATTCCTGCGGCGTCGGCTTCATCGCCAACATCAAGGGCAACAAGTCCCACGAGATCGTCTCGGACGCGCTCAGCATCCTCTGCAATCTCGAGCATCGCGGCGCTGTCGGCGCCGACCCGCGCGCCGGTGACGGCGCCGGCATCCTGGTGCAGATCCCGCACGCCTTCTTCGCCCGCAAGGCCAAGGAGCTCGGCTTCGCGCTGCCGGCTCCGGGCGAATACGCCATCGGCGCGCTGTTCATGCCGCGCGACACCGCCTGGCGCAACGTCATCAAGAGCATCATCGCCGACCAGATCAAGGAAGAGGGCCTGACCCTGCTCGGCTGGCGCGACGTGCCGACCGACAATTCCTCGCTCGGCGTCACCGTGAAGCCGACCGAGCCCGCCTGCGTGCAGGTGTTCATCGGCCGCAACGGCACCGCCAAGACCGAGGACGATTTCGAGGGCCGGCTCTACATCCTGCGCGAGTCGATCTCGCAAGCGATCTATCAGCGCCGCGACCGCGGCCTTGCGGCCTATTACCCCTGCTCGATGTCCTGCCGCACTGTGATCTACAAAGGCATGTTCCTGGCCGACCAGCTCGGCAAGTACTATCCCGATCTGCACGAGAAGGATTTCGAGAGCGCGCTGGCGCTGGTGCATCAGCGCTTCTCGACCAACACCTTGCCGACCTGGTCGCGGGCGCATCCCTACCGCATGATCGCGCATAACGGCGAGATCAACACGCTGCGCGGCAACACCAACTGGATGGCGGCGCGCCAGGCCTCGGCGAGCTCCGAGCTCTACGGCAAGGACATCAACCGGCTCTGGCCCATCTATTATGAAGACCAGTCGGACACCGCCTGCTTCGACAACGTGCTCGAATTCCTGGTGCAGGGCGGCCACTCGCTGCCGCACGCCGTCATGATGATGATTCCGGAGGCGTGGGCCGGCAATCCCCTGATGGATGAGACGCGCCGCGCCTTCTACGAATATCATGCCGCGCTGATGGAGCCGTGGGACGGCCCGGCCGCGATCGCGTTCACCGACGGCCGCAAGATCGGCGCCACGCTCGACCGCAACGGTTTGCGGCCGGCGCGCTATCTCGTGACCAAGGACGACCGCATCGTCATGGCGTCCGAAATGGGCGTGCTGGCGATCCCTGAGGACCAGATCATCACCAAGTGGCGCTTGCAACCCGGCAAGATGCTGCTGGTCGACCTCGAGCAGGGCCGCCTCATCCCCGACGACGAGATCAAGGCCGAGCTCGCCAGGAGCCATCCCTACACGGAGTGGCTGGAGCGGACCCAGATCGTGCTCGAAGAGCTGCCGAAGGTGCCGACCACCGGCGTGCGCTCAAACCTGTCGCTGCTCGATCGCCAGCAGGCGTTCGGCTACAGTCAGGAAGACATCGCCATCCTGATGACGCCGATGGCGTCCATTGGCAAGGAAGCGGTCGGCTCGATGGGCAACGACACGCCGATCTCGGCGCTGTCGGACAAGGCCAAGCCGCTGTTCACCTACTTCAAGCAGAACTTCGCGCAGGTCACCAACCCGCCGATCGACCCGATCCGCGAAGAGCTGGTGATGAGCCTCCTCTCCATCATCGGACCGCGGCCGAACCTGTTCGACCTGCAAGGCCTCGCCACCACCAAGCGTCTCGAAGCGCGGCAGCCGATCCTGACCGATGCGGATCTCGAAAAGATCCGCTCGATCTCGAACCTGACCAAAACCCACTTCAAGTCGCGCGCGCTCGACACCACCTTCCACGCCGGTCTTGGTGCGGCAGGCATGGACCAGGTGCTCGACGAGCTCTGTGCGCGCGCCGAAGCTGCGGTGCGCGAAGGCGTCAACATCATCATCCTGTCCGACTGCATGGTCGGCACTGACCGCGTGCCGATCCCGTCGCTGCTGGCCTGCGCCGCCGTGCATCATCATCTGATCCGCACCGGCCTGCGCACCTCGGTCGGTCTCGTCGTCGAATCCGGCGAGCCGCGCGAAGTGCATCACTTCGCCTGCCTCGCGGGTTACGGCGCGGAAGCGATCAATCCCTATCTGGCGTTCGAAACCATCGTCGCGATGAAGGACCGCCTGCCCGGCTCGCTCGACGACTACGAGATCGTCAAACGCTACATCAAATCGATCGGCAAGGGCCTGCTCAAGGTGATGTCAAAAATGGGCATCTCGACCTACCAGTCCTATTGCGGCGCGCAGATCTTCGACGCGGTCGGCCTCAAGGCGGACTTCGTCGGGAAGTTCTTCGCCGGCACGCATACCCGCATCGAGGGCGTGGGCCTGGCCGAAATCGCGGAAGAGGCCCTGCGCCGCCATGCCGACGCGTTCGGCGAGGCGCGGGTCCACAGGACCGCGCTCGACGTCGGCGGCGAATATGCCTCTCGCAGCGGCGGCGAGAACCATGCCTGGACCACCAAGTCGGCGAGGCTGCTTCGGAACGCCGTGCGAGGCAATTCGCTGAAAGATTACCGCGCCTTCGCCAAGATCCTCAACGAGCAGTCGGAGCGGCTGCTGACGCTGCGCGGCCTGTTCCGGGTCAAGAGCGCCGAGGAGGACAAGCGCAAGCCTGTCGCCCTCGACCAGGTCGAGCCGGCCAAGGATATCGTCAGGCGTTTTGCCACCGGTGCGATGAGCTTCGGCTCGATCTCGCGCGAGGCACACACCACGCTTGCGATCGCCATGAACCGGATCGGCGGCAAGTCGAACACCGGCGAAGGCGGCGAGGAAGCCGACCGCTTCAAGCCGCTGCCGAACGGCGATTCCATGCGCTCCGCGATCAAGCAGGTCGCCTCGGGCCGCTTCGGCGTCACCACGGAGTATCTCGTCAACTCCGACATGATGCAGATCAAGATGGCGCAGGGTGCCAAGCCCGGCGAAGGCGGCCAGCTGCCCGGCCACAAGGTCGATGCGACCATCGCCAAGGTCCGGCATTCGACGCCGGGCGTCGACCTGATCTCGCCGCCGCCGCACCACGACATCTACTCGATCGAGGATCTGGCGCAGCTCATCTACGACCTCAAGAACGTCAACCCGACGGGCGACGTCTCGGTCAAGCTCGTCTCGGAGATCGGCGTCGGCACGGTCGCCGCGGGCGTCGCCAAGGCGCGCGCCGACCATGTCACCATCGCGGGCTTCGAGGGCGGCACCGGCGCTTCGCCGCTGACCTCGATCAAGCACGCCGGCAGCCCCTGGGAAATCGGCCTCGCTGAAACCCACCAGACGCTGGTGCGCGAGCGGCTCCGCAGCCGCATCGTGGTCCAGGTCGATGGCGGTTTCCGCACCGGCCGTGACGTCGTGATCGGCGCGCTTCTCGGTGCCGACGAGTTCGGCTTCGCCACCGCGCCGCTGATTGCGGCCGGCTGCATCATGATGCGCAAGTGCCATCTCAACACCTGCCCGGTCGGCGTCGCCACCCAGGACCCCGTCCTGCGCAAGCGCTTCACCGGCCAGCCCGAGCACGTGATCAACTACTTCTTCTTCGTCGCCGAGGAAGTCCGCGAGATCATGGCCTCGCTCGGCTTCCGCACCTTCAACGAGATGATCGGCCAGGTTCAGCTGCTCGACCAGACCAAGCTGGTCGCGCACTGGAAGGCCAAGGGCCTCGATTTCTCCAAGCTGTTCGTGCGGCAGAAGGAGGAGAATGGCCAGAAGATCTATCATTCGGAGCGCCAGAACCATCATCTGGAGGCCGTGCTCGATCGTACGCTGATCGAGAAGGCGACGCCCGCGCTCGACCGCGGCGCGCCGGTCAAGATCGAGGCCGCCATCAACAGCACCAACCGTTCCGCCGGCGCAATGCTGTCGGGCGCGGTCGCCAAGATCTACGGCCATGCCGGCCTGCCGCATGACACCATCCATGTCAGCCTCAAGGGCACCGCCGGCCAGGCCTTCGGCGCCTGGCTCGCGCATGGCGTCACCTTCGAGCTCGAGGGGGAAGCCAACGACTATGTCGGCAAGGGCCTTTCGGGCGGCAAGATCATCGTCAAGCCGCCGCGGAACAGCGCCATCGTGCCTGAAGAGAGCATCATCGTCGGCAATACCGTGATGTACGGCGCGACCGATGGCGAGTGCTATTTCCGCGGCGTCGCCGGCGAACGCTTTGCCGTGCGCAACTCGGGCGCGGTCGCCGTGGTCGAGGGCGCCGGCGACCATTGCTGCGAATACATGACCGGCGGCATCGTGGTCGTGCTCGGCAAGACCGGGCGCAACTTCGCGGCCGGCATGTCCGGCGGCATCGCCTATGTGCTCGACGAGAGCGGCGACTTCGACAAGCTCTGCAACATGGCGATGGTCGAACTCGAGCCGGTGCTGTCCGAAGAGCTGATCAACGCCGGCACCTATAACCACTCGGGTGACCTCGAGGCGCACGGCCGGGTCGACGTGTTCAAGAACCTGCTCGACTCCGATGTCGAGCGCCTGCACGTCCTGATCTCGCGCCATGCGAAAGCGACCGGCTCCAAGCGCGCCGCCGACATCCTTGCCAACTGGAAGGACTGGCTGCCCAAATTCCGCAAGGTGATGCCGGTCGAGTACCGGCGCGCGCTGCGCGAAATGGCCGCCAACGCGGACGCCGAGCCGAAAATCGCGATCGAGCCCCGGGAGCCTGAGAACCACTGACATACCGAACACCGCACGCGCCCAAGGTGCGCTTATAGCGCTAATAGCGCTCCCACACCCGTCGGCGAGCGCAACCCGAAGCAGATCCTCACCAGGTAGGGCCGGCTGAGGCGTTCCTGCCTGGTCATTGCGCGAGATCGCTTTTGACGCCCCCGCGCGTCGTTCTGAGGAAGGTACGGGATCGGGGCCGCCGTGTCCCTGGAGCGCAATGACAGTGAGGGCTGCACCACAACAGGTGAGGGCTGCTATACGCTCGCCGTCGCCTGGTCAGTTGAATTCCATCGAAGATAGGCCAAAAAGGATAATGATATGATCGTGACTGCCCTGCGGATTGCATCAATCAAGATCAACAGTCGCTTAAAGTAGGCAATCCCGACGAAGGCGCTTGGAGTAGCGCGTGCCACTTTGCCAGGTAGGCGCACACCAGAGTCACACTCTGCGCCGGTGGTCCGTACATGCCACAAGCATCGCAATTGGCGACCCGCAGTTAAAGTGCGAGCGCCGTGTCGCGGAAATGGGAGATGCATGGGGGAGATTCAGGTCGCGCCGACAGGAAGGCGAGAATGCGCAGTGACTATTATGCTTCCAACCACGGGTCATCGAGATTCTGCGCGGTGTGCGGTGGGACGATTCGGGCTTATCCGCTATTACTGCTGACAAACGGGGCTTTGTTCTAGGAAATGCGTCAACCGCTTCCACGCGCGGCGGGAGGCAGGCAACAAATAGCTTCGCTTTTTGCGGACAGCCGGATAGGTGGCATCCGACTCGCTGCAGCCGCGGCCGTGCTCTCGCAAGACGGACGCCGGCAGAATAGTTCTGCTGCAATCATGGACTCAGGCGCGACGCTTTCAAGAGTAGGTGGACGAATCAGATGACAGAGACCTCGGCAACAATCATCGACTTCACTGCTTACAGGATGAAGCGCGCTGCGGCCAAGCTGTCATCAGACACGGTCGGCTCGATAGCGCCCTATGAAGCGGTGCATCCTTCTATTTCTTGTGGTGTCTGCTAGCCTTGATCCCCGGTTACCTCGCTCGATCTGCTACGCATCGAGACAGCAACCTCCGTGAGCAATCCTTAAGGACGCCGCAGATGGCCAAACACGAGGCTGAAGGAGAATCCACCCGCCTGCTCGACCTCACGCGCGTGCTGTTGATTACAGCGGCGGGCACTCGGGCAGGTATCTCCGATCGAGTCCAGCACCTCCACCAGTTCAGCGACAGCTTCGTCCTCAGACACTACCTGGGCGGATCTTGCCGGGCGATCCCGCTGGCGCGCATGCGGGGCGGCGCGGTCCTGCGTCCCGCGCCGGCTTTCCGCAGCACGGAGATCACCCAGCCGCGGAGGCGTGCCGGTCGCCGACAATCTTTCCTCGAACATCAGCACAGTGATCGCTCCTCGCGCGACATCTCAGCGCCGCTCAGGCCGGCAATGGCCTGGAGCACAACGCCAAAGACACCGTCGATCAGCCCTCTGAAATATGACCACGAATAGGAGCCGATCATCATTGGAATGTTCGGATCCCAATGGACGCAGCCAGCCGGACCCTCGCGGCCAGCCGCCCCTCGGTGTAATTGACGACAGTACTCATGGCCAATACACGCCTAGCAGAGCGGTCGTGTGATCTCCAAAACGTAGGCCGAGAAGTCCATCACGAGGGTTTCAGAGCCAGTCCCAGGCGATGCGGTACAGTGACTCGCTCTGGGTGCAGTGACTCTCTCTGCGGCAGACTCGTCGAGTTGGCGAGGGGGCCTGAGGCGCTGCCTCAGACTGGGCGGTTTTCGCCTCTGTTCTTCACCGGCTCCATTTTGGCCAAGCCGTCCTCGTATGAGATCTCGCTGTATGATCCACCGATGTCCTTGGCCGCGTCGAGCAAGTAGTCGAGCCTACCGGCCGGACCGAGCTTCTTGATGTCATTCTTGTCGACGCCGGCGAGGTCCATCATCTCCTTCCACACAGTTGATTCGTCGCAAGGCAGAATGCGGAAGGTGATGTCGCCTACCTTGGTACGGTACTTCGCGAGCAGATCAATGTTGTTGCAGAACATGAAATAGCTGCCTTTGGGGCTCAGCCTGCCATCCAGCACCTTTGCGGCCTCGGGTAGATACGCGAAGGAATGCAGATATCCGGCAAGGACTGGGATGGTCGGCTCGCCTTCCTGCGCGATCGCAAGAACTTGTTCGATGGAATAGTCCGGTGGTCGTTTTTCGTCGGCGAACTGGGCTTGGAATTTCAGCGCGATGTCGCCCCGGAATCCAAATCGCCCCGACTTCGTTGTTTCACTCTTAAGTACCGCATTCAATAGCCGCCCCTCCTTGTCCAACGGGCCAAGAGCAGTGTTGTCAATCGACGTCATGGAAAGGCTCCTCATCAATGCGTGGTGTGCACGCGTCGCGCAAAGCGACGTGTCCGCTACGCTTATGCAAGTTGTTTGCCGTCACGCTATCTCCGCGGCGTAAGCGGCAGCTTGGCGCTATGTGCATGGATACGTGCTGGCACCGTCGCGAGGACTTGGCCGGATGACGCGGCGGCCGGGAAGCCTCGTGTCGAAATCCCGACACACAGGTCGTGAATCGAACAGTGGCCACCCGCAAATCCTTCATTTCAGCTGCATCTCGACTGGCATGGGATTTGCGAAACGTGCCTTGCGAGAAGACCTGAAAGCGAGCCAAAAATGATCAACCTAACGGATAACGCCATCAACGCATTGAGGGCCGCAATCTCCACGACAGGGCAGCCGGCGAGCGGCCTGCGGATCATGGTCGATGGCGGCGGCTGCGAAGGGTTCACATACAAGATGGATCTCGCGCATGGGCCGAGCTCCGATGATGCCGTGGTCGAGCTAGACGGCATCAAACTCTTCGTCGACAGCGCGACCCAAGAGCATCTCAACGGTACCACGATCGATTTCGTGCTGTCGCCCGAAGGATCGGGGTTCCGATTCGACAATCCAAATGCCAAGTCGAGCTGCTCCTGCGACAAACCGTGCAGGTGAGCCTGTCCTCGACCATCCGCAATAGAAGGGCTTCGAAACATGGGCATCAAGACTGTACCAACGAAGCAGCCTCCGATTTCTGAGCCTTCCGATTGCGAGCAAATTGTCGGAGCCGTGCTCGATGAGAATCGGGCGAGCCTCAGGCGTGATCGTGGAGATCGTGAGCTCATCGTCAGGCTGACCGGCGCCTGCATGTCATGCAAGCTTGCGGGCACGACGCTCGCGGCCATTCAGGCGCGTCTGATCGAGCGGCTCGGCGAGTTCGTCCGCCTGATCCCGCTCCGCGGAGCTGCCAAAGGGCGACATTAAGTGCAGAGCGGACAGTCCGTGCGGCCGATCTACCTGGATAACAACGCGACGACCCGCGCACATCCGTTGGTCGTTGCGGCGATGCTGCCGTTCTTCTCTACACAATTCGGCAATGCGTCCTCCGCGCATGCATTCGGCAGCGAGGTTGCGTCCGCATTGAAACTGGCGCGCCGGAACCTGCAGTCCCTCATTGGCGCGGCATTCGATCATGAGATCGTCTTCACCTCCGGCGGGACTGAAGCCGACAACACAGCGATCCTGTCTGCGCTCGCCGTGCAGGAGGGGCGCGACGAGATCGTCACAACGGCCGTTGAGCATCCGGCCGTGCTGTCCCTTGCCGAGGAGTTGGGCCGACGAGGAATCAAGACCCATGTCATTCCGGTAGATGCCAGCGGCCGACTGGACATCGAGACTTATCGCAAGGCATTGTCGAGGCGCACGTCAGTCGCCTCGGTCATGTGGGCCAATAATGAGACCGGTACGATCTTTCCGGTGAAGTCCCTCGCCAAGATGGCGCGCTCAGTCGGCGCGCTCTTTCACACCGACGCAGTCCAGGCGGTCGGGCGAATTCCGATTGACCTGAAGGCTACGGACATCGACATGCTGTCGCTCTCCGGGCACAAGCTCCATGGTCCGAAGGGGATCGGCGCGCTGTATGTGCGCAAGGACGTCAAGTTCCGGCCGCTGCTTTTCGGCGGCGTACAAGAGCGGCGTCGCCGCGCTGGTACCCAAAACGTTACGGGTATTGTTGGGCTCGGCAAAGCGGCGGGACTCGCTGCGGCAAACCTCGCACAAGACCAGACGCAGATTGGCGCCCTTCGCGACCGGCTGGAGCAGGGCATTCTCGCTCACGGCTGTTGCATCGTGCTTGGCCATGTCAAGAACCGCTTGCCAAATACGTCTAACATTGCCTTCGAGCATATCGAAGCGGAGGCCATCGTCCACCACCTGAACCGCAACGGAATTGCCGTCTCACTCGGTTCAGCCTGCGCGTCCGGCTCGATGGAGCCATCCCATGTCCTGCGCGCGATGAGAGTACCACCGCCCTTTTTGCGCGGTGCGGTTCGCTTCTCGCTGTCGCGCGAGACGGCGCCCGATGAGATCGACCGTGTCCTGCAAGTCATGCCGGACATCGTTGCCAAACAGAGAGCCTTGTGGCGTGCGTGTCAGGAGCGCGCGGGCGAGAGCTCACAACGTGCGGAGCTCCCATGAAGGTTATGATTCGCCGTTCGCCCGAGACGGGCCTTTCGATTTATGTGCCCAAGAAGGATCTTGAGGAGCCGATCGTCGAATGGGAGCACGAGACGCTGTGGGGCGGTTGGATCAGAATCGCGAACGGCTGGGTGCTCGACCTACCGGCGATGGCGAGTGACACCACCCTACCAATCACTATCAACGCCAAGAAGCGCGGCGGCGAAGCAACCGAATGATGAATGCTCTGGTTCCACAAAACCTCGCCAACCGGCGGAGGCGGAAGCTGTTCTTGGCGGGGCGGTCCGGCACCTGCGAGGAACGCGACACCATTCCCCTGGCTTGGGCCTGGCGTGACCGGCCACCCGCCCTGCGTTTTGCCAAGGGCATCGGTGAAGCAGCCTACCCGTCGTCAAAACAACGCTGCCAGCGCTCTTGTGATCGCAATCTCTGTCAGCTTTCCAACATGATGATAAACTGACATTCGTGCGAGTGTTACATAACTACTTGACGCAAATCGCAAAAGTCATTTGTGGCAGGCATGGCACGCCAGTTGCTCTTAGCTGTTCAGAAACGTCTCTGTGGATGCTTGCCGGTAGGGTTCGGCTTGCGAATAGAATTGGAAAAATGAGTACTTCAGCGCAACACCAAGTATCCTGCGGCGGCGGCGAGATCAGGGAGACCACGCAAGCGGTCACTAAGCACAAGGGCTGCGCTACCATCGGCGGCAGCGGGAAGGCGAGCTGCGGATCTCAGACCGGCATCAGCAATCTGCCAAATGAGATCGTGGAAAAGGTGAAGAACCATCCCTGCTACAGCGAGGAGGCGCACCACCATTATGCCCGCATGCATGTCGCGGTCGCACCCGCCTGCAATATCCAGTGCAATTACTGCAATCGTAAATACGATTGCGCCAACGAATCGCGCCCCGGCATTGTCAGCGAGAAGTTGACGCCGGAGCAGGCCGCCAAAAAGGTGCTGGCGGTCGCTTCCGCGATCCCTCAGATGAGCGTGGTCGGCGTTGCCGGCCCTGGCGATCCGCTAGCGAATCCGGACAAGACATTCAAGACGTTCGAGCTTGTGAACAAGCTCGCGCCAGGTATCAAGCTGTGCCTCTCGACGAACGGTCTTGCGCTAGCCGATCATGTCGACACGATCGCAAGACTCAAGATCGATCACGTGACGATCACGATCAACATGATCGATCCCGAAATTGGTGCAAAGATCTATCCCTGGATCTTTTACCGCCACAAGCGCTACACCGGCGTTGAAGCTGCAAGCATCCTTAGCAATCGGCAGCTCCAGGGCGTGGAGATGCTCACCGCGCGCGGCATCCTGTGCAAAGTCAACTCGGTGATGATTCCCGGGATAAACGATCAGCATCTGGTTGCGGTGAACATGGCTGTGAAGTCGCGCGGTGCCTTCCTGCATAACGTGATGCCCCTGATATCGTCGCCAGAGCACGGCACCGTGTTCGGTCTCAGGGGGCAACGCGGCCCGACCGCACAGGAAGTGACAGCGTTGCAGGATAGCTGCGAAAGCAAGATGAACATGATGCGTCATTGTCGTCAGTGCCGGGCCGACGCCGTCGGACTGCTCGGAGAGGACCGCGGCTCGGAGTTCACCATGGAAAAGATCATGGCGATGGACATCAAATACGACGAGCAGCCCCGAAAGGCGTATCAGGCCAAAGTCGAGAAAGCGCGCATCACAAAGCTTGCGGCCCAGCAGGAGGAGCTCGCGGGGCTCGCCGGCGCGTCCAGCGAAATCAAAGTGCTGGTGGCGGTTGCAACCAAGGGCTCGGGATTGATCAACCAGCACTTCGGTCACGCCAAGGAGTTCCAGATCTACGAGCTCTCGACTTCAGGCGCGAAATTCGTTGGTCATCGTCCTATTCATCCCTATTGCCAGGGCGGCCATGGCGAGGACAGCAAGCTCGAAATCGCCATCGGCGCTATCAAGGATTGCCACGCCGTATTCGTGTCAAAGATCGGCGGCTGCCCGAAGGCCGAATTGATCAAGGCCGGCATCGAGCCGGTCGATCAGTACGCCTGCGAGTTCATCGATGCCTCGACGATCGCCTGGTTCAAACTCTATCTCGATAAAGTCAATGAGCGGAAGATCAAGCACCTTGAGCGGGTCGATCCGGCCCGCCACAATGCGCTGATTTCCGCCGCCTGAAGGATGGGTTCAGACAATGCCGTACAAGATCATCGCCTCGCAATGCACGGGCTGTTCAGCGTGCGAAACGCAATGCCCAAATCTTGCTATTTCCGAGGTAGCCGGCGCTTTCCTGATCGATTCGGAGCAATGCACCGAGTGCGACGGCTACTTTGACGAACCGCAATGCGTGGCGGTTTGTCCGGTTGACAACACATGCGTGCTCGACACAGCACTGGCACGCCATCGGGCGCCCCCTTGAGGACCACAACATGGATGTCACCACGACACGAACGGTTCAGAAACTCGGGCGGATGATGCGTCGCCTTGACGAGGCGCCGACCGCGGCTGTCGCCCTCCCAAATCGGGTGGACGGCTCGCCCTGGTCGCCGGCTTTTTCGCAGTTGGCGAGCCATATTCTGGCGACGCGAACGTCGAAGGCAACGCGTTAAGCTATTCCTGCCGGCCCGAAGGCTGCGGTCTTGAGCGTCGAGGATCGATTTCGCCGATGGGTCCACCAAGAGCGGACCCGTCTTGCGCGATATCAATCCAGTGACCTCAGCCATCATTGAACAGGCGACATTCATGCTGGAGGTCTTCTTCAGTCGGTCATCCGAGCGAAACGAGGGCGTCCTCACCGAGCTCTGTGTTGGTCGCACGGTGTCGAGCCGGCCGAGCATCATTGCAGGGCGGCAGGGTTCTGAAGATGCAGAAAATCAACCTGTGTCAAGCCAAGGCGTTCGTGATGCGGATATGATTTTGCTGCCGACCGGCGCGGTGGTGCCACCAGCCCGAATTCGGCTGCTATGAGAGTACCTCGCGTGGGTCTTGCTATTCTCGCTCAAGGCTTGTTGCCCACTTGGAGACGCGTCTCGGGCAACTCGAGGGAAGGACGGCGGTTTGCCGAGAGACTGCTGGGCCGCAGTCCCGCGCACAAGATTGGCGCCAAGGTTTGCGAGGCACGCTCGAGCGGATGGGCGGGACCATGAGTGATGTCATCCACGATGCCCTCAGTTGCCGGGCAATCAGGTCGATTCTGCCAGCTGCGCGTGTCGCGCTGAACCGCACTTCTTGCTGCCGGCTCAGGTTCGTTGCGTCAACGACGGACTCGCGTGCAGCATCGGCGGCTTCCTCAACATCAATCATCGGCTCGCGGATCGCCATCTCAAGCATCCGTTTTGGGGTGCCGGGCGTTGATGTGGACGCATCGTCATCCCCGTCGGCTCATCCAATACGTGGTCGCAAGCCGCGCGGCGGTGCGGGAATCGACGGAGTTGATCGAGGATCATGATAGGGCGGTCCGTAACGCCGGGCGCTCGCGAAGCGCCGCACAGTTGAAGCATGGAAAGAGACGGCAGCATGAGCAACATCGCCCGTGATAGTGACATCGTCGAGTTGACGGACGTGCCCTTCTTTGATTACGGCGATAAGGTGCGGGCCAACCGCACCATCCGAAACGACGGCACCTATGTGGGCAAGGAGATCGGTGAGGTTCTCGTCAAGAAAGGCGAGCTTGGCTATGTCGTTTCGATCGGTACGTTCCTGCAACAATTTTATATTTATGGGGTCGAGTTCCTCGCTTCAGGCTATCGCGTCGGCATGAAACGCAAAGAGCTTGATCTAGTCACGCGAGGCAACAGAGGCGAGGAGCCTTGCTTGTCAGGAGGGGCACCCTGATGATCGAACCGAGGGTGCCAAAATACAGCTCAGGCCAACGTGTCGAGGCGGCAATCGATCTGCTCAACGACGGTTCCTTTCCCGCCGCCTCGGCGGAAGAGTGTCTGGTCAGCGTCGGACAGATTGGTGAGATCGTCCAGGTCGGTCTCCATACGGAAGCGAACCTACCCATCTATATGGTCGACTTCGGCAAGCAGTTGGTGGTTGGCTGCCTTGAGGCAGAGATCGCCGCAGTCCAGGATATCGCGCAATGAACGCCGCCATCATCAGGCGACATCATTGCGGATTGCCTGCGCACCCCAACGAGCTCGACCGATGGCGGATCGTGCGCGCGCTGACGGGGCGCGAGCGCTACCGATTTGTCTCGCCAGAGGTGACAGCGGTTGCTGGCGGCTATCTTGTCGAGAGCCGGTGCTGCTCAGGCAATATCGATGCGGAGGGAGGCCTCGTCGACGTCGCGCTATTGCACCACGATAGGACTGGGGCGGCATGGCAGCTGTTCCGCAAAGATCACGGTAAGGGCGTCTGGGAGTGGCATTCGACCCATCAACGGCTTGGCTTGGCGACAGCGGTTCTGAACGCCGACCCTGAACGTTTGTTCTGGCAATAAGGATTATGGAGATGGTGCTCGCCGCAGGCGAATTGACGAACATCGAGCAGACGCTAGCCACTATTGATACAGCGTCTGAGCCCTGCCTCACGCTCCGGCAGACATTTCCACATCTAGCCTGGATTTGTTGCGAGGCCTCTGACATGACGCAGAGTCCGTTCCGCCGCGTTGGACAGTTCGACTTGCATCTGCTCGACAGTGGCGGTCAGTGTGCACAGATTACGGATGATCCGCAGCGTGCCAACGGCATTGTGCTGGCCAAGCGCTCTGGCAACTCATGATCAAGTAATCGCCTGCCGGTGCCAAGCTCACCCCGGACGGCTAGGCCCGCGGCTTGTTTACCACGCGGTAGGGACCAGCCCAGGGAGATCACGACGCTCGTTCGTCGGGTCCATGAGACGGGGCAGGCGATCGTTCCTCTGGCGGAATTGCCTGGGTATCTCAACGTTGCTAATTAGGTCAAGAATACTGCGGCAGATCAATTAGGACGGGCGAGCTGTGCTCGATCCACCGACGAGGATATGGTATCGCAAGATTTGCCTTTGCGAGAACTTTCACTTAAAGCCGCCTTCCTTTGGTAAATTGGACAAGACGTTTGTTCTTCGCGCGGCAACGCCGTGCACTTGCCGTGGAGGCCGGTTGATGA
The DNA here is from genome assembly GCF_040546905.1 of Bradyrhizobium sp. S3.3.6. Lineage (NCBI taxonomy): Bacteria > Pseudomonadati > Pseudomonadota > Alphaproteobacteria > Hyphomicrobiales > Nitrobacteraceae > Bradyrhizobium > Bradyrhizobium sp. S3.3.6. Next base: position 295,284 of record NZ_JBEPOT010000007.1, on the reverse strand, counting down.
TGCGCGCGCAAGTGAGGCAGTGCGAGTGTCCCGGCCGATCCAGCGCTACTTAATGCTGGCGCCCAGTATCATTCTACGAAATGTCTTGGTGACTTGAAGTCGGAGCATTCAAGCAAGCAGCGATTGTCGAGTCGCTTTCGAAGACGGATCGAGCGTCCCTTCTCTGTGGCTTGCTCCCATGTTGAAGCCGGGTGACGTGCATGTCGAGAATCGGGTTTGTCACGCGGATAAAAATGGAGGGAGGACACATTCGCGTGTAGTTCCAGTTCTTATCGCGAAGAGAATAATCCGCCTGAATAGTTGCCGATGACCATTGATATGGTAATGGGAGGCAGTTGCGTCTTTCGCCAAACAAAACGAGGCGCTACAGACAAATTTGTAAAGCGAAATCGGAGAATATCACGTGGCAAAAGCCGTCAAGCGCAAAGAGTATAGTAAGGATGACGTCAAGCTGCTCAAAGCGCACTCAAAGGCCCGTACTCCTGTAGCGAGGGTTTCAAAGCAGATGAAGCGATCCGAGGGGTCCCTACGACAGAAAGCACGTACCTTGGGGATTGGCTTGGGTCACCAGCGCTGAGATATGATTCAATTTTCGGAAATTGATCGGCGTGATCGTTCCGGCCAGGCGGCTTACGACCGCCGGGCCGGCTGATCGTTCCAGGTCTCTGCGTCCCCGAGGGTCAGCTCGCGCGGTGAACGAGCTGACCGGTCTGCCGATAGACCGCCCACTTGGCCTAGACCTCATCGGTTGTCATGGTTTCGATCAGCGACGGATATAGGCGCATCCGTGAATATAGATCCATCACCGGAAATGCGGTCCGCGAGCGTGCCGGCGGATCATCAGCTCGGCCGGCAGACGTCATTCGGCGCTGAGCTGTCTCTCGCTGCTAGCTAGGGTCTGTACCTAAATAGCGCCACGTGAGTCTCTTGCCTCCGTGTTCTTGATCCGGGGGCGAGAGAAAAGCGCGCGGGCTTGTTTTGGTTGAATGACAGGCAATGGGCTCGTATCGAACCTCATCGCCTCATCTGCCGACGGGACTGACGGGGCCGGATCGGGACGACGATCGGCGCATCATCAGCGGTATTGTTCACAAGCTGCAATCGGGTGCGCGATGACGTGATTGTCCGGGCTAATACGGTCCTTACACGATGATCTACAATCGCTTCAATCGCTGGGCCAAGCGCGAACGATGGTGCGCAATCTTTCAAGCACTGGCCAAACCTGGCGAAGATGCCGTCGTGCTGTCGCTCGACTCGACTTCGATTAAAGCTCATCGGTGTGCCTCCGGCGGAAAAGGGGGAGCACAATCAGGCAATCGGCCGCTCGCGGGGAGGCCGTACGACAAAAGTCCATGCGCTGAGCGATCCGCTCTGCCGACCGGTCGTCCTGCATCTGACCCCAAGTCAGGATGCCGACATCGCTGCCGCGCCCGATGTTCTGGCGCTCGCACCGCCCATGAGCGCGCTTCTCGCAGACAAAGGGTACGACGGGGACAACCTTCGCGCCGAAATCGCTGGTCCCGGCGCCAAGCCCGTCATTCCCAATAAATCCAACCGTGTCGTCATTCATCGTTTCAACAAACGCGCCTACGGAGGCCGAAATATCATCGAACGCTGATTTTTGTCGGCTCAAGGACTTCCGCCGCATCGCCACATGATACGACAAGCTCGTCCGGAATTTCTTGGCCGCTGTTCAGCTCGCCGCTCTCGTCGCATATTGGCTCAATTGAGTCTGTACCCTAGTTTGCTGTAAGCGCGGCAGTGGACCGTGAAATCCTCTTGCAGCAGTTGGCGGTAGTCCACCGCAAGTCTCCCAGGGCGCCGCGCGCATTGCCAAAAAGGAATTGCCTTCAATCCGGATCAAGTCCGTGGGGCAAGGTCCGGATGCGTCAGCTCCTCGATCCTTGTCCGCTTTCTGACAGCGGTGCACAAAGCTGTGAGATTCAAAACACCGTGCGCGGTTTGCGCATCGCGAACTGTTTCAAAACACAATCAGGCGCTTAGTGCGCGCGAGGAGCGCTGGCACGGCCCTTGCTGTATCTCGCCGTAGGGCAATAGGCGCCAATCGGTGCGATGCTCAAATCCGAATGGAGAAAAGTGAATGCGTAAACTAATAATCAGCGTCCTCGCGCTGTTTATTTCAAACAATACCGCGTTCGCCGGCTCCGGGGCCATCGCATACTCCAAACCAGATGACGTGGTCGGTGTCTCGCACGGGTGTAGATCACAAAAGCACGCTAAACGGTGGGCCCTGCTCGACTGTCGCCGCAAGGGCGGCTCGGATTGCCAAATCGAAGCTACGAAAGCAACGCTTGCGCCGCCGTTGCCATAGGCAATGGACGCCGGCTGGGACGTGGGTGGTGGTCCCACCCACTTGGTGAATTTGAAGAGGAGCTATCGCAACAAGGCGCGCTGGCCGGATGTAATGAGACCGGCAACGAGGACTGCAAGCTGCGGGCCTGGGTTTGCCACTAAGGCCCTTCAGTAAGCCAAGGCCCTAAGGAAGGAGGTCAGGCGAACCCAAATTCGCAGCAGACATATCCAGCCGAACCCCGCGACTGAAGAGAGTTCTGTGCGTCAAGTTCAGTAAAATCGATCATGGGATCCGGCCGAGCCATCCCCTCGGAACCGCCGTCGCTCGCCTCACCCAGAAGCGCAGCAGGCGAGCGACGGCGGCGGAGAGGGGTGGCGTCCGTCCCTTTGGGGTCCGAGCATCGTCAGGCCGCCTGGCGTAACTCCTCCTTCTTGTGGTCCTTCAACAGATCCATGTTCAGCTAGCGACGGTCCTCGAGCCAAGGCTCATGGCGTTCGACGGTCAACGCACGGACGAGCCGTAGACAGCTCTCGCCATTGGGGAAGATACGCACCACATAGGTGCGTCGCCTGATCCCTCGTTGAGCCGCTCCAGCATGTTGGTCGACTTCATGTGCTTGCGGTGTGCCAGCGGCAAGCGGAGGTGGGTGTCCGCCATCCATCGCCGTTCCGCGCCACAACCCGGCTCCGACGCTCCTGCTGTCTCCACGCCCGACGATCTCTCGGCCTATTAGCTGCACCGCTGCCGCGCGCTTGGCCCCAGGATGCCGAAGATCCGCATTGCCAGGCGGTCTGGGAGGAGAACCGCGCGCGCTTCTTCGGCAGGCCGGTGCCGCGTGCCGCAACGGGCCGCGCCGGCCACACCGTCGACGACGAACGCTGCGGAGGGGAGATAACGATGAACAACGTCGGCGTCATCGACACCTTTCAACACCTTCACCACCTATATCGATTCAGGCTTCGGCCTGATCCAAGGCGAGATCACTTCTTTCGCCTCGACGCTGATCGTCATCGACATCACCTTGGCCTGCCTGTTCTGGGCGTGTGCGCCGGCGCAGGCATCCTCCAGCGGCTGGTGAAGAAGGCGCTCTACATCGGATTATTCACCTTCAACACTCTCTCGGGCTTCATCTTCAATAGCTTCGCCGGGCTTGGCCTGAAGGCCGGCGGCTCCTCCATCTCGATAGCCGATTTCCTGCGGCCCGGCCGGCTCGCGTAGGTCGGTCTCGACCGCGGGCCACCCATTGCTGGACGCCGCAAGCCAGATGATGGGCTTCACCAGCTTCTTTGCGAACTTCGTCCAGGTTGCGGTGCTGATGGTGTCCTGGCTCCTGGTCCTGATCGCTTATTCATTCTGGCGGTGAAGCTATTCGTCACGTTGATCGAGTTCACTGACAACGCTCGCGGGCTTCATCCTCTTTCCCTTCGCCCTCTTCAACAAGACTGCCGTTCTCGCCGAGAAGGTGCTGGGCAATGTCGTCGCCTCCGTGAAGGTGATGGTGCTCGCTGTCATCGTCGGCATCGGCGCCGGACTGTCTCGCAGTTCACCACCACCTATGGCGGCTGCCAGCCGACGATCGAGCAGACGTTCTGTCGTGCTCGCCGCACTCGCCATGCTCGGCCCCCGGCGCCGGGCATCGCTAACGGTCTGTTCTCTGGCGCGCCGCAGCTTGGCGCGGGCGCTGCTGTCGGAACTAGCCTCGCCGTCGCCGGCGCGGCGATGGCGGGCGGCGCTTCGCTCGCTCTCGCCGGAAGGGGAGCGTTGGCGGCCGCCGCGTTGGTGGTACGGCGATGGCGGGAGGCGTGTCCTCCCCCTACAGCCTCGCCTCGGCCGGTCGGTCCAGCGCAGGCCGCGTTTCGTCCGGCTTTAGCGGCGCGGGCCGTGCGGCGGCCAGCGTTGTCGCCGCACCCATCAGGCGCGCCGCCGAGCAAGCAACCGGGCAATGCAGGAGAGCTTCGCCTCAGGCGCCCGCGCCAGTTTCGCCAACACGGGTGGCTCCTCGACTATGGGAGTCGTTGAGGGTGGCGAGGCCGCAAGAAGGAGCCGCTTTCCAAGGAGCGAGCGAGGTTTGCCCGCCTGGGTCCAGCGCATGAAACGCAATGAGGCGGTTGTTCACGGCGCGCAGTCCGCCGCGCAAGCCCTCAAATCCGGCGATAGCCATGGCGGCGGCCACTCCGTCGACCTCTCGGGAGGAGAATAACGAATGTCAGTCTTTCGGCGATCGTCGGCCGCTACGGCCGAACACCCGAACCCGCAACTCCATACCAGCGCGCGGCGCAGGTTTGGAATGAGCGCATCGGCTCGGCCCGCGTGCAAGCCAAGAACTGGCAGCCGATGGCATTCGGTTCGCTGATCGTGGCTTGCGGCCTCGTCGGCGGGCTCGTCTGGCAGTCCGCGCACGGCACCGTCGTTCCCTAGGTGTACAGGTCGACGAGCTCGGCGAGGCGCAAGCTATGGCGCCGGCTGCGGCCGACTACAGGCCGAGCGGCCCGCAGATTGCCTGGTACCTCGCCCACTTCACCACGATGGTGCGCTCGCTTCCAGCCGATCCGATCATCGTGCAGCAGAAGTGGCCGCAGGCCTACGATTTCACGACCAGGGCGCGCGCATTGGCGCTGAACGACTACGCCCGCGCCAATGACCCCTCGCCAGTCTCGGCAAGGAGCAGGTCGCGATCGACGTCTCCAGCGTCATTCGCGCTTCGCCCGACAGCTTCCGCGTCGCCTGGGTCGAGCAGGGCTAACAGGACTTGGCGCTCGCCGGCACCACACTTTGGGCTGCGATCCTTGCCATCGCGATTCAGCCTCCAACCGACGCCGATCGGCTGCGCAAGAATCCGCTCGGCATCTACGTCAACGCCATCAACTGGTCGAAGGAGCTGGGACATGACCCCCGCCGATTTCCGTAAGCGCCGGCGGTCCGGCTTCGCCTCTCTCAATCGTTCAGCAAAGCCGGAAAGACAGGGATACGTGCTTCCGTAAATCCGCACTTACGGCTTTGCTGCTGCCCGTCGCGACGCACGGCGGCTGCGCGCGCACAATCTCATCCCCCGACATCAACTACGATACCGCGGCGCCGGCGACGCTCACCGCCGATCCGCCGTCGCCCGTCAAGATCGTGGAATTGCCAAACCCCTGCCGCTATCAGGGCAGTTGAAACCGCTCGCCGCCGGCAAACGAATCCCGAAAGCTGCTGAATCGAAGGTTCTCGTCAAACAGGCCAACGCCGCAGCACGGGTGCAGCCGGTCCGCACCGGCCAAATCCTTCGAGGGCAATCCGTATGACGGCCACACGCTCGCAGCGACGGTCGATCAGGCGGTGGAGATTGGGGTATCGATCCGGACCGCATCTACGTCGACAAGGACTATCGCGGCCATGATTACGCCGGCTCGGGTTCGGTGATGATCGCCGGCAGCAAGCGCGGCCTGACCGCCACCATGAAGCGGGAGATGAAGCGACGATCGGCCATCGAGGCCACCATCGGTCACATGAAAACCGATGGGCGGCTGGACCGAAACTTCCTTCTCGGTCATGGTGGCGACGCGATCAATGCTCTGCTCGTGGCTGCCGGCCACAATCTGCTCCTCATCCTCGCCACACTTGGGCTTTGGCGTGCGCTCATCCTGTTCGCTATCGCTGCTTGCGCCGCCAAACCGGATACTTCCTCCCGTCGCCGCGGCACTGCCGCGTCAATGGCTTAGCCATTGTTCAAGGCGGACTACGTAAACCAGGGTTGCTAGCGTGGAACGGATGTCGTCCCACCTTGCGTTCTCATTGGCCTTCGTCGCGAGGCCGAGCCCAGCTCAAGACGTTCACGCAGCTAGCCCGATCGTGCGCGACGCCCGATAGTCAGCTGCGCAACGGAAATTCCTTTTCAAGGGATCGATACTCGTCGCCGAGGCCATTCCTCGATGACGATCGTGGAAAGTGCCAAGGGCGCCTGCAACGCCATGAAGCCGAAAAGTACGACTACGAGCAAAATCGGCGCCGGTGCAGGGTTTCGGCCTCAATGTCGGATACTCGACAGGTTCGCATACCTGCTTTCCGTTGCTTTGCTGCTGTGTTGCTCTGGCACGTTCGATGCAGAGGACCTCCCGAACGCAGCAGCGGATGTCTTCTATGATCAAACCGACGGGAAAATGCTGTCGCCGCACTCATGACCGTGTCCCCGCTGGTCGCCAAGCAGGCCGAAGGTCGGCCCATCACGGTCGAGGCGGGCAACTGAGCCCAATTGCAATGAGGGATAGGCTGGGAAAGCATGTCACTGATCACGCCGAGATCATCGAGGCGGGATTCTCGATACCAGCCACGCGGCACATGTCGCCGGCATGAGTGCCGATCTCATCACGGAGCCCGGATCCGCAGGCGGGACACGCGATAATACGAACGCGCGGACAAACTGTCGCAAGTCGGGCGGCGTCGACGATGCCTGCGGGGAGGGTAAGCCCAACGGCCATGGCCGACATTCGCCGCGCACAGCGCATGTTTTGGAAACGTCAGTAGTAGCAAGGCAACTGGAGCTCTCTTGCATTGGGATCGGTGCTGGCCCGTCCAATTTGAGCCTTGCGTGTCAGATACACGAGCAAATCGGGCACGGGGCACTGTTCTTGGATCGGCAAGTTGACTTCCGCTGGCATCCAGGAAGCGCATTCGATTCCTCAGAACTCCAGGTCAGCCACGTCAAGGATCTGGTCACGCTGGTTAATCCGCGATCAGCCTACACTTTCATAAACTACCTGCACGAGAACGGGCGTCTCTACCACTTCCTGAATGCACAGTTCGCTGCTGTTCTCAGGGCTGAGTTCGAGCAATACCTGAACTGGGCGTTCCGCAGGAACCCGCTTGTCCGCGGCGGCGAGACGGTGCGCGAAATACGCTATGATGGCGAGTTTCGGGTGCGAACCGACGATGCAGTTCTCAGTGCAAGAGACCTAGTGGTCGGCATTGGCAAGCAGGCGCAAATTCCGCCTCAGTTTCGGGGCTGGATTGGACGCAACCTGTTCCACTCATCTGAATTACTGCACATCCATCCTGAGGTGCACAAAAAGCATGTTTATGTTGTCGGCGGAGGACAGTCGGGAGCCGAGGTGCTGTTGCATCTTGTCGGCCGGCCGGAAGAAAGGCGGCCTGCCTCGATCACCTGGATCTCGCAGCGCGAAAACTACCTGCCCCTCGACAACAGCCCGTTCACAAACGAGTTGTTCATGCCCTGTTTTTCGGATCGTTTCGCGGCCATGAGCGAGCCGCAGCGCAAGTTGTTTCTCCGGCGTTTCGTGCTTGCCTCGGACGGGATTTCGGAAAGCACGCTGCGCGCTGTGTATCAGACGCTGTACCGCCACGCATTTCTCGAGCCAAACCCGTGCGACATCACACTGCGGCCGGGCTGCACCGTCTCACACTGCATCAACGCCGGCGCGGGTCACAGGCTGACCCTCCAGCACGGCATGGAGGAGGTCGAAGAACTCACGGCCGACATCGTCATCCTGGCCACCGGTTACGTGAACGCGGTGCCAGACTTCTTTGAACCGATGGCGGACCGGCTGGAACATATCGACAATGAGTTGGCCGTTCGCGAGGATTTTTCGGTGTGCTGGGACGGACCACGTGACAGACGCATCTACGTACAGAACGCGAGCCTCGGGCAGCGCGGGCTGGCCGATCCGAACCTAAGCCTGCTGGCCTGGCGAGCTCGCCGCATTCTTGACAGCCTTCTACAGCGCCCACCGCGCGCGAATCCCGAGCATCCTGGCTTCATCAGCCGTACCTCCGTCGAGGGCTGGCCCGACCCAGTAGCCGAAGAAATGGGCAGCGGGATATGACTCGCCGACGACTGATCATCGGCGGGGGCCTCCAAGGAATGATGTCCGCCTCGGCTGCGGCGAAGGCCGGAGCCCTCTCCGAGCTCATCGTGACTGAACAAGCCATTGGACCTGTCGGCGCACCGCGTTGTTCTGCGGGGCTGCATTTGCGTAAGGATCCCAGCAGTTCGCTCACTCGCAGTTGCGCAGTGACCTTGGTGGTCATGGCTGGGTCGGCGGTCAGCGGCGTGTTCCGGCCCGTAGCGGTGCGTGTCGAGGCTGGCCCGGGTGAGATAAGCAATGATCGGGACCAGTTTAATGCCTACCAAGTAGCCGCATCATCAATAGCATGCTTGGCCGTGATCACCGTGCAGACGTACCGGCCCCACAGATCTTTACGGGCCCGGACGATCTCTCCAGTGAGGAGAGACAACAAAGTCCTGCAATACACCCGGGGCGGAACGCACTTAGCACCACCGTCCACATACCGTGGAGTACCGTCAGCGTCGACCCACAATCTGACCAGCGCCCGACTCCCCTGCCCGGAATGTTCGACCAACCAGTCTTACCAACAGGAGGCTTTCGCATGTTGACTGATGCACAAAGAGAAAAGTGGCAGAAAGTTGGATACCTTAAGCTCGAAACGTTCTTCGATCCCGCGGCTCGGGAGGGTATTTCCAGCTTTGTCGAAGATATCTCACGCTGGGATGTCAGCGACGATAAATGGCTCATGTGGTTCGAGAAGACAACGGACAATCGAAAGATCATCTCTAAGGTCGAGAATTTTCTCGATTTTCACGATCCATTGCGTTCTCTTCTCCTAGAAGATCAGCGCATAAAGTCTGTTGTCGAGGAGCTGCTTGGCGAAGATTCGCGCAGGCTCAAGGAGTTGCTTATTTTCCACTATCCCGATAGCGGCGGCTATCGCCCGCATCAAGACATTTATCACATTCCACACAGGCTGCCCGACCGGATGGTCCATGCGGTCGTTGCCATAGGCATTGACGACTCCGACCCGGACAACGGCGGCCTTTTCTTCAGCCCCGGCAACCACAAGAAGGGGGTATTTCCCATGGACGCCGGCGGGGTGATCGATCCTGAAGTCACCGAAACGTTTTCCTGGGAGCCCATAGTATGGAAGGCTGGCGACATCTTCATCTTCGACGATTACGCGCCGCATTACTCACAACCGAACAAAAGCAATCGTTCTCGGCGGACACTCTACTTGGTGTTCCAGCGTGCTTCAACCGGTGGACCGACCCGCGCCGAATATAACGTGCTTAAGCGCGCCGTTAATCCGCCAGAGGGCAAAGTGGCCGATCTCGACAACCTCAAGCCCCCCAACGGCATTTTCTATCGGGATTGAGCTCACGGACCAGGCTCGGCATGCACACGAAACTGATCGACCATAAAGATGCGGGCGGAGAGCGTGGCGTTCTGATTGCCGGCTACTGGAGCACCGCGCGCAGTCCGGTATGTCGGTTGTGGAGGTGTCGCCGGGTCGACGCTAAAGCCCTACTGGCCCCCGTCGTCGCTCGCCTGAGGCCTCAGCGCCGGATTATTCTAACGGGGGCGGCCAACCTGTCGGGCTGCCGTCTCTCTTCGCAACTTGCAGCAGAGGCTGTTTCGTTGGCAGCCGGAGATACCACTGCTTCAACAGCTGAGGTTCGTCATGCGGAAATTTACGTTTTCTCGAACGGAGCTGTCGCGGGCGTTCGGTATCGACGTGGCCACCCTTGGAACGGGAAGCGCTGGCACCGGGTTTTCATTCGGCAAGGTGGCACCGGGCGCCACATCCGAGCCCCATCGGCACGACGAAATCGAGGCTTTCGTAGTCCTGTCCGGAGCGGGCAAGGTCAGGACCGACCGTGGGGAAATCTCAGTCGCGGCCGGCGATGTCGTTCTGTTCCACCCTTTTGAAGCCCATGTGCTGCACAACGATAGGGACGAAGACCTAAATTTCGTCGATGTCTACTGGCGCGACGGCAAGGTCGCCCTCGAAGCTTCTGGACAGGTAGCCACTCCCCGCGGGCCGATCTTCGTCTTCTCCGCGCCGCCGACGCCTAATGGCGATCTGCATCTGGGGCATCTTTCTGGCCCTTATTTTGGCGCCGATGTCTACACGCGTTTCCTGCGCATGAAAGGGGTCGAAGCCTATCACCTGACTGGAAGCGACGATTACCAGAGCTACGTCGCCACGCATGCCGATGCCGATCAATCGACGCCCGCCAAGGTGGCGCGCCATTACGCCGACGAGATTAGAGCCACGCTTGCGCTTCTCGACTGTGAGGTCCACAACTTCCTCCTCACTTTGGGCGATAGCGCTTATGCAGAGTTTCAAGCCGCGTGTTTCCGTAGTCTTCTGAGCAGCACGGCGGTAGATCTGCGCCAGAGCCCTGCGCTCTTCGACGCTGTGACGGGCGACTACCTTTACGAACCGGATGTAAGCGGCCTCTGCCCCGATTGCGGCGGCTCCGCTGCCGGCAACATCTGCGAGGAATGCGGCGCGCCGAACTTATGCCACGACCTAGGTGCAGTCCGGTCGCGGCACTCGGCCGAGGCGCCGGTGGTCGGCTCCGTGCGCCGTCCCGAACTTGCGCTGGAACGGTGCTACGTCAATATCGACCGGCATTTAAGGGCGTCGGGCGCCCCCTTACGGATCATGGACCTCTTCGCGCGTCTACGCCAACGTGGCGACTTTTCCGTGCCCATCACCCACCCATCGGACTGGGGGTTACCGGCCGAGGGGTTCCCGGGGCAGGTGACCTGGGTCTGGCCAGAGATGGCGTTTGGTTTTCTTTACAACATCCAGGCGCTGGCTCGCTCGGTTGGTCGTGACTGGGATGCTTCCTTGCCCGGCGATGATTGGCAGCTTGTCCATTTCTTCGGCTTCGATAATTCCTTCTACCACACGCTACTTTATCCGGCGCTTTATGCTGAGGTATTCTCTCACTGGACGCCGCGCATCCGGTATCATGTGAACGAGTTCTACTTGCTCGACGGCCAGAAGTTCTCGACCAGCCGTGGCCATGCGGTCTGGGGCAAAGAGGTTCTTGGCCCAAAGACAGTCGATGTCGTGCGTCTTCATTTGGGCCTGACACGCCCGGAAGGTGAGCGGACGAACTTCACGCTGGACGCGCTACGCCGCACCGAAAACGAGGTGTTCCAAGGGATCTGGCTGAATTGGCTTGATGCGTTGCACCGGGAAATCAAGCGGGACTTTGGCGGCTGTGTGCCCGACGCAGGCGACTGGGCTCCCGCCGATCGCGATTTCTTTGCTCGGATAGAGATCCATCGCGCGGCGATGGAACGCGCCTATTCGGACGATGGCTTCTCGGTCCGGCGCGCGGCCGCGCAGGCCTGCGATTTCGTGAGCGATTGTGTAGTCTACCGACAGGCGCAAGACTATGAAGCGCCGCGACGTCTCTATCCCGCCCGCACCCGCACTTCGCTCGCCCTTCAGACGACGGCCGCTGCGATCCTGGCACAGACACTCGCGCCGCTCATGCCCCGATTTGCCAGCACTCTCGCGCGAGGCGTCGGCGGCGTGTCAACAGAAACATGGCCGCGGTCGGTCCAGAGGCTTGCGCCCGCAACGACCTTTGATCTCGGGCCCTTGCTGGCGTTCTATGCCAAAGCAGACATTCCTGTTCTCAATGAGGAGGCATAATAGCCTATCGTAATTTCCACCAGATTTGGGCGGCAATCAAAGCCGATAATGCCGAAGCTTTACTCGCTACCATTGGCTGGCGAAGGCGGGCTCCACTGCGCTGACCAACTTTTTCGGAATCGCGGAGAATTCCCGATTGCCAGCCGGTCAAGAAGGTCATGCGGTTCGGGGCGCTGGGTCAGCCTAGTGCGTTGATTCCAACACTTGGTGCCCACGTCTGACGGCTGCGATGATGTTGTCAGGGGCTGCTTTCCAAATGAACGGCTTTGGTTGTTCGTTGTGCTCTTTGATAAAGCGGTTGATGGCCGCCTGGAGATCAACGACGGAATGAAAGACACCATTTTTCAGTCGTCGCCGTGTGAGCTTTGCGAAGAAGCGCTCGACGGCGTTCAACCAGGAACACGATGTCGGAACGAAGTGGAATGTCCAGCGTGGGTGCCGCACCAACCAGGCCCGGACCTTCGGCTGTTCTCTGACGCATGTCGCGATTGCCTCGATGCAATTAACACGTCGCAATCGATCCAGTCCTCTCAAGCTCAGGTTCGACGTGGAATCTTCGCGAGTGACATGATTGGTATGACGCTTGCTATGTCTCCGCGTAGGTCCTCGTAGCTTCTGGCGGGTTCGGATTACCGTGAGACTTTGATCATACTTTCGCTCGCGGAGTGGCCCCGTCAGTGGCACGCTGACAATCGGCTTCGGCCATATCACGCCGCCGGCGGTCTGCAGATCTCGCAGGGCCTGTGCCTCACGCGTGCGCAGGCCGACGAGCTGCTCTCAGAGGATCTCGCGCCGTGCGAACGCGCGGTGAATCGCCTGCTGAAGGCCCGAGGTCGCGCGCACCAGTTCGATGCACTGGTCGACATCTACTTCAACTGCGCGTCGGGAGCGATTGCAGTGATCAAGCTGATCAATGCGGGGGCGGATCGCGGTGTCGGTCAGGCTTGGCATGACGTTTCTACCTTTTCCGCGACTTGGATCGGTCGAGGAGAAACGGAGATCGTTTTCTGGGAGCGGAAAGCAGTTTTCTATCCCTTCAACTCCGCCCCCTGTACGCAATCCGCAAAAATGGAGGTTCTATTTGTGTTTCAATGGGATCAGGCATGACCCAGCGTGATCGAAACGGAGGTAGTGGGTGGTTATGCCGGACTCGAGGACGCGGTCGACAACCATTGGGGCATGCTGTTCAAGGCCGCCGTTCTCTCGACCCTGCTCAGCGTCGGAGTCGAGGCCGGCACGAGCCAGAACGAGAACAACCTTGTTGAACCAATCCGAAGCGGGGCGTCTAACAGCATCAGCCAAACCGGCCAGCAGATCGTGCAGCGCCAGCTCAACATCCAGCCGACGCTGACTATCCGGCCGGGTTTCCCGATGCAGGTCATCGTCACGCGCGACCTGGTGCTGGCGCCCTACGGGAAAGGAGGAACACCGTGACGAAACTCAAGCTTGGGCCGCTCGCCGACGACAAGCCGGTCAAGCTCACCATCGAGCTGCCGGCGGCGGTCTTCAGGGATCTCCAAAGCTTTGTCGAAATTCTAATGCGTAACGGAGACGCGACGAAGCCGATCGAGCTGGTCAATTTGATCGCGCCGATGATCGAGCGTTTCATGGCAACCGACCGCGCCTTTGCGAACGCGCGGCGAAATGCTGCTCAGCCCGCACCTGCGTCACCGGAAAGATCCGGATAGCGCTCGCGAAGTAGGTCGAGGAACGGACTCAGCGATGGATTGCAGTTGGCCTGCCGCCAATAGGCGCGGAAGCTCAGCCGCGTCGGACCCTCGGCATCATGCACCTCGCGGAAGGTGACACCCGGATAGACTGCGCCAGTCGCACTTTCCAATATCAGTAGAATGCCCCAGCCCACGCCGACCAAGGAGAGGAGGCGGTCGAGCACGACATCATGGCGAAGCAGCAGGCAAGGGTCGGAGGATCCCAATTTGCTGATGAGGAGCTTCAGGAATTCCGGTCCCGGGCCTCGCTGTGACATTAAAAGCGATTCGCGCCTCAGTTCGCCCCAGTGAACTACGTCACGGCCCGCCAACGGATGGTTCGCGGGGAGGGCGGCAACGACACGCTCGCTCCAGAGCAACAATGACCTGTCACTCCATTTCGGATTGGGCTCGACCACGAAGGCGACGTCAACGGCGGAGCTGGCGAGATCCGCGATCAAATGGTCTCTCGAGCCGTCGACCAGTTGCCTATCGACATCGGGGAAGCGGTGCCGGTGCTCGAGGAGAGTGGCCCGGAGATTGCCGGCTGAGAGGGAGGTGTGGATGCCGATGGTCAACCGACCGCTCTCGCCACGCGAGCGGGTCTTGAGACGAGCGGTCATTGCATCAGCTTCGCCCACGACGCGCCGGGCGGCATCGAGGAATTCCTGACCTTCAATGGTCGGTCGCGTACCGCCACTTGTGCGCTCGAACAGAGTGCTGCCCAACTTGCATTCGAGATTGCGCAAGCGGCGACTAAGAGTCGACTGCTTGATGTTGAGCGTCTCCGCCGCTTGCCGCAGGCTTCGGTGCTGGGACGCAGCGATCGCCCAGCGTAGATCTCGGAACTCCACAGGCGCGGTCGAAGCCCTATGGCGAGTTGCCGGTGACAAAACTGCTTCTTGAATGGGTCACTCCATTTGCATGCGCTTCTTCAGCACCCCTGCCAGCGAATTCGTTGACTACTGTGAGGTGCGGTCAATTCGGAATAGCTAGGATTCCGGTTCCGGCGGCGTCCCAGACGAGGACACCACCGTAATTTTGGAAGCTTTGATCTTGCGCTTGAGCGCCCGCCTTTTCATGGTGGCCGTCAATCGAGCTTTCTCAGTCCTCTCTTTCGATGTGTTCAAAGGTGGGTTGCGAACCGATAGTCTCAAACTGGACATGCTGCTCTCCTTCATTTTCCTCATATGTGTCGATTGAAGCCGCAGCCCACCTATTGCCTCCTATCGCGAGTTGAGTGGACTTCCACGGTGGCTTGCCTCTCTTGGCCGTCAGGCGCAATCGATGTGCCTCTCCAGAGCAGGGATCTCGTTATCTGGCCTCCATTGCGCGGATTTCGAGCGGCTCGGCCCGCGGAAGTGTTCCTGATCGCTCAGCCGTAGTCAGGTCGATTTGGGATTCGTTGCCTGAATTCAAGCATGGCGAATGCAGATCAGATTTCTCCCGCTGAGTGACTTCCATGTTTTCGAGTATGAACCGCGCGATACAAAAAAGACGACGACTTGCGGCTGTCGACGAATGCCAGCATTCGACCGCTCAAAAATCGCAATACCCACGAGATGCTCAAGCTGCCGTATTGAGCGGCTAAGGGTCGTTTGTTTGATAAGAGGTACGTCAGCCGCCCGTCGGAGACTTCCGAAGTCCGCGGCTATAACAGCATAGCGAAGTTGCCGAGGATCAAGGTTCGGAATTCGAGGTGCTTCGATAGACAGTCGCGAGCCTAGATCATCCATCGCACTTACCAAATTAAAAGGTAACAAAGCTGTGCGCATGGATTGTGACGATTTTTAGTTGTGTGGGACGGTCCGCCAGCGGCCGAGCTCAGCCAGATGACCCACCGCGGGTCCCCGGCTTTGCATGCTCAGCACAGGCTCACATTCGGGATTGCGAAAGATGGGTCCAGTCGAGATCAATGCGCTGCTCATGATCGACCGACTACGCACAAATGCTTGAGAGATTTGATGCATTTGCCAAGCTCTAAGCGCTCCCCTGTTACTGTGAGACCGTCGCCGCTCAAGGCGTCTTGCGGACCTGCATCGGGCTTACGTCATCGGCCGCTGCCATGCTGCAAGACGCGCTCAGATTGTAGCCCGAGCCCAATGAGGGCGGGTGTCATCCATCGCAAAACCAGAGCGTTTCATCAAACGATTCGATGTCTGTTGCGCGACGGAAGATCGTGACTCTGACTATCGATCAGGGCGGATGCTTTGAGACACGCCGTCCGACGTTACGCGCTGATCCGGGTATAGCCGGAGCTGTCGCGCTCACGTCGAGCTAGGCGCCAACAACCGACGCACCTATTTGGTGTGGCTTGCGCCAACAAGGGAGTTTCCACCGTGCTCGAAAATCCGCATCTGAGCGCCGGAGATCAGTCCGACAAGGATGAGAGCATGCGCGCTTCCTGCGTTTTGGCCTTCGCGATTACACGAGGCGTTGCGCGTTGCGCCAGTCCGGCGATGTTGCGTCATCGTGACTGAAGCGCTCGCGCGCTCGCGGGCTATACAAGCTCCGAAGCGTTTCCTGCGCGTTGCGCGGCGATCCGGCTTCGTCCCATTCGCGTGTCGGAGCGGCGCGCTCCGTCACGCTTTTGCGAAACCTGATTAGACTAGCTAGATCAGAGTCCAGCGGTCGATGGGCCTTGGCGCGGCGAGCTCGTGATTGGTGGCGCAATCAGCTCTTCAGCCATCCAATAAGTCGGATTGGAGATGACCATCTGGAGACCTCATGCGATATCAAGCGGCTTCCGGAAGGGTGGCCTTTTTACAAAGGCGGACTAGCCAACGGCAAAAAGCACGAGAAAGTTCGGGATTGTCACTGCGGTCGACCGCATAGGCCCGATAGTGCATGCCGCTGGGCGCACGTGATCCTGGTATCACATGTAGAGCGCCCCCGCGCACCAGATCGCTGACAATGATTTCGGGCGCTACCAGAAGGCATTTTCCCGTCATGACCGCCGGTAGAGCAAGGTAATTGTGATCATAACGCGCCCCCGAGCTTATATCTTTAGTGGTCAGGTTCATCGCCCGCAGCCATGTGGGCAGGATGTCGGGCCGAGATGTGATATTCAGAATCGGCATTGCGCGAACAATCGAGAGGCCTTTACCATCGACGTGATTTGGAGAGCCCACACAGACCAGTTGCTCGTTGTAGATTTCCCAATCGTCGGCCGGTTCGACGATGGAAAGATCGCGTGTAATCAGGATGTCGAAATCGTCGGAGGATATGGGCAGTGACAGTGAGCTGATCACATCCACGATGACGCCGCCCATTTCAGCGGAAAATGCCTGGAGATTCGGAATCAGAAGAGAGTACGCGAAGGTCGAAAGCGACGTGCGGACCACAAGCCGATTGACGTCTGGACGATCCCGCCGGCGCATTCTCTTAGCGGTGAAGCACACGGTGTCTAGCGGCTCGGCGACTGTGTTCGCAAAGAGCCGTCCGAATTCCGTCAATTCGCTCCGCTTGCCGCGTCGTTGCATGAGGTCTGTGCCCAGATGGTCCTGCAGCACGGCCAGGTAGCGGCTGACGGAGCTCTGGGTCATTCCCAGTGCGTGAGCCGCGCGCGTGACGCTTCCTTCTCGCGCGATCATCACGAACACGCGGATCGCGTTGAGGGGCACGTCATTCTCTTCGGTGGCCATCTTCTATGCCGGAAAAATTGTCGCTACTTCTTACTGGCAGCAGGCCACGAAAAAATGAAAGTTCCCAGCAGATTATTCGATGTCTGTCGCCGGATTACTGCTTATAAACGATATATCGCGCGCAAAAACGGCCTAAGCCAAAAACGAACGGCGTAATGGCCTATCGCGCTGAAAACCTCGCCATTCGCGGCGCGGCTGGAACGGATCAGCAAAGGAAGCGAGATTCGGCTGATTTAATCTCGTCCATCCTCTGAAGTCTAAAAATCTCCTCCACCGGCAGAATGTCCTTGTGAACGTTCTGGACGCCGTCATCGGCGATGATCCGGCGGAAGGTCTCCTGCATGCCAGTTGCAGCAGCGCGGATCCCGTAGTTGCCGTAGATCGTCATGCGAATATTGCCGAGTGCCTTGACGCGGTCGGCATTAAGTTCCGGGTACGCGTTCGGCACGATCGCCAGCGGCACCGATCCGGTCCAGGCGCGTGAAAAGCTTTCGATCTCGGAAGGATCCCTCTTTTTCGAATGGATCAAGATCATGTCGGCGCCAGCGTCCACATAGGCTTGAGCACGCTGCAGGGCTTCGGTTTCGCCGAGGCCTGCGATCAGCGCTTCGGTGCGGGCGATCACGAGAAAATCCGGATCCTGTCTTGTCGTGACGGCGGCCGCGATTTTGCCCTTGAACTCCTCAATGCGCAGCAGTTCCTGGCGCCCACCGGCAACGAGGCTCGTCACTTTCGGAAAGGTCTTGTCTTCAATGACGACGGCGCTCGCACCGGCCCGCTCGTATTCGCCGATTGCATGGATGACATTGATTGCGTTGCCGTAGCCCGTATCGATATCGGCGACGATCGGCAGCGTCGTGCGTCCGGCGATCGCCCGCAGCATGTCGAGATGCTGGGTCATCGAGATCAGGCTCATGTCCGGCAGGCCGTAAAGCGCCGACAACTCGAAGCCGGAGGCCCACAGGCCATCGAATCCGGCTTCTTCGGCGAGGATCGCCGAAAGCGGGCTGTGGGCGGCCATGATGTGGACAAGACTGGTCTCGGCCATGCGAGCGCGAAGGCGTTTGGCAGGGGACATCCGGAGATCTTTCAGGACAGGGCTGCGCAGGCGGCGATGATGCGGTCGCAGGCGCGGGTGAGGTCCTCGAGCGAGGAGGCGTAGGAAATGCGGATATAGGGCGAGGCCATAAATCCGCTTCCGGGCACGACGGCTATGGCGAATGCGTCGAGCAGGTACATGGCAAAATCGGTGTCGGTTTCGATCACCTTGCCGCCCGGTGTGCGCTTGCCGATAACACCCGCGCAAGAGGGAAAAACGTAGAAGGCGCCGTCCGGCACGCGACATGAAAGCCCCGCGGCCTGGTTCAGCTTGGCAACGACGAGGTCGCGGCGCTGCAGAAAGGCGCTCGCGAATTCCTGGATATGCTTCCGCCCGCCGGACAGCGCCTCGATGGCGGCATATTGGGAAATCGAACTGGTGTGCGAGGAGGTCTGGCCCTGGATGAGGTTCATGGCCTTGATCAGCGCCAGAGGCCCCGCGCCATAACCGACGCGCCAGCCAGTCATCGCGTCGGCCTTGGACACGCCGTTGACCGTCAGCGTGCGCTCGTAGAGGTCCGGCGCGACCGCCGCCATGCTAGCAAAGTCGGCGTTGTAGGTGAGCTTTTCATAAATATCGTCGGAGAGCACATGGACATGGCCATGGCGCCGCAACACCGCAGCGAGCGCGAGCAATTCGCCTCGGCTGTACACCGCACCGGTCGGGTTGGACGGCGAATTCAGCATGAGCCACTTGGTGCGCGGCGTGATGGCAGCTTCGAGCGCCTCGGGGCGTAGCTTGAAGCCATGGAATTCATCGCAGGCGACGAGAACCGGCTTGCCGCCAGCCAGCGCCACCATATCGGGATAGGAGACCCAACAGGGTGTCGGGATCACCACCTCCTCGTCCGGGTCGAGGGTGGCGAACAGTGCGTTGAATACGACCTGCTTGGCCCCACAGCCGACCGTAATTTGGTCGATGTCGTAGTCGAGCCCGTGATCGCGGCGGAAGCTCTCGCGGATCACGTTGCGCAGCGGCTTGATACCGGCGACCGCGGTGTATTTCGTCCGCCCATCCCGGATCGCCCGGATACCGGCTTCGCAGACAGCAGACGGCGTGTCGAAATCCGGTTCGCCCTGGCTGAGCGTGATCACATCGGCGCCCCGATCTTTCAGTTCGGCAGCGCGGGCCGTCATGGCCTTGGTTTCGGAGGGACGAACGGCATTGAGCCGTTCTGCAACGAGAGACAAGATCGAATACCTGCGAATTTGAAAGCAAAAACTCCCGACGACTTCTACTCGTTCCTTGATGGCTTAACCAATCAGACCATCGCGTTTTCAAATGAAGGCATCGAGAACTACGATGCTTTACGCCCGTCGCGTCGACATGCCTTTCTCGCAGGCGCGCCGTCCAGCGGTCAAAGCCGCGAGCAAGATCAGAACACTGATGACGTTGGTCACGGCTCGCACCTCGGACAAGCGAGACTGAAGATTTGAACGAGCGCGCCTAGAAAAACATTGTGAGATAGGTGCGCACGCCGGTGCGGTTCGCTTCCGTTTTGTCGCGCCGATGCATGCGCTCCGCAGTTAACAGGATCGCTTGCTTAGCGAGGGCGTCGGCGGAGGCCGACAATTCGCTGTTCGGCTGCCCAACTCGGCGACCTTTGACTCGAGACAGTTTTCCCGACAGCGAGGATGCTAGCCGAACCTCCGGCTGATACCGAGGCCTTTGCCACCCGCGTCGCCCACGAGACCTTTCCACCAAAGTTGCGCACCGCACTCACCGATTGCGCTTACTTTCCGTCGCTCTCCCAAGAGCGGAACACGTCATCGCATCTGCGGATGTACATATCGAATTATTCGATGGTCGTCATCCGACTGTAGCAGTACGAGTTTCTAAGGTCTGGCACGCCAGCGTACACGTCCAAACGGGATGATCTCGGTGCCGTGCTCCGCAGGGGGTTTTCATGACGATGTGGAGGTAACGGCGATGGCATCCGTATCGATTGACAGCATCCATAAGAATTACGGCGCAACATCCGTCTTGCGTGGTGTTTCGCTGTCGATAGCGGATGGCGAGTTCCTGACGCTGTTGGGACCATCGGGGTGTGGGAAGTCGACGCTGCTGCGTATCCTGGCGGGACTCGAGGTGCAGGATGCAGGTTCGCTCTCGATTGGCGAGCGGGCTGTCGACAACCTCAGGCCGAAGTGCCGGGACGTAGCGATGGTGTTCCAGTCTTATGCGCTCTATCCCCATATGACGGTTGCCTCCAACATGGGCCTGCCGCTTCGAATGCGCCGGCTCTCGACCTTCGAGAGGCTTCCTCTTCTGGGCCGCCTGCTGCCGGGAACGGCGCGGATCGCTGCCGAGATCGACGCGGAAGTCACCCGTACGGCCAAGTCCCTCGGCATTGGCCACCTGCTGGCCCGCAAACCGGGGCAGCTCTCCGGCGGCCAGCGCCAGCGCGTGGCGGTCGGCCGGGCGATGGTGCGTCATCCGGCTGTTTTCCTGATGGATGAGCCGCTGTCAAATCTCGACGCCAAGCTCCGTGTGCAGATGCGCGCCGAAATCAAGGAACTGCACCAGCGGCTCGGGGTCACCTTCGTCTATGTCACTCATGACCAAGCCGAGGCCATGACGCTGTCGGACCGCGTGGCTGTGATGCTCGACGGCGAGTTGTTGCAGGTCGCTCCGCCGCAGGAGATCTATGCCGATCCGGACGACCGGCGCGTCGCCGAATTCATCGGTTCGCCCAAGATCAACATGCTCGACGGTGTGGTGCGCGAACGTGGCCTGATCGATGTGGCCGGATCGACGCTTGCGATCGGGGCCGATGCGCTTGCCGGAGCGCATCTCACCCTCGGCATTCGCCCCGAGGCTTTTCATCTCGCCGAACGCGGCGGGCAGGGCGCACTGACCGGTTCCGTGCGCATGATCGAGCATATGGGCTCCGATCTCTTCGTCCATCTCGATCTGGCGGGCGGCGATCATCCGTTGATCGCAAGGCTGCTGGCCGAACGGGCGCCTCATGTCGTCCCCGGCCAGACCCTACACGTCGGCGTCGGGCCAGATCGCGTGCTTCTGTTTGATCATGATGGGCGTCGTTTGCGCCAAGAAGTCGAATCCGGCCGGGCGTCGGTCACGCCGATCCGGGAGGTCGCCCGATGAGCGAGCCTCTTGCTCTTACCGGCGCTCCCGACGAGCCATCTGCGACGGGTAGCGTTCGAGCGCTCCCATCCCCCGCCGTCGCACCGGCCCGCAGGCGGGCCTTGACAGAAGCGCTGGCGGCCTGGGCGCTGGCCGGGCCGGCGGTCTTCTTTCTGCTCGCCCTGTTCTTCCTGCCGGTGATCGGCGTCCTTGTCATCGCGCTCACCGACTGGCAATTCGGCGCGCTGACGCTCGCCTTTGTCGGCCTCGCCAACTTCCGCGAGGTCTTCGCTGACGATGGTTTTAGGGCCTCGCTCGTCAACACAATCGTCTACGTTCTGATCGTCGTGCCGGGCACCCTCGTCTTTGGCCTTCTGATTGCGCTTCTGATCGAAAGCGGAAAGTCCTGCCGCTCCTTTTACCGCGCCATCCACTTCCTGCCCTTCATGGCGACGCTCACGGCCATGGCGGTCGCTTGGGAGGCATTGCTGCATCCCACGATCGGCCTCGTCAACCAGACGCTCGCCGCCATCGGCCTGCCGACCGCCAACTGGCTGCGCGACGAGAATACGGCCCTCCCGGTGCTGGCCGTCATCGGTATCTGGCAGAACCTGGGCTACGCCATGGTGCTGTTTCTGGCGGGCCTGAAGAGCATCCCGCAGGATCTCTACGATGCTGCCGATATCGACGGTGCTGACCTTTGGCTCGACCGATTTCGCACCGTCACCTTGCCGCTGCTCGGGCCGGTCTCGATGTTCGTCGTCATCGTCGTGGCGCTGAGGGCATTCGAGTCTTTCGACACCGTGAAAGTGCTTACCCAAGGCGGGCCCGGCCACGCCTCCGAAATGCTGCTCTACACGCTATATCGGGAGAGCTTTGAGTATCTGCGCACCGGACATGGCGCCGCCGTTGCGGTCGTCTTTCTCGCCATCGTCGTGACCCTCACCCTCGCTCAAGCCCGGCTCATGGATAGGAAGGTGCATTACCAATGAGCATCAACATGCACCCGAACCGCTTGTTGCAGCCGTCCGCCATCGTTCGCCATGCGGTTCTACTCACCACCGGCGCGCTCATTCTTGTACCTTTCGTCTGGATGGTGTCGCTATCGCTCAAGCCGCCGGGGGAGATCTTCCGCGCGTCATTCTCCTTTTGGCCGACGCAATTCTATGGCGTCGAGAACTACACCAAGGCGCTTACCGAAGCGCCGCTGCCGCGCTATATGGGCAATGGCCTGATCGTTTGTGCTCTGATCCTCGCCCTTCAGATCCTCGTATGCGCCCCTTGCGCCTATGCGCTCGCCAAGCTTCGCTTTCCCGGCCGAGACCTGCTCTTCGCCATGGTGTTGATCGGCCTGCTGCTGCCGCACCAGGTGCTCTCGCTGCCGCTCTTCGTCCTCGGTTACCAGCTTGGCATTCTCAACACGTATGCTGCGCTTATCTTCCCTTATGTGGTCTCGCCCTTCGGCATCTTCCTGTTCCGCCAGTTCTTCAAGACCATTCCCGATGACGTGGTCCATGCCGCGCGGCTCGACGGTCTCTCAGAAATCGCGATCGTGTGGAAGATCATGGTGCCAATGGCACTGCCGGCACTTGCCGCATTCTCGATCTTCTCAGTTGTTGGCCATTGGAATGATCTGTTCTGGCCATTGATTGCGGTACGGGACGAATCCCTGATGCCTCCGCCCCTCGGAATCATGGCTTTCAAGAGCGAAGAGTCCGGCAATGACTACGGCCCGCTGATGGCCGCATCGACCCTTATCGTTCTCCCCCTGGTCGTCGCTTTCCTTGCCGCTCAGAAGTGGTTCGTCGAAGGTATGACTGGCGGAGCCGTCAAGTAGGATCGTGGAGCGCCAAATGGATCTCACCCGCAGGAAGGCCCTGATCGGGCTTTGTGTGGCGGCTGTCCCCGCGCCGCGGGCGGCGTCCGCCGCTCAGAGACCCCTGAGGATTAGTGTGCCGATGGGCCTCCATCAGAAAATGATTGAGGAGCTCGGGGCACGATTTACCAAGGCCAATCCGGCCATTGCCGTCGAGTTCTTGGGCAAGGGCGATAATTGGGATCCCCTGCTGCAGGTCACGCTTCGCGAGGGCCTCGTCAACGGTCTGCCCGATGCGACTTGGCAGTCGCTTGCCTATGCGCGCCTCCTTGCCCGTCGCGGCTACATACAACCACTCGATCCTTTGGCCGGTGGCCGGGCTGCCTTCACCGCACTCGGCCTCCCGGAGCCTCTGCTGGAATCAATCTCTGGCGATAGCGGCGTCCACGCGATGCCGTTCGGAACCACGATCCCTGTCGTTTACTACAACATGGATCTCCTGAAGCGGGCCGGGCACGCCGCCGCGCAGCCGCCCTCAACCTGGGACGAGATTATCGAGGTTGCCGGAAAGATCTCTGCACTCGACCGTACGATCACCGGCGGCTTCATTGAAAACGACGCGAGCAACGCTTGGATCTTCCAGAACCTGGTTGCAAGTTCCGGTGGGCGGATGATGACGCCCGATCTATCCGACGTCGCGTTCAATGCCCCCGAAGGCCGCAGCTCCCTGGAGCTTCTCTGGCGGTTTGGCGATGTGAGCGGGACGAACATGAGCCGCGAGCAGGCGCGGCAGGCGTTCAATGCCGGTGCTTGTGGCATTCTGATCAGATCCGCCAGCGGAACTACGTCCGTCTCCGAGGCCACCCAGAGGCGCTTCGAGTTGATGGTCGGCCGGTTGCCCATCCCGAGCCCAAAGGGTCGCTTGGTGGGAGCTGGCCATGGATTCATGGTCTTCACCAAGGATACGGAACGACAGAAGGCGCTGTGGACCTTCTTCCGCTTCGCCGCAAGTGCCGAGGGCCAGATGATCCTTGCACGGCAGAGCGGCTACATGCCGGTCAACATGTCGGCGCTCGGGCAAGCCGATTTCCTCAAGGAGTATCTTCAGATCAATCCCTATCACCGTGCCGCCGTTGAAGCCCTCGCGATCACCACGGATCAGTTCTCGTTCCCCAAAGACAACACGGTCAAGATCACCGACATGATGGCCGATGTCATGCGGGACGTCGTGGCGCATCGGACGAGGCCTGATGTCGCGCTGAAGGCGATGGCCGATCAGACCCGCAAGCTCCTGAGCTCCTGAGACGCTCTTCATCCAACCGGAAATCCCCATGACACTATCGTTCCGCCCAAGCGACATTCTGAACATGAGCGGCAATCTGCCGCCCAAGGTGCCGCATGTCTTCGATGAAGCCTATCGTGGCGCCGTTCAACGGGTTCTTGGCGAGTGCGAGCCGAATGATCTGATCGGTGCACATCAATTTCGCGGCAGCGATCGCGATCGCGCGCTTGGCGCCCGCTTTATTGGCCGCCGAATGCAGGACGTTCCAGCGGTGGACAGAGTGGTCGTTGCCAATGGCACGCAAAGCATCCTGATGATGCTGCTCGCCAGCCTCGTCGGCCCCAATCGACGCCTCGCTATCGAGACCCTGAGCTATCCGACGATGCGCACCTTCGCCCAGCATCTCGGTTTCCAGCTCTCACCGATCCCGATGGACGGCGAGGGCGCCCGGCCGGATGCCTTCGAGGCGATCTGCCGTGCCGATCGCCCAGCCGCCTATTATGCGATGCCGACGCTCCAGAATCCGACGACGGGAATGATGAGCCTCGAGCGGCGCAAGGCTATCGCTGAGATCTGCCGGCGCTACGAGGTCGCGATCATCGAGGACGACATTTACAGCCTGCTTCCCAAGGATATCCCCCCGCCATTATCGAGTTTTGCGCCGGAGATCTCCTGGTACGTGCTCGGCACCGCCAAGTCGCTGGCCGCTGCGCTGAAGATCGCCTACCTCGTTGCACCAAGTGCCGAGGCCGCGGCGGAGCGGTTCTGGCCGGGCGTGCGCGCCACCTACTGGATGTGCGCCCCCATGAACGGCGCGATCGTATCGTCTCTCATCGAAACCGGGTCTGTCGACGACATCATCGAGGCGGTGCGAGCCGAGACGCGTATTCGCCAATCCATGGTAATCGACAGCATTTCCAGCTCCGACCTTCGCAGCCGGCCTGATTGCCTCCACGTCTATCTCCCGCTACCCACAGATCGCCCGGCGCAGGAGTTCGTCGCCAAAGTGAGGGCGCTTGGCGTCGACGTCAGCCCCGCCGGCACATACGCCATGGACGATAGCCCTGCACCAAATGCAATTCGCTTTGGCACGGGCACGCCGCGCGATCGAGTTGCCTTCGAACGCGGGCTCTTCGCAATCACAAAAGTCTATCGTGGATAAGGGACACGTCATGAACGATAAAGCAAAGCAAGCGTCCAAGATCTGGACCGATCTCGATATCGACGCGCCAGGCAAGCAGACCGGCTTTCTCTGGTTGCCACTGGCTGTGCACGATCGCTCCGGCGACGACGCCGGCTACAATTGCGAGCCGATTCCGATTGTGACGATCCGTAACGGAGAAGGTCCGAGCGTGCTGCTGATGGCCGGCAATCACGGCAACGAATACGAAGGACAGATCATCCTGATGAAGCTGATCCGCACGCTGAAAGTGGAAGACGTGCGCGGCCGGCTGATTATTCTACCGGCTGCGAACGCGCCAGCCGTGCGGGGAGATCGGCGCAATTCCCCGCTCGATGACGGAAACTTGAACCGTCAGTTTCCCGGTGACCCCTCTGGGGGCCCGACCGCGATGATCGCCCATTTCATCGAGAGCGTCATCCTGCCGCGCGTCGAGTATGTCATCGACCTGCATTCGGGCAGTCTCACCGCCGAGTATCTGCCTTGTGCCGTCGTCGCCCGTCCTCCAAACCCGGATCACCTGGAGGAGGCGCTGACACGTCTGCGCGTGTTCGGCATGCCAGTCGGCATGATCATCGAACATTCAACCGGCGGCGATGGCGCGTTGATCGGCGCCTGCCGCCGCCAGGGCGTCAAACATCTGTCGACTGAGCTTGGCGGCGGCGGCGACGTCAACCGTGCTGCCGTGGAGATGGCAGAATATGGATTGGCGCGGCTCCTCCATCACATCGGAGCAACCAGCCGCGCTCTGACCGATCGGCGTGCGCCTGATTGTCGGTTCGTCGCACGCGTTCCCAGCCGCGACTATGTCTATGCCGGCAGCAGCGAACGAGGACTGTTCGAACCTCTGGTAGGCCTCAATGACACGGTCGAGGCCGGCCAAGTGGTCGGTAGAATCCACTTCACGACGACGCCCTGGCGAGACCCCGAGCCCGTAATCACCAGGACTGATGGACTCGTGCTCACAAGGCGAATCCCGGCGCGAACCGGGCGAGGCGATTGCGTCTTTGCTCTTGGCCGTGACTGGTCACCCGCCGGCACAAACTGAAGCATCTTGAGCAGGCCCAAGCGGTGCGGCCCGCAGGCGGGCAAGCATCGGGGTTCATAACGTCACCTTCCTCGCGACCGAGTTCTGGACATTCTATGTCTACGCAGAGCACCCGAAGCGGGCAGGCAGGCTCCACCGACTTGATCGATCCCGCCATGGCGATCGCGATGGCGAAGTTGTCAGAAATGGTAAAAGCTGATGGCGGTCCGCCCTCCACGTTCGAGGGGGACCGAGACCAGCAAACAAGGTTTGCGCCCTTCTGGAATGAAGGCTCACCAGAGATCGAAAAGGTCATACCTCTTTCGATCGAAGGGGCGCATGGCCCGCTCAAAGCCCGCCTCTACAAGAACGCTGCGAGACACCTGCCCGTGACGCTGTTCATGCATGGCGGCGGCTTCGTTCGGGGTTCCCTCGATCATTGCGATTGCATCTGCCGGAGAATGGCCGCAGAGGGAAAGCTCGCGGTGATCGCGACCGAGTACAGCCTGGCGCCCGAACATCCCTATCCCGCAGCGCTTGAGGACATCGTCAAGGTGCTGGACTGGCTGTTTGCCTCAGCCGGCGACCATGATCTGGACGCCAGCCGGGTTTCCGTGACAGGCGGGTCGGCAGGTGCAACTCTTGCTTTGACGTCAACGCTCTGGCGGCGGGACGCAGGCAAGAAGTTGCCCGTCGGCATGGCGCTATTCTACGGCGGCTATGACATCACGAATACCAGGCGCGAGAGCTATCGTCTCTTCGGGAACGGACAGTTCGGAATGTCGAAGGCTCGCGTCGAGCACTATATCCATGCCCTCATGCCTGAGGGAACATCGCCATCTGATCCCTATCTCGCACCGCTTCACGCGGATCTGAAGAGCTTGCCGCCGATCTGGATGGGGATCGCCGAGCTCGACGTGCTCCGCGATGACCAGCTCGAGATGGCGCACCGGCTCGAGGCGGCAGGCGTTTTGGTCGATGTTCAGCGATATGAGGGGCTGATCCACGGCTTTGCCAATCGCGTTCGTCTTGTCCCCCGCGCTGACGATGCCATCAGAACGGCCGCACGATTTTTGGCAAACCTGAAGACAAGAGACATCTGAGCGGCGAGCAGCAGCTGGCCGCTCCAAAATTCAAGCTCGCTCTCGCCTTCTGCTAACTTCAGCCTTGATCAGGATGCATCAAAACATGTTCAAGCTACCGCTTCTTTTGCTGCTCTTCCTGATGAGTGCGTGTATCCAGCAGGCTGAAGCAGCCGGTATCGACGTCATCTCACTCGGTTCGCTGGTGCCGCCTCAGCTAATCGAGACGTTCAAGTCCGAGCACCCGGAGATCAAGGTAACGGTGCGGCCGCCAGCGACTGACTATGACGACCTTACCCAGCGCTTGCTCCGCGACAACGTTACCGGGACAGCTCCTGACGTCATTTTTCAGGGCTACAACCGCGCTGAACTGACCATACGCCGGGGCCTGGTCCTCCCACTGTCGCCGTTCCTGACCGAGGATAAACCCTGGGCTGAGAGCAGTTACCACGCGATCTCGGATGATCTGTGCCGGACTGACGGGAAGCTTTATGGGCTGCCGTTTATCATCTCCGTGCCAATCATTTATTACAACGCCGAACTCGTGCGGCAGGCGGGAGGCGATCCTGACCACCTTCCCCAGACCTGGCCTGAGATAACAGCTCTCGCGGCTAAGATCACCGCGCTTGGCGCCAACGAGATCGGCGGCTTTTTCGACTACGCCGCGGCCGGCAACTGGACCTTCATGGCGCTGATAGAATCGCAAGGGGGGCGGATGATGTCTGCCGACGACCGCTCGATCACGTTCAACGGACCGGACGGACTGCGCGCCCTCGAAATCGTCCGCGATTTCGGCAAGGCTGGCCAGGTGGATATGCCTCGCGAACAGGCCTACCAGGCGTTCTCGGCCGGAACGATCGGAATGATCGTGACCTCGAGTGGATTCCTCAAGACTCAGCTTAAACAGGTGAAGTTTGATTTGCGGACAACGCCTATTCCGATCGTGGACAAGGGTAGGCTCCCGGTCGGCGGCAACTGCGTGATGATGGTCACCCGCAAGCCCGAGCACCAGAAAGCGGCCTGGACGTTCATGAAGTTCGTGGCGAGCCCGCCGGCACAAAACATCGTCTCGGACGTAACGAGCTATTTGCCCGGCAACCAAATAGCCATCGCAGCGCTCGAGGCTTCGACGCCGCCCACCGACCCGCGGATGGCCGCGATCCGGGCGGCCGGCAAAGCGGGCGGATGGTATTCCTTCCCCGGCGACAACTCGCTTCGAATAACGGACCGGATTCGCCTGCTGCTGCAGGATGTGGTGACGCTGCGCCGCTCACCCGAGGACGCCATGAAGGCGATGACCGAGGCGGTCGAGCAGCTGCTTCCAAAATGAATTCGACGCTGAAAGCGGGGCCTTTGCCCAATCTTACCGCTCACATCAGCCGAGGCGAGGGTGCAAGCAAGCGCGCCGACCCGGGTCATCTCGCATGCAATCATCGCCAGCCTCCAATCCTGCATCAGATACAAGCTGTCCCAGGTGCGGATCTTGCTGATCCCAGAAGCTGCAGCGACAAGACTTCGCTCTCGTTCCCGGAGGCAATTGCCATGCGTGATTCAGTTTGCAATGTTCGATATCATGGTGTTGCCGCCTATGAAATCGTAGCAGCCGACGGCAGGCGGATTCTGCTTGACCCGTTCTTTGCCGGCAATCCAGCCTCTCTGGTCAAGGCCGAAGATTTTCAGCGTGTCGACCTCATCCTTGTCACGCATGCGGCCCGCGATCACCTCGGGGACACGCCGGCGATTGCGAAACTTACGGGCGCAACGGTCCTGTGCGGCAATGAGGTCCAGGCCTATCTCCGGGCAATGGACGTTCCGGCATCCCAGATTAGGCCGACAGCCTGGGGCATGCGCCTCGAGATTGCAGGATTTGAGATCCAGACGCTGGAATGCCGGCACTGCTCGGGCGCGACAATGCCGGACGGATCTTTCGTTTCCGGCATTCCCCTGGCCTTCATCATTGAGCTCGGAGCGGGCGTGCGCTGGTATCATCCCGGTGACACCTCCTTGTTCTCGGACATGCACCTGCAGGGCGAGCTCTACCAGCCGACCATCGGATCGCTCGGTATTGCCAATCCGAGCGGCATTGCAGATACAAGGCCGGGCCGCAAACTCACCACGGATCTTTCGCCGCGAGAAGGCGTCCTGGCAGCGCAGTGGCTTGGCCTGAAGACGGTTCTGCCATGTCACTACACCGATCCCGACGATCCGCTGGTCCATCAATTCCAGCGCTGCCTGGCTGATGCGAAAGCTGCGGGTGAGAGCGTCCCTGAATCGGTGGTCTTGGCCCCCGGAGATTGGATTAGCCTTGATGCGAGCGGGTGCATCAGGCGGCGTGAGAAGGCTTGAGGCGAACAGCGCCAGCATGTTCGAGCCGGCTGCCGGATCGGGATCCTAACCTTGGTATCGCGTGCGAGAAAGAACGGATTTGAAAGATGCTTGAATCACCTCGGATTCTCGTGGTCAGCTTTGACGGCCTGCGTCCCGATCTGATCAGCCGGGAACTCACCCCCAATTTGTGGCGACTGAAAGCGGCTGGCCTGACGCTTGCCAATCACCGCACGGTGTATCCGAGTGAAACCCGTTCTGCCTTCCCAAGCTTCGTAACAGGCGCAACGCCAGACCGCCACGGGATGGTCGGCAACAAATATGTCGATCGCACCACCCTGCCGCTTCGCTATATCGACACGTCCGATGCGGTTCTCTTGCGTGAACTCGATGTCGCGAGCGGCGGGCTTTTGTTTTCGGCCCCTTCGCTTGGCGAGCTCCTGGCGAAGAGTGGCCGGAGCCTTGGCGTCTTGTCGACGAATACGCCCGGCACGACGCGGCTGTTTCACCACAAAGCCGAGGACCTTGGTCACGTCCGTCTCTCCGGTCACTTCCGCGAGGCATGCACGCCCTCCGAAGTCCTCGCTGACATCGAGGCCCAGCTTGGGCCATTACCTCCCGCGCCTCCCAAGATCGAGCCCGACCGCGCCGGCCAGGATTGGATAACATCGGCCTTCCTGGACTATGTCTGGCCCAGATGCCGTCCGGATGTCACGATCCTCTCATTCGGCGAGCCCGACGTCACCTCGCATTTCCACGGCACGGGAGCGGATCAGACCAGGTCCATCATCGCATATTGCGACCGCCAGTTCGGCCGCGTGCTCGACTGGTGGGACGCGGAGGGGAGGGCCGCCGGCGTCCAGCTATTCGCCCTGTCCGATCATGGCCATATCACGGGCCATACGCGGATCTCCGTTGTGTGTAGCCTGCGGGCGGCGGGCTTTTCTCCAGGTACGGCGCCTGGTCCCGGAGTCGACGTCGTGGTCGTTCCCGGGCAAGTTGGCGCACTCTATCTTGATGAGATGGATGAGGCGACACTCGCGCGGCTGGTCGCAAGCCTTACGGCCGAGCCGTGGTGCGGCCCGATCTTCACGCGGGCCAGGGACGAGGTCAATGGGATTGCGCCGGGCAGCTTCTCGAAGCGGCTCGTCTTTGCCGACCATATTCGAGCGCCGGACGTTGCGTTTTCCTTCCGCACGGACGACAGCGATGATGCCTTCGGCCTTGAGGGAGGCACATTCTACGACAATGATCGCCGCGCTGGCCTCGGCCTGCATGGTGGTCTTCATCCGAAAGAGCTTGCAGCGGTCGGGATCCTCGCAGGGACCGCGGTTCCGTGCAGCGGGGCCACGTCTTCTTTGCCGTCCGGAATCTGTGACATCGCGCCCACCATTCTCCATCTGCTTGGAGTTTCGGCCACGCCGACGATGAGCGGGCGGGTGCTCCACGAGGCGCTCGCATTGGCGCCAAATCTCATCTACCCGCGCGAGGAAGTCTTTGAGGCCCGGCTTGGGGACTATCGCCAGATTCTCCGGCGCGAGCATGTTGGCGGTGCGAGCTATATCGCCGGCGGCTGGATCGAATGTTGAGGCGCTGAGACGCGAAGCGCCGCAATCCAGCGGATTTCTCTGGCTTCTGTCGTGAGGATGACCCTCTGCTTGATAAGGGAACCTGGACAGCCGCTGACGAGCAGTGGAGGGCCGTTCGCTTCCGTCTCACAAACAAGGAGGCTGGGATCGTCAGAATTCCAGGAGAGGAAGACGGCGGCGTAGCTCGCAGGCCGGTCGAATCCACGTCCACTCACTGCGGGTGTGCACCGCCTCCAAACCGACGCGCCGAGAACGGCCCAGGATCGATGCAAGGCGTTTTCTCACTGATGATCTCCGCGACGATGCGGCCCGTCACGGGGGCGGCAGTCATGCCGATATGGCCGTGTCCGAAGGCATAAATCACATCCGCGCATTTGCTTGCTGAGCCTATGACCGGGATGCCGTCGGGCGTAGAGGGGCGGTGCCCCATCCAAAACGTTTGCCGAGTGTGAGGCAAAGTCTTCGGCATGCCCGGAAATGCGTTGAGCGCGAAATCGCGAAGGACGTGCGCTCGCGTCCAATTCGGCTTAGCCCGTAGACTCGCCAATTCGACCTGTCCGGTCACGCGCAAGCCGGAAGGTGTGGTGGTGATGGCGAGCTTTCCGTCGGTGAACAAGATCCGGCTCTTAAGCTTGATTTCCGGGTCTTGAATGACGGCGTGATAGCCGCGCTCGCTCTCCAGAAAGACGCGGTCGCCCAGCCCCCGAACGAGCTCCTTCGACCAGGCCCCGGTCGCGATAACACCTCGATCGCATGCGAGCTCACCGTCGGCTGTCTGAACCGCCTGGAGCCGACCGCTCTTGATCCGAAAACCCCTTGCTCGTCCTTTGCGGATCGTTGCACCTCGTCGGCACGCGTGGTCAACAAGGGCCGCGACGTATCGTCCGGGATCAACACATACGCTTCCGTCCACGGCTATGGCAAAGGTGTAGCGGGGGTCGAGGTCAGGCTCTAGCGAGGATAGCTGTCCCTGATCCAACTCGCGCCATGTCGTGCCGTTTTGCTGTCTGAGGCGCCACGCAAGCGCATTGGCGTCAAAATCGCTTCTTTTCCGGAACACATGAAGAAGGCTTGTGTCCTGCAGCAAATCTGGCACGTCAGCCTCTTGCGCCAATTTGCGGTGCCGTTCGGCACAATCAGATATCAGACCAGAAATGGCTGCCGCTGTTCTTCCGACCCGCTCGATGGTCGAGCCAGAATGAAGGAAGCGCCACAACCATGGAAGCAGGCCCGGAAGATAGCGCCAGTGGATCGTCAGCGGCCCGAGCGGATCCATGAGGTAGCCAGGAACATGTCGCCAAAGGCCGGGGACAGACGTTGGAACGACGAGACTGCGGCTGATCCAGCCTCCATTGCCATAGCTCGCCGCATGATCACCGCCGATCTCCCCGGGCTCAAGAATCGTGACCTGATGGCCTTCGCGCAGCAACTCGATTGCGGTCGCAGCGCCGACAATGCCGGCGCCAATCACCACGACATGTCGCTCAGATTGGTGCATCAATCGCACCGCCATCTGCCCTCGCAGCCAGCAGCATGATCTCCACAAGGGTGGCACCGACCAGCTGAGCGCCGACGCAGGTCCGCTGCGGCCAATGGCAGGGATCATCACCTATCCACCTGCACCACGCCTCGTCGAACGAGGCCTTGTGGCTCAAATCCGACAGGTAGACCGTGGCGGAAAGAATCCGCTGCTTGTCGGTGCCGAGCTCCGCCAAAAGGCGATCGAGCTTCATGAAAATGTCGGTAGATTGCTCCGAAATGCTTGCAGTCTTTCGGTCAGGGATCGTGGCGACCCAGACCAACTCACGATAGGCAGTTCCGGCGTTTCGGCCGATAGCTTTGCCGCGCAGCCGATCGATGACATGGGCACGCTCAGACACGGGACACCTCCTTTATTTTGACAGTTAATGGCGCGGGTTCTCCGGGTGCGTCGCTGCGCTGCCGCGGCACTTCCGCAAGCTCGATAATGAGATTGAGCGAGGCGTCAACTTCGGCCTTGCAGTGAGGTCCAATGATGGTTGTCGACTCGCGTTCTTCGACGACCGCAGGCCCCTCGAACCGCATTCCTGGACCGAGCCGATAGCGATCGAGGACATCGGCCGTTACAAATCCGGTCTCTGGGAAATAGACCATCCTTGAGCCTTTGTGGGGTCCGGCCTCGGCGCGGTCGGAAACCGAGAACTGCAATGACACCTCGGGCGCTGGACCGACGGCGGCAAGCCGCCACGTCAGCGCTTCAATCGCAATCCCGGCGATGCTTCGCCCAAACCGCATCTCATAGGCGTTCCGGAAACTGCCGGCGAGCGTATCTGCGGTCCGTGCGTCCAGGATACCATCCGGAACGTCGACTGGGATCTCGAAACCCTGTCCCAGATGGCGCATGTCGACGCAGCGTCGAAAGCCGATGGCTTCAGATGCAATGCCGCTCCGGGTCAGAAAACGACTTGCCTCCTGCTCCATGGCTTCGAGCAAGGCGTTGACGCGCTGCCAATCCAGCTCTGCAACACGGCCGGCATAACTCCGCGCCAAGTTGATCGCCGGCGCGGCCACCAGAAAGCCAAGCGCGGACATCACTCCTGCGCCAAGCGGAACGACTACTCGCTTCACCCCGAGCAGCTTGGCGAGCGAATGCGCGTGGACGGGACCTGCGCCACCAAAGGCGAGAAGCGCATATTGACGCGGATCGCGGCCCTTCTCTGCGATGTACATCCGCGTTGCGGCCGCCATGTTTTCATCGACAATCCTGCGGATGCCAATCGCGGCCTGCAGGACGTCAATATTTAGGGGTTCGGCGACATGCTCGTGCAGCGCACGCTGCACGGCATCCATATCGAGCTCCATCTCCCCGCCAAGGAAGTAGGTCGGCGAGAGGTACCCAAGGACAAGGTCGGCATCCGTGACCGTTGGACGCCTGCCTCCGCGTCCGTAGCACACCGGCCCCGGCTCGGATCCCGCGCTCTGAGGCCCGACCTTGAGCAGGCCCATCTGGTCGATGCGAGCGATCGACCCGCCTCCGGCACCGATTTCGATCAGGTCGATGACAGGGATTTTGAGAGGAAGCCCCGATCCCTTCTGGAACCGGCTGACCCTGGCCGCCTCGAACTGGTTCGATCGTTCGGGCTGACCAGCCTCAATGAGGCACATTTTTGCAGTCGTGCCTCCCATGTCGAAGGAGATCAGATCAGGGATCTGAGTGATCCGGCTGTAGAAGGCGGCAGCGGTCGCTCCGGCGGCGGGGCCCGACTCGATGAGATGAATGGGTTGTGCCTCGGCAGCCTCGATACGTGTGAGACCCCCACCCGACAACATCAGAGACAGCGAGCCAGCAAAGCCGGCCTCGCGTAGTCTGCTATCGAGCCGCGTCAGATAGCGGTTCATCATGGGCTGAACATATGCGTTGGCGCATGCCGTGTTGGCTCGCTCGTATTCGCGAATCTCTGGTGAAATCTCGTGAGAGAGGGTGATCGGCACTCCTGGCAGTTCGGATTGCAGAATCTGCTTTGCACGCTGCTCATGAACTGCATTGGCATAGCTGTGCAGGAAACAGACAGCGATGGCTTCGACATCACTCGCCTTGAACTCCTGGGCGGCAGCCCGGACGCTGGCTTCCTCGAGTTCCAGGAGAATCTCGCCCGCCGCATTGATCCGTTCGCCGGCTTCCTGGCGCAGGCGTCGACAGACCAGTGGCTCCGGCCGGCGCAAAAACAAATCGTGCCGGTCGTGGCGGATTTCCTTGCCGAGTTCAAGACTGTCGCGGAAACCTCGTGTGGTCAGAAGGCCGACCTTGGCGCCCCGTCTCTCGATGATGGTGTTGGTGACCAGCGTCGTACCGTGCACGAGATCGTCGACGCTCTCTATCGAGCGGCCAGATTCCTTCGCAATTCGCTCGAGCCCCCCCAAGATCGCGCGGCTTGGGTCGGCATGTGTGGTCAGACGCTTGCCTAGAAAGATCTTCCCCGTATTCTGGTCGACGAGAACGAGGTCAGTGAACGTGCCACCGACGTCGACGCCCGTCCGAACCTTGCAAGTTTCACTCCCGACGTTATTCACCTGCGATCTCCTCGAGCCGTACGCCGTAGTGATGCTGCAAACCCTCCACCGTCACATACCCCTCTTCCAGATCCAAAAGCATGTCGGCGCGCGTGCGCTTCTTGGGATCTCCGAAGCCGCCGGCACCGGCGTAACGCAAGATCAAGCGCTGCCCTGGCGCGAGCAGACTGCGAGATTTCGGATGCGGCTGCGATCCATCCCTCAGCCGAATGGCAACTGGTGCGCCGTTCCGTCCACCCATCAGACCCTCGGGTGCGTGTTTCTGTCGGTCAGCCATGAGGGAGAGCTGGATATCTCCAGCGGAAACCACCTCGACCTCAATTTCCTGGCCCAGTCCCCCGCGGTACTGGCCAGCTCCACCGGAGTCCGCGATGAGCTCCTTGCGCCAAACGATCAATGGCGCCGCCGCTTCGAATGCCTCGATGCTTCCAGAGCCCGTGTTGGTCGGAAATGGCGTACAGGAATGCCCATCGGAGTGAGCGCTTGCTCCCATTCCGCCGCTGCCAAATAAGACTTGGGAGAAGCGGTTTCCAAAGCGATCGATGCCGCTGTAGACCGAACGCAGGGTTGGTGCAGTCCCTGACTCGGCGACGACCTTGTCGGGGATGACCTGAGCGAGGCATTTATAGATCGCGCCCGCAAGCAGATGGGCTGTGAGCTGCCGCGCATTACACGCTGCAGGGTAAACCGGGTTGAGAATGCTCCCTTCCGGGGCTGTAACCCTAATCGAGCGGTAGGATCCCTCGTTACGAGGAGTCGTAGGATCGAGCGCGCATTTCAATGGATACACTGAAAGCGCATAGGTGAAGTTCATGACGGAGTTCAGACCACGGCCGATCTGCTTCGAGCTACCTGCATAGTCGACGTGAAGCTGCGAGCCCGCAACGGTCACTGCGCATGCGATCCGCGTCTCCTCATTGTCATAACCGTCGGCTGTGAGGACAGCGCGATAAGTTCCATCGGGTACCGCCTCTATCGCGGATCGCATCGCCCTGTCGGCGCGATCCTGCAACGCAGCCGAGATCGCGGTCAGATCTCGAAGGCCCGAGGCCTCGAGAAATTCGCCAAGCTTGCGTGCGCAGACTGCGTGCGCAGCAACCTGCGCGTAGACATCACCCAGAACCTGCTCCGGTACTCTGACGTTGGCGCGAATGAGGTAGGCGAGGTCCCGATTTTCCTGTCCTTGCCGCAGGAATTTGGTTGGCGGAATGCGTATTCCTTCCTCGAACACTTCCCGGCAATCTGCTGAAAACAGCGCGCCGCCGATATCGGGCAGATGAGCGATGGATCCAGAAAATCCGACCAGCCGGCCGTGATGGAAGATGGGCGCGAGCATTGCCAGATCGAGTAGGTGACCCGCGGTCATCCAGGGATCGTTGGTGACGATGCAATCCCCGTCCTGCCAGTCCTCGATTGGTATGCGAGCCAAGCATTGGCGCAGGGTTCTGGGAAGAATTCCGACAAACGACGGAGTCCCGACATTTGTATCGGCGATACTGGCCCCTTCTGCATCCATCAGGACCACTGTGAAATCGTTGGATTCGCGAACGACGGTGGAGAATGCAGTCCGAAGCAACGCAACCGCAGCCTCATCCACCACTGACAGCAACCGATTCCAGAAGATCTCAAGCTCGATTGGATCGAAGTCGACATTCGCCTTCATGTGCTTGTCCGCAAACCTTTGAAACCACCAAATAACTCGCAAGCGCGCTGTACTTCCTCGTGAAGGTCTACGAGATGAGACATGGTGGCGCTTGCGCCACGTGCTCCGACGAAGAAAAAATGTCCACCCGGCAGGTGCCTGACCAGGCGCCGCGGCAGGTCGATGATACGCTCACGGAGACGAAGCCA
The DNA here is from genome assembly GCF_040546905.1 of Bradyrhizobium sp. S3.3.6. Classification (NCBI taxonomy): domain Bacteria; kingdom Pseudomonadati; phylum Pseudomonadota; class Alphaproteobacteria; order Hyphomicrobiales; family Nitrobacteraceae; genus Bradyrhizobium; species Bradyrhizobium sp. S3.3.6. The sequence continues at coordinate 257,761 of NZ_JBEPOT010000007.1, read as the reverse complement.
ATCATGCGTGGAGAGCTGCCCGGGGGCTACCTTCGCCACGACATTGTGCAGAAGGCCCTGGACGGTGATGGATCCCCAGACCGCTTCATCGGCAAGAGCGTGCCGGTAGTCCCGTGAGTCCATGGGAACAACCGCAGCGCATATAGGATAATCGTCGCCCGAGAACGAGCGGGCCTTACGAAGCGCGCAAGACAACTCTTGATATGTCTGTCCTTCAAAAAGCCGGTCCAGCTCTGGTCCCCACAACGCGGTAGGGACATTGGTCCGGTAGAGAGACCTGAACAAGTCCGGATCGACGACACTGTGCCCTTCCAGATTCGCGATTGCGAGTAGCTCTTGCTGCCAGCGTTCGTCCCTGGTCAGGCCATCCCTCGTTCCGGCCGAAAGGTCCCAGAGTCCGTTGGGCAACATTCGCTCCGGTGGGATCGGTCCGCCGTCTAGGCGAGGGAAGGGGGGCGTTGCGCAGAAGGAGACGAAGCACGCGAGGGCAAGCCCCTTCAGCCGCAGCGCACGGGTCAGCGCAAAAACGAGCTTGCCACCCATGCTCCAGCCACAGGCAATGATCGGCCGTTTTGGACCGCTGCCCAATGTCTCCGCGACGAGTGCTGCGAGCGCCGCCGCCCAGTCGTCCAACGTCAGATCTGGATTGGATGTCGTGAGCGCCGGATGATCGCCGGGATAGGTGGCAGTCAACAGACCCCATCCTCCCCTCTCGAGCCAATGATCGAGGAAATCGCTCGCGTTTGCGCCTGGGTGGCCGTAGGCAATGCGCGCCATAACACCCCCGCCAGTGAGAAACAGCACGAGCGGTTTGCCCACATTTCCTGGCCTGCAGTAGGCAAGCACCGGCACAAGGCCAATGGCCGACTGATGCTCGCCTTTGAATAGCGCTGCCTGGGAGTGCCTTAATTGCTGTTGATCAGCCATTGCGGGCTTCACCTCAGGTGCCGCAGGTGCATACGAGGCGGCGCACTAGAGCAGCTTCCTGGTTTGCTTGGTCATATCAGCCAAGGCTTGCTTCGGCTCTGAACGTTGCGTGACAACCTTGCGCATTTCCTCGGCCATCATGTCGACGATCTTGACGGTGTTGTCGCTCGGAAATGAAAACTGATCGCCCGTTATCGACATCCGCTCGACGACAGAGCGGTGATATGGATGATCGCCAAAATAGGATTCGAGAAACTTTGAATCGTTCAGAGCGATCATGTTGATCGGCAGGTAGCCGGTGTGTTTCGCAAGGATGGCCTGGCCATCGCGATCCGCCGCAAAGCGGATGAAGTCCCAGACCCGCCGCTGGCGCTCTGGATCCTTGGTGAACATGAAGAAGCCGTGCCCGGCTCCAATAAGCCTTCCCTGCGGACTGGGGACAGGCAGTTGGCCGACCTGCAACTCGAACTTTCCCGAAGCTGCCTTGGCTACCGAGTTGATGCCGCTTGCAGTTCGGATATGGATCCCGCTAATTCCGGAATTGAACGCCTGGCGCGCCTGGTCCTGCGTCATGTCGACATTGTTGGTCCGGCCGAATTTTGCAAGTATCTCTAGTGCCTGCAGGCCCTCAGGCCCGGCAAACGTGATTTGCGTCTGCTCGGGATTCATCATGCGGCTGCCGAGCGTGCCGAGAATGTTCTGGAACATCCACGCGTTGGTGGACATATACTCGATATATCCGCCATTGACGCCTTCGCCGAACGAGGCAACCTGCTTTCCGATCGCGGCGATTTCGTCCCAAGACGATGGCAGCTCGTTTTTCGAGTAGCCGGCCCGCCTCAACAGCGTCATATTGTAATAAATGACGGGAATGGTCGTCCCGAAGGGCAGAGAATAGGTCTTTCCTCCGACCTGAGTTGCATCGATCAAGGGCTGCGAAAGTCCCATGGCGGACAGGGCTTTGACGTCTCCCGTGAATGCGTCCATCGGTTGCGATATGCCGCGCTTTGCAAGAATCCCTGCATAGGTAAGGGACTGCCACGTCGCATCCGGTAAATCACCGACCAAAGCCGAGCGGAGCGTGCTTTGCAAAAGCGGATCCCAGTTTTCGCCGCCGGCGATGAAGTCGATCCGTACGCCAGAATACTTGGCGGAAAATTGCTGCCCAAGCTCGGCGAGCATCTTGAGATAGGCCGGTGCGCCGTGGCTGATCGTCAGCTTGGTGGTCGCGGCACGGACGATCGCTGGAACGGCGAGTGAGCCGATAGCGCTAGCAGTAGCTAGCAGCACTTTTCGACGTGTGGTCCGCATCGCGTCATCCCCAGAGGTTTCGCCTGATCTCGTCTGGCGCGCCAATTTCAAGCCCGAGTGGTGTGGCGGTCCATCTCTCGTTCAGCCAGGAGCAGCGGGCTCGCCATTTGATGCCCGGATCGCTGAATGTCGAAAACCGCTTTGTACTTAGGACCGTACCGCTAGTCTCCTTGCCAGCTTAAGTCTGCTGCTCACGTAGCCTCGCGCTGGCCTCGGTCCACTCCAAAGGCTCGTGGTGGCGGAGCCCATTCGGTGTACCGCGGCTTCGTAAAGCCATTCCGGACAGTGAACCGATCGGCCGCAACCGCGGAAATCGCGTTTCGTCCTCTCGCTGTCTGCCTGCACATCTGTCAGGGGGCACTTAGAGGCGGTATTTGCTACGATCAAATGACATACAGCGAATTATTCGATGCCATTACTCCAATATGCGATCCAATCTGGGAGGCGCTCGCGGCAGATGCACGACGCGTGAATGTTCGGCGGCGCCCCCAATACGGTAGCGGTCGTGGCCGAGGCGCAATTCAGCGGCCTCGCCCTTTCAAAGCTCACGCTAGCCCAGCGTGATCCGCATTTGACCAAGATCGCCATCGCGAAACACTCTCTCGAGAACACCACTTACGCTCGCAGCAACAGCGTATTTGACAAGATGTCCCGTTCGAAGTGCTCTGCGGCTTCGCTCGGCTTTGTCGAATTATCACGCGCGGATGGGGCAGTTGCACCGAGCGCCGGTCCGTCCAGCTGGTGCTGGCCTGGGAAGCCCATGAGCGTGCGGGATCGCGTATCGCACGGCTTCCCATCGAATTATTCGATGAACGTCATCCCGCTGTTGCGGTCTCAATGCGATTGGAGCCCCGTCACAAGATTCACAATCTCCTCGGGGGCGTTATGCGAGTAAAGCGAAATCGTATTGGACGGGTGGGCGCGCAGGTTACGCGCTGCGGGCAGGTCAAGGCATTTGGCGATGCGCCTGAGCTTTTTCCAAAGCAGGGAAGGCGCGTGGTCGCGCTTTCATTGGCAGTTAGTCTGATCAGCAGTATGGCGCTGGCACAGAGTGCCCGCAGCTCAAGCATCAAGAGCGATACTCCCGATGCGACCGTTAAACCAAAGCTCCCGAAGAAGAAGGGCCGGCCCCCCAATTCGGGGAAAGCTGCAGAAATCGGCTCGGGCAGCGTTCCCGGAAGGTCTGCTTTGGCGCAAGCTCCCGCTTTGCCCCACGCCAGCCGTGCTGACATCGCGGCAGGGAAACCGCAGGACGAAGCCAGCAAGTTCGCAAGATTCAACAAGCTTCGTGAGCGGGGCCTGGAAATCAACATCCCTGGTCCTGCCGATACGGTTGACCAGGATAAAGGCGGCTTCAGATCAGCCCTGGCTGATCTCGGCATCGGTTATGTTGCCTGGACACAGAACAGCTACGTGCAAAACGTGCTCCCAAATGCGGCCAGAAGCACTATCGCCAATCAGCTCTACAATGGTCAGAATCCGACGTTCAACAGCGTAAACTACGTGATGGTCACCTATGACCTCACTCGATATGGGATCCCCGACGGCCAGATCATCGCCGGCATGGAGCAGCAATCGTGGACCTGGCAGCCGGGCGGCCCAGACAGGCTCGGCATCAACACGCTTGCCTATTATCAGACCTTCTTCGACAGGGCGCTCGAACTCAAGGTCGGTTACCTCAGAAACTCGCATGAGTTCGCGGGCACATTGGTCGGCGGAAACGCTGGCGCGAGCGTTTTCGGACCCTCGTCGAACGTCTTGTACCAAGGCGGGATGAGCAGCAACGCGACACCCACACCGGCCATCAATCTTCGATACAATTTCGATAGTCAACTCTACACCAAACTTTCGGTGCAGCGGTCGATCAGCCCGGACGGCGTAGCGACAGAGGTCAATCAGAACCCGGCGGGCCTGAATTGGACCACGCCCAATACCGGCATCCTAACGCTTGATGAAACGGGGTACCAGACCAAGGCGGCTCCCGGTGTGCTCGATACTTGGCTACGCGCCGGTATCGGCTACAACACCGCTCACTACACCAATCTCGCTTTCCCCAAACAACCGAGAGGGGACGAGAATAACTTCTATTATGTCGCGGCCGATCGCCAGCTTTGGCAGGTCGCACCGCAGGGCGCGGCCTCGCGCGGCATTTACGGCGGCTTCTCCGTCATGGGAGCACCGCCCGACCAAAACAAGGTCGCCCAGTATTACGAAGCGCGTCTCTACGCAAAGGGCCTCTTTGACAGCCGTCCCAGCGATCAGATCTCAGTTGTTGCGACAGACACCGTCTGGAGCAACAGTGCCGTGCAGAACGCACTGGCGGCCAAGAACCTCGTTCACAACGACAGTAAGGCAATTTCTGGCACATACACGGCGCATCTTGCGCCGGGCGTCTATCTCAACCTTGGTCTCACCTATATCAACAATCCCACGACCATTACGTACACCCCCCAAATCGGCCACGCCCTGAACTTCTCAGCGTCGACATCGATATTCTTCTAAAGCGCTCCGGAAGCCCGCCGGGCCGGCTCACGCCGGCTCGGTGGCAGCATTGGCAGCCTCCCAGGACGCAGGAGCTTTATTATGAGGCCGATTGGGTGACTTCAAACCCACACGCTCCCAGGTGAGTTCGTGTTCACGTATTCCGTGGCTGGCGCGATCAAGTCATCTGTTTGCCCGCACTGCCTCAAGCCATAGCCGGAGATCGTCAGTGATGCCGAGCGCATAGCATCGGCGGGTGACGTAACGGCACCCTTCTTCAACGAACAGGTCGGAGCCGTGCTGCGCCTTGAACTCGTCGATCTTCTCAAGATCGAAACTCAGCGCCCACCGTCCCAACTTGAAGCTGATCCCTATTCCGAGGTCTGTCATATCGGCACCAGAAGCAAGCTCACACAGGACGGCTTCCTTGCGGGAGCGTACGGGTCAAACGGCAGGTTGACTCGCCTTACTTGTATTCACAAGCGGCGACGTCCCCACATCGCATCACAGCGGCGATCAAATCGCATTATTCGATTATTGTCATGCCCGCGTCGTCATGCAGCGCCATAGCCGGTCAGGACGGATGTGGAGGCTCGAACTGGCGCTGCGCGCCCGCTCGGACCGATCTGGCGCCCACAGGACAAGGGCAACGACGGGCAAGTAAGCCAAGGGCGCGGCAGAACGCAAGGATCCAACTTGGGCATTTGGTGAGGGCCGATCGCTCACAGAGTCAATTCCAAATCGGGGGCTGCTCCAAGGTCAGGACGCGCTCGTGGATCTCAGTGCTGACTGCGTGATGAGCCATATAGCCTTTGGCAAAGACTTTCCTACATTGAGGCGCGCCTTTTTGAGGCCGCCTGTAATCGGACTGCTGCAGAGCCTGCGGCAGCAGAGTAGGTGGTTTGCGCGGTGAATATCCCGCACACTGCGCCGTCTCAGCAACGCGGGAGGCGCGCGATAGACTTCTTCCGTGGTTTGGACGTCGGCATGCACGAGACTGATCTTAAGAGCTCTTCGGCTGAAGAAGAAAGCTGCCGAGGAGGCAAGGTGCAAATCTGGATGAACTCCGAATGATGACATTCCCGGTAGGCCTGGCGCCGCGTTTACAGGCCGAACATATGACGGCACCGTCATCCCTGGTTGAATCGGAGAAATATCTTGCAGCCCGGGCCTTTCCACATATGAGTCAGAGCCCTTGTTCCATGCCGAAACACAATCGCCTTCATTGACGATCATCGTGAGGCGCATGGGTCGAGCCGATCTGCAAGGTCTTGCCGATCGCCCCCTTGACCTACCACGCCCATATGGCCAAGCGGCGCGATCCGGCACGCAGTCGGCGCGCGCCAGGCAAGATGTCAGGCTGAAGATCGAGGTTCGGCGCGTGTTCGATGAGAACTTCTCCGTCTACGGCGTGCGCAAGGTCTGGCGGCAGCTCAAGCGCGAAGGCTTCGATGTTGCCCGTTGCACGGTGTCGCGACTGATGCGGGACATGGGTTTGCAAGGGGTTATCCGCGGCAAGCCGGTCAAGACCACGATAAGGCCTCGCCATGCCCGCTGGATCACCTCAACCGCCAGTTCAAGGCGCCAAGCCCGAACGTCCTCTGGCTCTCCGACTTCACCTATGTCGCGACCTGGACCGGCTTCGTCTACGCCGCCTTTGTGATCGTCGCCTATGCCCGCAGGATTGTGGGCTGGCGAGGCCTCGCGCTCGGCGCATGCAGGCTTCGTGCTCGATGCTCTGGAGCAGGCCGTGCACGATCGGCGACCGGTCCACCGCGGCAGGCTCGTGCATCAAAGCGACCGGGGCCGCCCAATACGTCTCTATCAAATACACCGAACGCCTGACTGAAGCTGGCGTCGAGCGTTTTGTCGGCAGCGTCGGAGATTCCTATGACAACGCCGTCGCCGAAACCGTGAACGGTCTCTACAAGGCCGAAGTGATCCACCGGTGAAGTTCAATCGGCTATTAAACTGCTTCTGCCTTAACTCCCTTCACAATAGTTTGGTAGTAGCCTGTCTGGTTCGGCGGAAGAACATCGATCTTTTTGAAACCCGATTGATCGAGTAGGCGGACGAGTTCATGGGTTCGGAGAGCTCGGTAGTGGCCGACGAAATGATGAATTCGCCACTGATCGTCGTCTTGCAAAGTCAGATAGACGTGAAACTTGTAGGATCGATCATCGACCCAGTCCCAGACATGGTGAAGTATCCGTCGGTTTACGCCGTCGGAAAAGAACGACGGCTTAGTAGATGTCTGTCTCTCGTGAAGAGCTATGTCATAGTCACGGATGCTGAGCATGACCAAACCGCCGTCGGTCAGCCTCTTGTTCATGTTCTCAATCGCTTGGCGGACCTCGACCTCACTCTCCAGATGGGGAATGGAATTTCCCATGCAAAGAACTGCGCCGTAGTGCTTGCACGGCGCCGCGGACAGCTGCCGCATGTCATCAATGCGAAATTCAATGTCGTATCCGCGCGCCAGCGCTTCGGAGCGAGCGCGGCGGATTGCGAGCGCTGAAAGATCGCTTCCCGAGATGTCATAATTGAGTGCAGCCAAACCCAACGCTTGCGTTCCGATACCACAAGCGCAGTCAAGTATCGGGCCCGCCTGTTTCGGCGAAGGCAGTAGCCGGCTAAGGCATTCGGCCTGTTCCTTTATCGTTTGGTCCCAATCCTCGAAGAGCAAGTGGTACACTAAGGCGAGATCATCATAAAAATCAGAAAGCATCGATGGCTCCTTTGTTTCGTTTGATGCGCTACGAGTGCACTCGACGCATTACCGCTCCATCAGAACCGAAAGGTGCCACCCCACCACATAGTACGGTTCCTTCATGTCAGTGACTGATCATATCAAGATGTGAAGCAGACGCTTCGTCGTCGGTGAGACGCGAGTGGAGAGCCGTCCCTTAAGTCGCTCTAGAAAGCGAGAGCACAGGAAATCAAGGGCCCGTTCGCGCTCTTCAAAAGCAATAACTCAGACCGTTCGGTCTGGAATGGCGCGCTCGGCGGAAGGACAGAGATTAGGGTCTCCGACAGCGGTTAGTCTTGCTCTTGTGCCCCCATTGCAAAGCTGCCTGATGATCTTCCAATCCGGATTTTCAATGCCGAAAGCTTGCTTGTCGGCCTCTTCCGCAGGCCTCCCCTTGTTTTCGCGATGAAAGAAATCAAACGAATGCGCCGTGACCAGAATCGCAGTGAAGAGATCGTCGATATTTTGGCTCAATGAAAATCGGTCCACAGCTCGCTCGGCAAGCTGGATGTATTCACTTGCAGTCCCCGGGAACGTTCGCATCTGGACCTCCACACTTGATTTCCTGATGGATGTCGCGTTGTATGGGCGGCGGCCGCCACCCTCTTGCCGCGCTCGACGGTCTTGCAGTCCATCGGGCATTGCCGAACTGCTTGCAAAGCGACGGACTTCTTAGCTCCGGCGTCGCGGCTCCTAACTGAGCAATCCCTTCAATGCGGCCCACCCGGAGGTGGCCTTCAAAGCAATAGTATATTTCCATTAGGTCGGTATCGTGCTTTGCAACGAGGTTAAGCTCATTGCCATTGGCGCGGCCAGTAATCGAACCGTCAAAGACGTCGCCTCGGTAGACACCAGAAATGGCAGCTCCCTCTTGCGTTAGCTCCATGGCATGCTCTTCCACCCGACCGGCGAAAGTCAAAGTACTACTCCAGAGTCCAGCGAAAGATTCGTGTGCTTTCGGACCAGCCGACACAGCGTCGTTCTCGACCTCGGATTGCAGATTTCGGAGTACGGTATCGAGGGATTTAGCAACCAGGTGAGCCTGCTCATCATCGACGATGTTAAAGGGGTCGATCAGAACGACATTCTCGCTCGAGCAAAAGTCCGGAAGTTGAATACGAAAATCATGAAGCATCCGAGCAACGATTTCGACCGCGGCTATCCGTTCGTCGACCCAAAACACCTTCAGGCGAGGCGTGAGCGCCGACCAATTTGGCGGCTGTATTGAAACATGGAATAGATCGGGCGAGAGGTTTGACGCGATCGTCCCCAATAGCCGAAGCCACTTTTGCTCATCGTTCGCACGTAAAGACGGAGTAAGCCAGGCCTCGAGGGCAACGACGGCGCCAACGATCTCCTCTTTGCCGACCTTCATCGCGCGGCCAAACGAAAGGTGCGGTGGCCCATTCGCCCACGCGGCCCGTGCCAGTTGTTCTGATCCGATCAACAGGCCGGTTGACTGTGGGCCGCGCAGATATTTACCGCCTGAGTAGATAGCCAATGTTGCGCCTCGGGATAGCCACGGGTCAGGCTTGCCAGGAGACAGTCCAGCTGCATCGACCACAATCGGCATATGCCCAACGCGTTCACGCATCGCTTCCAAGAACATGTTGCCATCAGCCGCCTCCACCCTCCCGAGCAAGCAGATCATGCAAGCTGATTCGGCTAACGTGGCGAGATCTTCGAGGCTATCGAATGGAACAAGTTCGGCTCCGACAATGCTTATGGCAGACTCATAGGGAAAACGGTGCGCACGCGGAATCAGGACCCGCTTTTTCAAACCGCCCGACTTGGGTAACCGGGTCATTGCAACCGGTTCGTTGCCAGCGATGCATGCGGCGGTCGCCAGTGCAAGTGCCGCCACACTTCCGGCCGTCACCACGCCCCATTCTGCTCCAGTGAGCTGGGCGATGTATCTGCCGACGCCTTCGGCGAGTTCATCCATGTCGACGAATGCTTCGCCCGCAGCTTTCATAGCCCGCTCAACTATCGGAATCGGATTGCTGCCACCAAAACTCGACCTCGTCCCAGCGCAATTGACGATCGGCTGGACGCCCAACGCGTCGTAGATCCAACCACGGCGTTGCTTCTCGTTAGACCGAAGCTGATCGCTTAAGGACCGAGTTTGAGGGCTTAACGTCATGACAATTCCTATCTCGCAGCTCAATCACGCTATTCGGGCGTCCATGTCATCCCGACATTAAACAGACAATCACCAAGGGTTGCCCGCGCCAGAAAACGCCGGCACAAAACGACGCCACCCTTCCCGAAGTTAACTGTGACTGACTTCCGCCAAGGTTCTTCAGTAAAGTGAATGCGCCCCGCCTGCTGACCATCGCTGACCGTATCTCCAAGACTTGCAAGCGGCTCGAATAGACCGTTTGCAGGAGAGTAGACAAAGTCGTTCGGTCGAACGCGATAGAGAAGTTGGGTGGAACCAAGACGGGGCGCCTTCGGGGCAGCGGTCAGGACACCGATATGATGCAAAACGCGCGCAAGACCATCCTCTGTAGCGCGTAGCAAATTACGTGAAACGGTTCCCCCACCACCCAATTCGGTCGAAAGACAAGCGACGCTCCCCACGCGATCGCAAGCGCCGGTCAAGCTGCGGTCTCCGCCTGTCGATGCCTCGGTTGCGAACCCAACAGGTAAGCCGAATACACGGAGGAGATCCAAGAGTTGAGAAGCGGACTTCGGAGCAACAATCACTGTAGAAGGCAGGTATTCCAGCGAGCTTCCTCCCGAATGAAAGTCACAAACCAAATCGCAGCCTGGCAATAGGACCGTTTCGATGAAATGGGCGATCATCATCGTCGGGGTCCCATTTGGATCCCCCGGAAAGCTACGATTTAGGTTTCCATCATCCAAGGGAGAGACTCTTTGGCCTACCGCAACCGCGGGCGCATTCGCACCGGGGAGGATTATCAAATGCCCCTGAATATCCTGTGCCTGCAGCGACTGGATCAGCTTTATGAGCATGATCTGGCCTTCCCACTCATCGCCGTGGCTACCTGCAATCAATAAGACCCGAGGGCCAGAGCGATTCTTGATGCTCGCAACCGGAACTGGGATCCATCCGTATGCTGAGGCATTGGTCGAGATCGGTACGCGAAGATAGCCGGTAGCCTTGCCTTCTTTCTGAAAGTCGATTTCGGACCAGATTCTTGACGGCTGCATGGTGTCTCCGCATACGGAATATAATTACTGCACGGTCCGTACTGCAGTTGTGAGTTCGGTACTGTAGGTCACATCAATGGTGCCAACTGCGTCACAATGGTCCGACAAGATTGACCGTAGCTCCTTGATGATGTCGTTACCGTGCGTCGTCCGCGCCATTTTGAGTTGGATTGTTGACAAAGCGAATGCCTCAAAGCTCTCGGTAGTAAACGTTCTTGGCCAATCCCATCTCTGGACCATGACGTTTGAAAATCGATCATCTGAGGCAAGTTCAGCCTCGAAGTCGGAGACCGAATGTCCGCCCCCAGCATCCGCGTATGTGCCTGTTCGATAGCCGGGAACAAACTTCTCGAGGAATAACTCGAAGGACTGGAAGAAGCCGGTCTCGTGGCAGCGCTTGTTCTGCAATATCGCGAGGAGACCATTATCTACCAGGACGCGGTGCGCTTCTGCGTAGAAGAGCATCCGGTCGAAAAGTTGTGCGGCACCAGCAGCCGTTATAACGCCAACGGTTCGATCGCCGAACGGAAGTTGCTCGGCCAGAGATTGGACGAACCGAACTGGCTGACCGGTCTTTCTTGCTTTAATAGCGCGCTCAATCATTATCGAACTGGGCTCCAGACCAAGCACTTCAAAGGATCCGTCGAGAGCATCGGCTAACATTCGGGTGAAGATACCCGTCCCGCAGCCCACGTCGACTATTCGGCTGGAAGAGGGACGCAAAGACGAAGCCCCGGACGCAATCTCACGAACTGCGCAAATAGGATATCCCGGTCGCTCCTTGTCGTAGTGCTCACCAAGTGTCTGATAATGTTCCCATCCAACGGAGTTCGCTGAAATCTGTGCCGGCATGAGAGTTCTCCAAAGACGTTTTCGTTCGGTTCCACACCGAGCCAATGAGGGTGTTGGACGGGCGGCTGGGTCGAGTCCAAGGCAGCCCGGCGCGCCCGTCGTTAGCTTCATCGCTTAAGAATGATGCGGCTGTCCTATAGCTCTTTTGAAGCGGTAATGGGGTTGAAGGCCCGGCACCTGCCTCTCGCCACCAATCTGTTCGAACCCATGATGTCGGTAAAACCAGCGGGCCGTTGTTCGCCCGTTGCACCATACCAGGAGCCCACCACGCTTACGGATTTCACGTAGACCATGGTCGAGTACGGCACTGGCAAACCCAAGGCGACGAAAATCTCTTGCCGTTGCCATTCCACGAATTCTCCAACTGCGCCCGGATGACTGACTTCCTTGATCCGAATCCATGTCTTCGAGAGTAAACGTACCGACGGACGCCAGGACCGATCCACAGTAGGCGCCGACGTGAAATAGGGCCTTGGCGTCAGGATAGGCCGGCACTGGTTTCGGAGGTGCAGGTGCCAATTCCGAAGTCCGGAGGTCAAAGCCTCCTTCTTCGGAAATGAGACAAACGTGCAGATCAGTATCGCTGGTGGGGAACTGACTTGTTACGTGAGCTTGCGTTACCTGGCCCTTCATTGGTTCAACTCCCGATCCGCAGGCGCATCCATGAGAGATGCAATTGCCTTCAACCCTCGAACAAGTTCATCCTGATCCGACGGCGCGCCTAGACCGAGCCGAAATTTGCGGTCGCCCTGTTGATTGTTAACGGCGAAGGAATCGCCCGGTCCAACAACCACTCCAGCATCGAGGGCCGCCTTAACAAAAGCGTCAAGCTGCCATGCCTCAGGCAAGTTGATCCAAAGATGATAGTTGAATGCGCTTGGAGATAGCTGCATCCGCGGAAGGATCGACGCAGCCAAGGCCCGGCGCCTCAGGGTCTCCGTTCGCACCGATCGCAGTATTTCTGAGCCGATCCCATTTGCGAGCCAATACGATGCGACCTCTGCCACCAGCGGTGCGACCATCCAGTTCGTGGTCCGCACTCCAGGCCAAAAGACATTTTGCGAGATGTCCGAGTTGGGACCTACGACATACGCCACCCGAAGCTGCGCGGCGAGGGATTTGCTTAGTCCCAAAATGTACCAGCTGCGCTCGGGCGCATAGAGAGAAAGTGGAGGAGGCGCCTCTTCCGGCAGCACGCCATATATATCATCTTCAAAGAGCCAAACATCGTGTCGACGAGCCACCGTCGCAATGTCTGAGCGTCTTGCCTCAGACATTGTTGCAGATGTTGGGTTATGCAGTGTGGGCATGCAATAGAGGGCCCGAGCATTCTCGCCCAGCTCAACGCAGGCCTTCTCAAGACTCTCCGGATCGATCCCTTCAACATCCATTGACACAGCGTGAAGCTCGATACCGAATATCGCCGTAAGTGGCTTGATTGCTGGATAGGTCAGCTCTTCCGTTAGAAGGACACCGCCGGCTTTGACGAACCGGGCCATTAACATCGCCAGTATGCTCTGCGAGCCGTTTGCGAGTACGACACGCTCTACGCTCGGCTTCTGACCAAGCCGCCGACTAAGCCACGTTGCTCCCGCGTCTCGGTCGCCCACAGTTCCTATGAAGCGCGGAAAGCGAATGGCATCCGCGATATTTGCACGTCCAAGGGCGGCAAACGTGTCCGTCAAAGCGCGTTGAACCACGGAGCTGGGAGGTGGAAAATTCCGACCAAAATCGATCGGTATCACTTTGGGTGATAAGGGCTGCGCTTGTCCAAGCTTAGTCAGATCGTTCATTTCGCTCTCGCTAGTCATAACCTTATGAATTGGCCGCTGATCCTAGTGCTGAAGGCCAGATCGGGAGATCATCACCAAACTGATAGAGCCCGCGATCGCGAAGGCGGTGGCGATTGGGACTGCGATCCCCCGAATAGCCGGAACCCGAATCTCAGTTGTGACATGAAGCACTGCAAGAATGATGAAAGCGATCGCCACGGCGGTCGGAAAGAGGTCGCCAGGAAAGTGCGACCGTGAAAGGAAGAGCATCGCAAGAAGTGGCGTATCGTACGAAACGGGGATGCCCGTGAACCGAGCGTCGGCAGTAAGACCCACGTTCTCGAAATAGCTGAGCCTGATGGCACCCGCTAAAACGAGAAGCACGCTCGCGACGAGCGACAGGGCAGTTCCTTGACTGATAAGGATGATCACTGCAGCCGGGAACACGACTCCATGAAAGAAGTCGGCAAATCCATCAAAGCTCTTTCCGAACTCCGGCACACCTCGACGGCGAAGATGGCTCGTCTTGCGGGCAACATGCCCGTCCCAATGATCCAAAAACCAGGTCCAGAGCATTGCCGCAACGCCGAGCTCTATCTTGCCGTTTAAGGCCAGGAACAGCCCAATAACGGCAAACAGATAGGCGAGGGCGGTGATGGCATTTGCGTAGTCACGGAGATACCCGATCATCGCCTTGCTCCCGTCGACGGCGCGAAAATCGTCTCCGCTAGGCGCAGATCATCTTTGCTATCGATTTCGAACCAGCGGGTATCGCTGCAATCCGCCGCTGAAAGCTGCAGCTCTCGCTGCTCGACAAGCCGTGCGAGGACCTGCTCAACATAGACCGTACGATGCCCGCTTTCCACAGCCTGGTGCAATGCTGGCACCAGCTGTTCGCGCGAGGCTTCTGCGGAAAAGCGCGTCAGGTTGATGGTCTTGAAGAGACCCCTGGCCCGGGCCTCGACGGGCGTCTGGTTCATGACGAACGTGACGACAGAACCATCGTCAGCCAGCTCGACGGCGGAGCCACTCATTGCTGCGTTGAACGCCGCCACAGCCGCCACGCTCTGCTTGGTAGATGAGACCGTTCGAAGTGTTCTTTCGAGGACTTCGCGCTCAAAGAACACATCGCCTTCGAGAAAGACGGTGTCGCTGGCAAGCATTGTGTTTCGCGCTAGCCATAGGGAATAGGCGCTGCCGGTCCGATCGAAGATGGGATTGTGGATATATTCGATGTCGACATCCTCGAATCGATGGCCACAGGACTGTTCGATGGCTTCCTCGCGATAACCCACGACGATGGTTACTTCGCGAGCCCCGAGCTCAGACAACTGATGCAGCGCGTTGTGCAGCATCGAAGTTCCGTTCACCTTCACCAAAGGTTTCGGAACAAATTCCGTGTAGGGGCGCAGCCTGGAGCCCATTCCTGCGGCAAGGATCACCGCCCGCGTACCATTGAGCATTTTCAAACGTCCTTCTGGCAAGCTTCAGGCTGGTTGCCTGGTCTTGAGGCTGTTCAGGGTCTCGACGACGCGTTTCAGTCCCGTCTCCAGCAGGTCTGGTGGAGCACCGAAACAGAGACGCAGGCCATTCACGTCGCCAAAGGTACCGCCGGCAACGGATCCCACATCGGCTTCCTCCAGGAGCAATCGCGCAATGTCGTCGGTGGATCGAAGGTGGCCGCTGGCCGGCAAAGCTGAGACAAGCCTACTGAGATCGAGATAGAAGAAGAACGAGCCGTCGGCGCCCGGCAAGCTTACGTCCTGCAGACCAGAGAGGATGCGAAGACCATTGTTGCGAGCGTCGGACAGACGCTCATGCATCTTTCGTTCAAAACTGCCGTCGCCGACTTGAAGGTGATGCAGGACGGCGTGCTGTGCGATTACGTTGGCATTCGAGGTCGTATGGCTCTGCAGCTTCTTGGCCGCGGAAACGATCTCCGGCGGAGCTGCGAAGTAACCCAGGCGCCAACCGGTGATCGCCAGCTCTTTTGAGAAGGCGTTGACCAGGATTGTCCTTGAACGGACGCCGGGATGCGCCATGACGATCGACTCATGGCGCGAACCGGTGAATACGAAGCTGGAGTAGCTTTCGTCGGAAACGATCCAGAGCTGATAGTTGATCGCGAGATCGCCGATAGCTTGTAGAGTCATTCGATCATAGATTGCGCCGGTCGGATTGTTCGGCGAGTTAATGATAACGGCTTTCGTGCGCGGGCTGACAGCGGCGCGAATTGCGACAATATCAGGAGTATATGTCGGGGGGCGAACGTCGACGAACACGGGCTTTGCGCCAGCGAGAAGAACCTGGGACGGGAATGTCGGCCAGCAGGGGCGAATGATGATGACCTCATCTCCAGGATTGAACACCGCCAAGGCAGCGTCGAGCAGGCCCTGCTTTGCACCCGCAGTGATAGCGATGTTATCCGTATTCCAGTCGATGCCTGTTTCCGCAGACAGCTTTGCGGCAACGGCGCCGCGAAGCGGCGTCAGGCCGATGGAATCGGTATACCGGTTCGCGCCGGCATTGATGGCGGCAATCGCTCCTTCGCGCACGGATGATGGTGGCTCGATGATGACTTCGCCGTCGGCGAGATCGATGATCTGACGGCCGGTCGCGGCAGCTATCTTAGCCGCCTCACGGGCGGCGGCAGTGCCCGAACCTGACAGCAAAGACATCCGTTGCGCCAACATGTGCGCTCCTCCTGCATCGATGGTCGAATTTGTTACGGTGATCGCAACCGCTTCGCCGCCGGTACGCGATCTGCCTCGGCCGATATCACTCTTCCGATCGACAACCGCGTCGTAGCCAAATGGGGCTTTAGAGTTCATTGAGACCGGCGACCTCTTCATCGCGCCAAGATGCCCTTCATGCACTTACAATGAGGGGCGCGGTTGGAGCAGACCTGAGCACACAGTATTTTGGAACCGAGGAGCCAACGCATCGATGGCGGCCGTCGGCCAGAACAGATTGTGAGTGAGTCTGCATGCTGAACTCCTTGCAGCTGATGTTTGCGCAGCCCGATGCTCATCCGACAAATAGTTTGCTCCCATCAGTAGATCAGATACTAACGTTGGTAGTTGACCCGAGCGCAAACGTAAGTCGTTAGAATTGAGACGAGAGTTGCGGCTCTACGGTGCTCGGAGTCGAGCAGGTCTAGACTTGCCCTTGGCGATGGCTTCTATCATTTGCAAGCATGTCGATGCACGAGGCGCTTGAAACATGCCGCAGTCCGATCGTGAGAGTGCCGCCCGCTCTACCGACGATGCTTATTTAGCTCAGAGTGGTGCGGATAAGCGATGCATCGATGTGAACGACATCGGCGGTCGCGATCTTCGCCTTGAGACGGGCCCCGCCCGCGCCGCTTGAAGATCATGCGGTGGGCGCCCCACCGCTCGCGGATGCGTATCAAGCCGGAGTGGTCGGGAAGAGCGTCATGCGGTCCTTAGCCGACGAACCATCGGATGGCGACATTGACTTGAGCCTCCGATCGTCGACGATGCCCAGTGACAGCGCAGCGAGCATCAACCCTACAGCGACTTCCGGATAATCGCCCGGCCATCGCCGAAGAAATAACAGTGAGACTTCGTGGTGTAGCCGAGAAGAATAGCGTACGCGATCGACCCGAACCGCCACTGGTCGTCGGGGATTTGCTGGCGAAGCGAGGAGGTGACGAACAGCTCTAGCTGATTCTGTTCCTTCCCAGCATGTGGCGCCCCTCCGACCGCGACTCACAAGGAAAACGGAATCAGTCCGCCCGAACTCTTTTCAACAACCTCCACTCGGCAGCGCTGTCACGTGGCGTTCAGCACCTTGGCGGCGGCCTTGATGCCCTCGTGGGCGTCCGAGATTCACTAGCTGAGGGCCGCGCAGACCCCGCCTCGCGAGCCTGCGCAGGACGCCATCCGGGCATGGGCCGACATCCACGCCCAGGACTTCGCGCCGGCCATCACTGTACGCCGATCGCGACGATGCCCGCGACCGAGACAATGCGCCCCTGCTGGCGCACCTTCACGTAGGTGGCGTCGATCCACAGAGAGAGCCATCGCCCTCGGCCGGACGGGCAAGAACGCTCCGTCAACTATCAAGCCGACTAATTGATCTAGATGTCAGAAAAGCCGAGTGATTGCCGAATGAAGGTTGGGCTGCTCAGTCGGGTTGCTCAACCGTCGCTCTTGGGGTGTTCGGCATGAAACGTCAACCACAATCTGTACTCGCCAACGGTCCTGATCGATGCACCGCATCCTCGCTCGCAGAAATGCTGCGTGCACAGGTGTGCTCCAATCTTGAACTTTCCTTCCTCATGGAAGCGCATGACGGCCTCTCCGCTGCGATCGCCGAGCGCGCAGGGTTCAAAGGTCTCTGGGCGTCGGGTCTTTCAATTGCCTCCTCTCTTGGGTACCGTGATGTCAACGAAGCGTCATGGTGCCAACTTGTCGATGCAGTCGAGCGGATCGTGGACTCGAGCAAACTGCCTGTTCTCGTTGACGGCGATGGCGGCTTCGGGAATTTCAACAATGCACGCCTCCTTGCCCGCAAGCTCCGTCAACGAGGCGCTGCGGGCGTTGCGCTGGAGGACAGCTGCTTTCCGAAGATGAACTCGCTCATTGGGGATCGTCATCCCCTCGCCGATATCCACGAATTCTCCGGCCGCCTGCGGGCAGTTAAGGATACAGTCGCGGAAGACTTGGTCCTCGTGGCCCGGATCGAGGCGTTAATCGCGGGGCATGGAATGGACGAAGCAATTTTACGCGCTCACGCTTACGCGGACGCTGGTGCGGATGCGATCCTCATTCACTCGCGAAAGAGCACCGCGGACGAGGTTCTTTCCTTCACGCGCACCTGGCAAAGCCGATTGCCCGTCGTGATCGTGCCAACGACATACTATCGAACACCAGTCTCTGCGTATCGTAATGCCCGCATCTCAACAGTGATCTGGGCCAACCACTCAGTGCGAGCTGCACTAGCGGCAATGCAGCAGATCTGCCGTCGTATCATTGCCGAAGAAGGCGTTGCCGGTATCGAGCCCAATATTGCGACGCTCGACGAGGTCTTCGAGCTTTTGAGGTATGACGAACTTGCCCGCGCGGACGCGCGCTATCTTCACCCTCTTGACTGAGGGCAATGATCTCCCATTTACACGCAACAAACTCGTTCTCGAAGGACCACCGGCATTCAATCGGCCGCCTTACTGTTACGCTCCACCGCATTGTTCAGCGAAGCACAGGCGTTCCCTCCCAAAATTGGATGCGCCATAGACAGCTTTTGCGCGGCTGATCCGAACATGCTGCAGATCTACGGGGCTCATTTCTCTCTTGAAGAGGGCCAACGCGGACGGTGATCCGTCGTCCTCTTCAAGAAAGCTGGTAGACTCCACACCGCAACAGCAACCACAAGCGACATTTTGAGACCGACGGAGAGCGCTCATGTTAAGGCAGCGGACGGTTCTGCTCGACTCTTCGGGCACCGCCGCCAATGTGACAGATCTGCCTGGCGGCGCAGTTCGCAACGTGTTCGCTTTCAGTACGCGCCGCTGGCGCAAGCAACTGACCCGGCTAAGGCTGATTGGGACCATGGTTGTCGCTTCAACTGTGGCTGGCAGTGTTACCGATGCGATCGCGGGAGGCGAGGGGAAGGCTGGCTTGCAAACCCAAATCGGCCGGGTGCAGCGGGGCTAAAGCCATCTCTCTACCGTTTCCCACATGTGGCGAGACAACCCAAAAGTTGGCTCCAATGATCCGAACGATCCCGTCGATGGCACCGTCAACAAGACGATCACCGACTGGCTAGCGGCAAGGCCGCTTGGAAGTCCAGCCTTGGTCTGGATAGGCCCGCTCTTGGCGACGCAAAGTCTGAAATCGACACCTCCGGTTACGGGAAGGATCTCTTCCTGACCGGCCCCGAAGCCAAGACCCGCGGCATCGATCCGCATCGGAAGCAAATACTGCCGCACCGCGGTCTGTTCGATAATTCCAAGGGCATTCTCGAAAACACCATTCAGCCGCCGACAACGCGCTTAAGCACGGTTTCCACGGTGTCGAACTCGATCTTCGCGCAGATAGGAGCGGCTATGCCTGGATGATGCATGACACTACGCTCGGGCGGGTTATTCAGCGATCCGAACAATTGCTTGATTCGGATATTTCTACCGAGGAAATCAAGAACATGAACCTCTCGATATGGAATCCCATCAATAATAAGCGAATTCCGGCGCTTGACCGCAACTGCAATCCGCAAAAGATGGAAGACCTGCAGTACGTGCAAATCGAGCAAAAGCGCTTTCCGGTCTTCAAGGCCAGCAGGGCAGTGCACGAACGCCTGAACCGCGACGAGAGCTCGGAGACGATCAGCTCGCCGTCTGAGGTTGTTTAAGAGGGCAGGTGGCGCGCAGCCCGACCGTAGGGTTCTATCATGCCAAGCCGGCGGCGGCCGACGCGGTAACGCGCCACCTGTTGGGCAGGGTGCTAGCCACCATTAGCATCGACAAGTCCCGCGGTCAGAGCGCGCCAATGATCAGTCCATCCACGCCTGGCTCAGACCAAGGCCGTTGCGCTGAATTGGTTCGGCTTCAAGTGAATGATCGTGAACAAACGGTGGTGAGAACCCTCGTCCGCCCCATCGGAGCCGATTATCACTTGGCTCCCGGAAGCGCGGAAACCACAAACGAGGGTCTTCGATCTGGCGTTCGTTTCGGACCCGCCACCAAATCGATCGAAAGAGCCCAGCAATCTCAAGAGATTGCTGGATTCTGTTTTGAGTCGCTTTGGTCAAGCGATCAGTAACGGGAGGTGCCACCCGAATGTCCTCTGCGCTGGCGCGTAAAGCCATAGCCCGGGTTGATGCCGCGTCCTGCATGCGTGCCCGACGCCGTCGCCCTGCACTGGGCCGCTCGGTTTGCTGTCGCCCGCGATTAAAGACCGGACGACTTTAGATACCGACAACGAAATCTTGTCCCGAATCGTGGGCCGGTTGTCGGTTCCATACCAATGTTGTCGTGTTGACGACGCGAGACAAAGCGAAAAATCAGCAATTTTCAGTCTGGCGCGTTGCTTGCTTTGTTCGCGCTGTCGGCGTCGATCGCCTGCGAAGGCATCGTGCATAGTTTGGCAACATTGAGCGAAGACGTGGAGACTGGCTGTGTCGCGAACTGAGGTAGAGCGGTTTGTCAACGATCTAGGGAAAAAGGGCAATCTGCTCGAAAACGCAAAACCGAGTGCTACAGGTCTTGCATCAATTGTAGCGGTCGGAAAAAGTCACGGCTACGATTTTACTCTTGATGAAGCTAAGAGTTACATCCGGTGTCGAAGCCGACAGGAGTTGATTAGTAAGCAGCTCGATGCGACTGCAGGCGTCAATCCTGATTCGAGTGTTGCGATCTCGAGCGGCGTTGTGCAGGCCACCGGGTTGGCCAGGTCCGCTGCGGAGGTGCCCACGAGCGGCGTACAGGTCGCGGAAGCGCACTTTAACTTCGCCTCGGCAGTCGAGCCCGTCGCTGTTGTTCTGGTTGTTGTTGTTGCGGTCGCGGCCTGACATGCCTTTCGCTCTGACCGCATTGGCTCGTGCTCAAGGAGACGAGAAGTGCGACGAGAACATGAAAGCAGCCTCGTCCGGGGGGAGATCATTGCCATTAGGCTTATGAGATGCTGCTTCAAGGTTTATCCGACGTGATGACGCGCGCTGCCACCGAACACTACCGACGGAGTGTTGACCGTCGCACCCCCGAGCAACTGCGCACCCTGTCGCACGTCAAGCGCTTCACGGAGCGGTTAGCTGGTGACGTGGAGTTCCGCAAGGCACTTTCGGAGAACGTCGATGCCCCTCGTACGGTAACAGAGCGCTACGGCATCGAAGTTGACCCAATGGAAATGTTGCCGCTCTGGCACGCAGACTACCAAAAATACCGCTTCAAGCCGGAGTCTGCCCAGTGGCCGCTGGCTACGATGTGGGACGAGCATCTGCGCGAGATGTTGCGCCATCGCGACCTCCTGCGCGACGAAGGCGAAATGTCGACGATTAACCCTCGTTTCCATGCCTGGCGCGAGCGCCAAATCCGGCGCTGCAACGACGAATTGGGCGCATCGTCGCTATCGGTCACGTACCCGATCATCGCCTTCGAGTTGAGCGAAGGCTGCACCGTTGGTTGCTGGTTCTGTGGCCTCTCTGCCGACCGGTTCAAAGGCTATTACGACTACAGCAAAGAGCAGGCAGAGCGTTGGCGTGGCGTAGTTGGCGTCGCGAGCGAGGTGTTTGATTCGGCAGCCCGTACTGGCTTCTGCTACTGGGCTACAGATCCTATGGACAACCCACACTACGATCGCTTTCTGTTCGACTACTATCGGATCACGGGCGCATTGCCGCAGACAACGACCGCTGCGCCGCTTAAGGATCAGGCACTCACCAGACGCGTGCTCAGACTGTTCAACCTGTATGGCACCACGCCGAATCGTTTCTCCGTGCTGAGCAAAGCACATCTCAACCAGATTCATATGACGTTTTCGCCAGAGGAGCTGCTAGGGGTCGAACTCATCCTGCAGGGCAAGGAGGCGCCGACCGCAAAGGCTTTCGCCGGACGCGCGCGCGAGCGGAAGGGGAAGCTCAGGTCCGCCATCAAAGATGATGCAATCGCGTTGCTGGAACGCGATCATACCACGATCGCGTGTGTTTCCGGCTTCCTCGTAAATATGCAGCAGGGACGTTTGCAACTGGTGACGCCGGTACCGGGGAGCGAACGCTGGCCTCTCGGTTACCGCATCTTGGGTGAACGTTTCTTCAGGACGCCTGACGAGTTCCGGGAGGGGCTGCAGAGCATGATCAACCAGTATATGCTCGAGAGCCCAGCCCCCGACCTGCCGATCCGCTTCCGCAGAGACCTGCAATACAAAGCAGGGAACCGGTACTTTCAGCTCCGCGCCCGCAATATGGAACACCGGGTGCCCGACGACGTCGCTCCGATTTCCGTTGGCGATCTCATCGCGTTCGGCAACTGCACAGCGTCGGAGCTGGTTATGCGGGTCACGACTGACGGAACGAGCATACTTGCAGTCGCTGACTTGCTCGATCGGCTGTACGCGGCCGGGGTAATCGAAGACGACCTCGACGACCGCTTCGCCTGGCAGACCAGCAATTGGACGACGAGCCGCATCGAAGCTGCCAAAAACGCAGGCTCTCGCACGGACGTAGATCATGCCGATTCGCACTGAGGTACTACGTCAGTATCGAGGAGCTGCGGCATCTTACCATCTCGCAGTGTGGACTGGGGTGGCAAGCCGTTTCGCATCCACCGTCCGCGGCTTCATGGCGCGCAGAACCGACGTGACCGCAGAACCTGTTCTTGGCGTGCCGGGCTCTCCTAGGCAGCTCGAACTCATTGGGTCTACCACCTGCCTGAGCTCCGCCGGATGGGCTTTGGTAGCTCCGCGCTGGACGCGACCGAAGGACTTCCGCGCTCGCGGCTTCGAGCCAAGTCCTCGTTTTTTGCACATCGGCGAGTACGACTGGAACGCTGCACGCTCTTCGTCAAGAACGGCTCGACCCGAACTGATCCTTGGCGTGGCGCCGCTTAATGTCGGGAGCGAAGCGGTGTGTCGGCTCATTCACCGCTCGGCTCTAGCACCCTCCGCTGGACTAGCGCGTTCATGCTTTCCAGTCTCCAGGCAACGAACGTGACACGGAAACATGGCTCGAAGCGCGCCGCCTAGCGCATTCGCTGAATTAGTTGACTTCATGTTCACGGCTCCAATCACGGAGTCGCGCAGAAGTTCACATTGCCGTCCAGCGCATGAGACTGTGCCCGGGCGAACGCGCTTAGCCTACCACAAATAATGTGGCATCACATGAGTATCGATGTGCCAATCGTCTTAGTCAACATGCCTATGTCGGCAGTCGAAAGACCGTCGTTGGCGCTTGGTCTGCTGAAGTCAGCGCTGACCCAGGCTGGCCTGCAAGCCACGATAGCATATCCCAACATCTGGTTTTTGGAATACATAGGCATTGCCGACTATGGGCCTCTTGAGAGTTGCCCGCCAGAGGAGGCGCTGGTTGATTGGCTGTTCGCGGGCGTTGCTTTTCCCGACTTCGAGCCTGAAGAAAGCGCCTTCCTGGACCTTTATTTCGAACGCAACCCGATACACGCAGGCAAATCGTTGGCCGAGCGTCGCGCGAATTTCCTCAGGCTGCGCTCGCTCATCGGCGGGTTTATTGATTGGACGGCTGACAAGATATTGGAGCAGCGGCCGGCCATGGTTGGGTGCAGCTCGACCTTCACCCAGCATGTTCCCTCGCTCGCGTTGCTGCGCCGTCTAAGCGAGCGCTCACCGGATCTTGTCACTCTCATGGGGGGCGCAAACTGCGAGTCGGTAATGGGGCGGAGCACTCACATGCGTTTCCCATGGGTCGACTATGTCGTGTCGGGCGAGGCCGACTTACTGATCGGCCCGCTGTGTTGGGACATCCTCAATCGCGGCAGAGACATTCCGCCTGCTGACCTGCCATTTGGCGTTTTCGGTCCGGCGCATCGCGAGGCCGGTTATCCCGCTGCGTCGACGCGCGACTTAGTGCCCCGCGCAGTGATCGAGAACATGGGTGACCTGCCGCTGCCCGATTTCTCGGACTATTTTGCCGAGCTCAACGCGTCGCTCTACGCCGACCGCATCCATGCCGGGCTGCCGATGGAGTTCTCTCGAGGCTGCTGGTGGGGCGAGCGGAGCCACTGCACCTTTTGTGGGCTGAACGGTGGATCGATGACCTATCGCCAGAAACCCGCGAGGCAGGCCGCAGAGGAGATGATTGAGATGTCGGCGCGCTACGGTTCGTCGCGCATCGAAGCGGTGGACAATATTCTGGCCACTGACTACCTTAAAATGGCGCTGCCTCGCCTCACCGCGCTACCCGAGAAGCTCGCGATCTTCTTTGAGGTCAAAGCCAACCTGAAACGCCACGAAGTGGAGAAGCTGGCTGCCGCCGGCGTCCGCTGGATCCAACCGGGTATTGAGAGCCTGGATACCCGTGTTTTGAAGCTGATGCGCAAAGGAACGAGCTCAGCGCATAATGTCCAACTCTTGAAGTGGTGCCGTCAGCACGGTGTGCGGGTCAGTTGGAGTTTGCTGTGGGGCTTCCCCGGCGAGAGCGACGCATGGTATGCGGAAATGGCTCCTTTGCTACCGCTGCTGCATCATCTACAGCCGGGACCTGCGGTGCGTTTGCGGTACCAGCGCTACAGCCCCTATCACTACGCAGCCGAGAAACATGGATTGAAGCTGCGCCCGGCCGTCTCCTATCGCTACGTCTATCCGTTGTCGGAGCGCGATCTGGCGAATCAGGTTTACTACTTCGAAAACAGTGAAGACAACGATGTCGGCGGTCATTTCGCGGCGCGCAGCGCTAACCGCCGCCCGGGGCTAAGCGCTGTCGCCAAGGGTATCGATGCCTGGCTGAAGGCCTGGTACGAGCCGAAGAAGTTGTCTATGCTGTCGATGCGGGACAGCGGCGACGAGATCATAGTCGAGGACACGCGAGCCATTGCAGTCGAGCGCGAACACCGGGTCAGGGGCCTCGCGCGGGAAATTCTTCTGGCTGCGGACGAAGGCTCGCCTGAAACCCGCCTGCGCGAACAGCTGAGCGGGACGAATGTAATGCAGGCCGAGATTGAGGCTGCGATAGCTGACATGATCGCTCGCAAATTGATTGTGCGGCTGGATGCGCGGCTGGTTGGGCTCGCGCTCTGGCATCCCTATACGCCAATCCCTCCGATGACTGCGTTCCCTGGAGGCTATTTCGACCGACGTGCCGCGCCATTGGGTACCTCGCATGAATGAGGACAACTGCGGGGGCACCTCGGAGGGAGACGCTTCTTGTGAGGCGCACGACGAGATGCCAAGTATGGCGGAGCGGGGATTTCGAGCTTTTGGAAGTTTTGTCTCTGTATGTTCCTCCGGACTGGCAGCACTGTGAAACAGTGGGCACCGGAAGAGCTCAAGGAGGGAATGCGCTTGCACAACGGGTTGCCAAGTGTCTGAGCCAGAGACAAGTCTAACCCTTCGGGGCGTAAACTACACGGCCAGCATTGGGCCGCCAAGTCTGGAGCACGAAATTTTCCTCCGCCGAAGTTAGGGGGCTAGCTTCAGCAGGTGTTGCGTTCAAACGACGGGTTATCGGCGCAAGCGCTGGGCCGTCTTGGCCGTAGTCGCAATCGCTCGGAGGGACGTCGCAGCACGAATAGCAGCTTGGTCGGAGAAAGAGATCGTCCCAGACGGCCGCGAGCATTTCGCCGAAATCGCCGCAGCCGAACTGATAGTCCCGCATGAAGGCAATTTCGCTCGCTATCGAATCCGTCCTCGGAATTCCAGCCTGGCGACAAGTCTGAGAGGCCAGATGACCGATGCCGCACCGTCAGCCAAACCGCCGGCGGCTGCGATCTACGCTCTCACCATGGAGCGCTTTCGCGGCATCACCTCTCACGATGGGAATGGACCGGCGAAGATGCAGCCGTTCCTGCCCTCGAACACGACGGCAAGGTCGCTGGCGAACCGGTCTAGCGTGTTTGTGTTCGTGGCACCGAAGACCTCCGAACTCGCCTATGAGACCGGCCAGCTTGACGGCTCTGCGGATAGCCTTCCGGTCGCGCTGCGACGCGCTATCGGCCTCGTCCGATTGAGCGGCGATGATCGCAATGATCGCGATCTCAGGTTAGTTCAGGGTTCTGCGCTCGATCGCCTACTCTCCGACAAAGGCCTACGCCCCGCATGGCGAGCGAGCTGGCGAAAAACGACGTCAAGAACGAACTGACCACCGAAGCACAGACTGCGCTCGAGAATCTCGATACCGCGTTCCAAAGAGAAAGCCTGCCTGCCGGCCTCGATCTCGCGATCACTGGCGGGCAAGGTCCGTCGAGCGCGTCAATGATCGGCCTCACCGCACAATTGCCCCTTGCGAGCTGGGGAGCCGGAACCAAGCCGATTGTCGGCGCTCGCCATCGCCGAGCAAAACCAGGGCGATGCGCATGTCCAAGACCACCGTCGACGAGCTAATTGCGCTTCGCCCTGCGCTGCCCGGATGGTTGTCGAAGTCCACAAAGTCAAACCCTCGTGCCTCATGGCTAAACGTAATCTCACCCTGTCGCGCGAGGTCGGCCTGAAGCCTTGGGCGTTGCCGCGACCGCCTCGGGACGGCCTGTTCATCTGCTTGAGAAGGACATCTGGGTTGTGTAGGCGCTGGATGGTCTGTTTGCATCACCGCTCGGCGAGCATGTCGTCTTTAAGGGCGGTCCGTCGCTCTCGAAAGGCTACAAGGTCATTCGTCGATTCTATGCCCACGGCAACCGCTCTCCGGTTCTCACCCCAGGGCGGAGCGGAGAGCGAGGCTCGAAGCTACGAGGGGCGTCGCCTAAAGTTAATTGGCTTTGGCCGGTATTTTGGGCGATGCCGTGGCGCCTAGCTGCTCGGCGCCTGGTGAGGAGGTCGCTGCCGATGGCACGGTGGTCGACCGGGCTGCGCCCATTGGGGAGCGGCCGACGATAATGGTGAGCAGACCCTGGCCCCACAGCCGCTGTGCGGCCCTCTTGGCGTCCTCCAACGTCACTGCATCGACGACGACGTTATGCTGTTTGACATAGTCGATCGGCAGCTTATCAAGCTGATGCTGCAGCAGCGTTCGCGCAAACTTCGAGGAAGTGTTGAGGGCCAGCATCTGTGAGCCTCTCAGGTAAGACTTTGCATCGTCGAGTTCCTGCTGGGTCGGTCCTTCCTCGGCGATTCGGCGGGCTTGATTCTCGATCTGTTCGACCGTCTCGTCAGCGCGATCGGCGCGGGTGCCGCTATTGCCGACAAACATGGCGGAATGATCCATCCAGACCAAGCGCTCATGGACCGAATAGGCCAGCCCGCGCTTCTCGCGGACTTCGCGGAACAGCCGCGACGTCAGACCGGGGCCGCCGAGGATGTGGTTGACGACATAGGCCGCCATGAAATCGGGCTCGCTGCGGCGGACGCCGGGACCGCCGAAGGTCACAACGGTCTGGGGCACATCGAGCGGAATGAAGACGCGCTGCGGCGGTGTTGCTGCGACCACGTCGGGCACCGGCGCCAACTCCGCCATGGCCGGCAGGCCGCCAAAAGTCCTGTCGAGCAATTTGCACAGGGCCTCTGGATCGACGTCGCCGACCACCGCGATCTTGAGCGCGTCTTTTGCTATCACGCGTCGGACATAGCCCTTGAGATCCGCGACCTCGATCTTTGGCACGCTCTCGATCGTGCCTCTGGCCTCCCGAGCATAAGGATGATCGTTAAAGGCGACCTCGAGGAATTTGCGCTTGGCGAGGGACGAGGGATTGGCCGAGCCTTGCCGAAGGCTCGCAAGCATGCTGGCACGAATCCGTTCGACATCGGCCGCGTCGAAACGCGGCGAGGTTAGTGCCATCCGTAGCAGGTCGAAGGCCTCGTCCCTGTTGTCTTCGAGCGTGCACAAGGCACCGCGGAAGTGATCGCGGGTCGATTCAAAGTTCAGCTCAATCGCGCGACGGTCGAGCCGCTCATGAAAGGTCTGGGAATCCAGATCGCCGGAGCCTTCACCGAGTAGGTCAGAAACCATGTAGCCGACGCCGGGTTTATCGGCGGGGTCTTGGGTCGCGCCGCCGCCGAATGCGTAATCCATCGCAATCAACGGGACAGTGGCGTCCTGCACGAACCAGGCTACTATACCGCAAGATGACACCAGGCGCTGGATCTTGGTCGCGCCACGCGTTCCGGCCGCGGAAAGTGAACGTGGCGAGGCGAGCATCGCGGTCGAGCGCGAGGCTCCGCCAGCGAAGACCGCACGACGTGTGAAGGAATACGTCATGATCGCTTCTCCTGGTGGTTCCGCGTTGACTCTTTCATAAGATAGCCGGTCACGGAGCGCTTCTTGTGGAGCCATTTCCCAGCGGCCGCGCGCACCTGGTCGGCGGTGACGGCGCGGATGCCGTCCTGCCAGCCTCGGATTTGGTCGATGCTGAGCCCAGTCGTGAGCCCACCACCATACCAGACCGCAAGCTTTGTTTGGCTGTCCTGGGCGTAGGTTGGTTGCGCGATCAGCTGCGTCTTGACCCGCTCGAGATCCTCGGCGCGCGCGCAACTGTGCGCAATATCGGCTATCACCTCGTCGATGGCGCACTCAATCTCCCCGAATCCGACGCCGGGTTTCGGGGTCGCATAAATCTCGAATTGCGTAGGATCGAGCGAGGTACGCTCGTAGCTTGTCTCCGCCGTGATCGCAATCTGCTTGTCGATTACCAGCGCGCGATAAAGATGTGAGTTGGCGCCGCCACCCATCAATTGCGCGAGCACATCAAGAACTGGACTCTCGCCGGCGGCCGCGGGGTGAGCCGACGGCACGAGATAATAACGGCGCAAGGCTGGCTGCTCGACGCGGGGATCGGTCAGCGTCACGGTACGCGGCGCGGCCGGCGTCGGCTCCTGCGGTCGCAGGCGTTCCGCGGGAATTGATGGTTGCGGGGGGATGTGGCCATAATTCTTCTCCACCATCGGGCGGATCGCATTTGCGTCGACGTCACCGGCGATGATCAGGATGGCGTTGTTCGGCGCGTAAAAACGCTTGTAGAAGGCGAGCGCGTCCTCGCGATCGAACTTTTCGATTTCCTGACGCCAGCCGATCAAAGGGCGGCCGTAGGGATGGTTGAGGTAAAGAGCCGCCATCATCTGCTCGGCGAGCTGCGCATCCGGCTCGTTGGCGACCCGCCTATTGAGTTCCTCCAGCACCACGTCGCGCTCCGACAGCACGTTCTCCTCTTTGAGGATGAGACCGGTCATGCGGTCGGCTTCAAATTCCATCATCTTACCGAGCTGCTCGCGCGGCACCTGCTGGAAATAGGCGGTATAGTCGGTCCCGGTGAAGCCGCTCTGGTTGCCGCCGCAGCGCCGCACGGTCTGGGAGAATTCACCCGCCGGATGTTTGGATGTGCCCTTGAACATCAGGTGTTCGAGGAAATGCGCAAGCCCCGATTTGCCGGGTGGCTCGTCGGCGGAGCCGACCTTATACCAGATCATCTGAGTCGCAACGGGCGTCCGACGATCCGCAATCACCACGACCTGCAGGCCGTTCTGAAGCGTGAAGCTGGCTGGTCGATCCGACCTGACTGTGTCCCGGGCAAGCACGCTCCCTTCTTCAGGAACGTACCGAAGGTTACCATCCGCGCTATCATACGTTTCGACAGCCAGTGCGGTGCGCGTCATCAAATCGAAGGCACCAGCCTCGGTGCTTCCCACCTTGGCGGTTACCGAACTCCAGTTCTTCATCGCATCGCCTTTTCGTTCCACAGAGAGCCACGTTCTGTGACAGACAATCCCTACAAAAGCGGGAAGCTGCACACCGTTTGCCAAGCAGCTGAGCAAAGACCGGGCCAACTGCCTGGCGGCCTGCGCACGGCCACGCTACGCGCCAACTGGACGCAGAACAAAACGTGGGGCGCACGTTCTGGCCAAAGGTCAACCACCGGCATGTCGTGAACACGACATTGCGCACGAAAGCGCACCACAACTTGGCGCCGACTGGCAGAATGGCAACTTGCAGCAAACGACAGACCGAGCGGCGATTACAACGCCGTCTCAGCTTTCGCCTGGCTCGCTGTTACACGCATAAGGACGATCGCCCATCGAAAAGTCTGACGCACGGCGTCGTACCGACGGTCCAACTCGGGCGGGCAGTGAACGATTGCCTGTTCGCTGGAGCGCAAATTTCTGCGCAGCGGATGCCACGGCATCGCACTCAACTCGGCTAATGGCTCACTCTCCCTCTGCGCCGTGAGTGGCTTCGCAATATTTCTCATGATCGCGAGACGGGAGTTGGCGAGCAGCTAGCAATCAACAAGCGTGTTGTTCCTTAGGGCGTCGTAGAATGGCTTTTCTGCAGCATACGCGCGGCAAGTGCACATCTCGTCAAATGCGATCATAACCATCAGGGAGAATTCGTCTTTCAGATGTCAGCGATGGACCAAAATCATGTGATCGAATGTTTAATCTCTCTCGAAGGTCCGTTTCGGATCCGTTAGCGACAGCTCTGTGGTGCGGATGACCCATCGGCGTGGCGCTCTTCGTCGGCTGCCCATAATTAAAGAATGCCCCGGCGTCATCCGTAGCGATTAGTCTTACTGCGTCATAATTCGCACCGACGTCGACGTCAGATTCGCCTGATGCAGAAAGGGTATCGAAATAGTGTGGACACGAGAGCCGCGTTCAATCTTCTCCGAACGGTGGCGATCAAATTTGGGAGGTGTCGCTCAGGCCGCAATGGCGGATCCCTCGGTCGATAAGTTTCGGGAATTGCAGCTTCCTTGAACAGCTTGGTGGAGGCTGTTTCTGAGGGGGAATCGTTTATCGCTCACGGAGACCAGAATCCGTAGGCGGCAATGCACGGTGTTGCGTGATGGTGGAAGCCACGCCAGCTTCGCCCCTCGAAGTGGCCAAGGCCAACTTCCTGTTTGAGTTCGTGGTAGTCGCGCTCAATGCGCCAGCGCAGCTTGACGGCATCGACGAGCTGACGGAAGCCAATGTTCGCCGGAAACGTTGACAACTAATATTTGATCGGCGCCTCTTCGCCTGCCGGCCCCTCGATCGGCAGCCATTTCCTCCGGCCGGCTTTCGGCGACGCCACTAATCTCGATGTGCCGGACGGACGCGCACACGGGGGAAGCGCGAGGACAACCGTTCTGCCGTACCCACGCCACGTGATCTTGTGCCACGCATGTGATGGCAGGCCGAGCGCAAGCTTCTTGGCCGAAATCGCTCGGTGCGTAGCCCTGTGGTAAAGCGATCATCCGGTATCCACGGAGGAGCGAACCTCAATGACCACGCGCACGCTGTTCGTGACCCATCGGGCGCCAAACCGCCCGTACAAGCACAGCCAGGTCATCAACGCTATATCGAAGGAGACGGTCGCGGCCACGAGCAGCACCGTCTTCTCGTGTGCAAGGCCGTTGGTGATGGTGTTGGCGATAGTCTGACTCTTGCCCCTGCCGGGCGGGCCGAACAGTACATAGCCCGCGCCACGTTGGGCAGCGACGACGGCAGCGATCTGCGAGGAATCGGCCGACAGCGGCGCGAACAGTTCGATCGGGTCAACGATATCGTCGATGGTCCGCGCATCGATGAAGCTCGCCCGGGACCCATCGTAGCTGTGGGTCGGGGTATCGATCAGGTGACGCACGACGGGATTGCTCTTGGGCAATCTGCGCGGTCGACGAGATCCTCCCATATCAGTTACTTGGTGAAGAACTGCGTCGCGAGCGTCACCGGCTCGGTGACTTCCCAGCCCTGGATGCTCTTGATGTGGCGGCGGACACCTTCGAGCTGGGCAGGCGGATCGGCTCATTCTGAATGAGGGGGTTGAGTTGCGCCGGTGCTCTCCGACTTGTCGGCCGGACTCAATTCGCAGGCTGCTGAAATACGAGCTGAAGACATTCGGCGGAAGCTGATCTGGATGATCGGGCTTCCAACGACGCTCATGGGCCTGTTCGCCCTACTGTGGGGTTGCCGCATCGCCACAAACAGTCGCGTCAATGACGGCAGCCATGCGCCAGCTCGGGCGACGGCCGGTTCGTGTGGTTCTGCCGGGTAGCGGATCCAGGAAATGGCCTCCACGTTAGACGGTACCGAGTCTGACGTCCCTCGAATGCGGGAGCTCCTCCTCCAACTGCACGATCGACATGTTGCCTCAGGCAAGTTTAAGCGTGTCGCCGCCGATCTCTCGGTTGCAAGGGCAGAGCTCATCAGTCTGGATCGCATCCAGAACGCGTAGCGTGTCCTTTGGGCTGCGGCCGACATTGAGGCTTGTCGCATAGACATGCTGGATCGTATTCTCAGGATCGACGATGAAGGTGTAGCGATGCGCGATGCCATCACGCGAGCGCACTCCAAGGCCATCGACCAGTGCGCCCTTGGTGTCGGCAAACTGCCAGATCGATAGACGGTGCAGGTCCCTGTGCTCACGCCGCCAGGCGAGCTTGCAGAACTCGTTATCGGTCGAGCCACCAAGTACGACTGCATCGCGATCGGCGAAATCCTTGGATAGGCGGGCAAACTCAGCGATTTCGGTTGGGCAGACGAATGTGAAATCCTTCGGGTAAAAGAAGATGACTTTCCATTTGCCGGGAAAGCTCGTCTCAGTCAGCGTCTCGAAGGCGCTCTGCCCGTTCTCCTCTTGCAGGTGAAAGCCGGGCTTCACGCCTGTGATTTCGAACGGCGGCAACTTACTTCCAATTCCAGACATATTGTCCTCACAACAACATCGCGTCACGCGGAAACTGCGTTCCGGGACTAGCAAAGCAAGCGATATGCCACCCGATCAGACGGCAAGTACCCACCGTGCCGGTCATGAAACATTCGCCTTTGATGGCGGTGTCCTCGAACCCGATCTGCACCGTATGATCCCCTCAATCGCCTCGGGCCTAAGGCCCGGCGTTCCCCGTTCCGCGCCCTTTCGCCGGGCGCTCGTAACGGAACGAAGGCGCCAGGGCTTTGTCCGGTTTCTGTCAAAGCCCTTGCCGCTGTCGCGTCCGCCACGGCATCCGGTCTTGGACGCCGCGCGATTAGTCCAGCATGCTCAGGCGCTTGACGCACCTGCGAACGAAGTGGCACGCCGGTTGCTAAATGGATGCAGCAACAACGAGTGAGGGCTGAGGGTACGCCGACGCCGATGGCGAGCGATGGCCTCCTTCCCGAAACCCGTGTGCCCACGTTTCTGAGAGAGAAACAGCCCCGCGCGTTCGGCGCGAAAAAGTTGGCAATCGGTTGATGGAGAGCAACATGTCTTCGCTGAGACAAATCGCGTTTTATGGCAAGGGTGGCATCGGTAAATCGACGACGTCGCAAAATACGCTGGCGGCCCTTGCTGAGCTGGGCCAAAAGATTCTGATCGTCGGTTGTGATCCCAAAGCAGACTCGACCCGCCTCATCCTGCACGCCAAAGCGCAGGACACCATTCTGAGCCTGGCGGCGAATGCCGGCAGCGTCGAGGACCTCGAAATCGAGGACGTCATCAAGCTCGGCTACAAGGACATTCGATGCGTCGAGTCCGGCGGTCCGGAGCCGGGGGTCGGGTGCGCCGGAAGAGGCGTGATCACTTCCATTAACTTCCTGGAGGAGAATGGCGCCTATGAGGACATCGACTACGTCTCTTACGACGTGCTCGGCGACGTCGTCTGCGGCGGCTTCGCGATGCCTATCCGCGAGAACAAGGCGCAGGAAATCTACATCGTGATGTCCGGCGAGATGATGGCGATGTATGCCGCCAACAACATCTCCAAGGGTATTTTGAAGTATGCGAATTCCGGCGGCGTGCGCCTCGGCGGCCTGATCTGCAACGAGCGGCAGACCGACAAGGAGCTGGAGCTTGCAGATGCTCTTGCCAAGAAGCTCGGCAGCCGGCTGATCTACTTCGTGCCGCGCGACAATGTCGTTCAGCACGCGGAGCTGCGCCGCATGACGGTGCTGGAATACGCGCCAGATTCCAAGCAGGCGGATCACTATCGCAATCTCGCGACCAAGATCCACAATAATGCTGGACAAGGCGCTATCCCGACGCCAATCAGCATGGACGAGCTCGAGGATATGCTCATGGAGCACGGCATCATCAAGCCCGTCGACGAGAGCTTGGTCGGCAAGACCGCCGCCGAGCTCGCCGCTGCTTCGGCATAGTTCATGATGTCGGCCTTCTCGACCCGGGAAGGCCGACATCGTCCACTCAGATGCGGGGGGACCTTCATGATTGGTACACAAAGAAAAGTGGCCGATACGGTGTCACCTCCTGTATCGGCAGCTCACGTCGCCGAGCTGCGCGATGCAAGTAAGCTCTACGGCCTTCTGACTGGACGCCATCCAACAGAAGTCGACATCAGCGATAACTACGATTTCGATCGCCATGTGCTCGCCTGCGTTCTCGCCGCATCCGCTATGGATGGCGGCCAACTTCCCGAACGGGCTGGCTTGACTAACCAGGAGCTCAATGCGCTCCTAGTGCAATACTTCCCGTCCAGCCCGGTCAGAAGGTGT
The DNA here is from genome assembly GCF_040546905.1 of Bradyrhizobium sp. S3.3.6. Lineage (NCBI taxonomy): Bacteria > Pseudomonadati > Pseudomonadota > Alphaproteobacteria > Hyphomicrobiales > Nitrobacteraceae > Bradyrhizobium > Bradyrhizobium sp. S3.3.6. The sequence goes on along the minus strand of NZ_JBEPOT010000007.1, from coordinate 223,457 downwards.
ACCTGGCGCGAACAGTCCGCGTTATCGGCTCCTGCCGAGACAATTATGGTGCGCGACCTCCTGCTTGCGCAACGTTCTACCTATAGCGAGGTCGGCGGCTGGTTGGCGACGATGATCGCGCGGCGCGCTATGGAGCCCAATCACTTGTGGGAAGATCTTGGTCTGCGGAAGCGGGACGAATTGTCCCGCCTCCTGACGCGCCATTTCGGGCCCTTAGCGGCTCGCAACTCCAAGAAGATGCGCTGGAAGCGCTTCTTATATCGCATGCTATGCGAAGATGACGGTCTGGTGATGTGTACTACGCCGGTCTGCACGGAATGCAATGATTTTGATCTTTGCTTCGGCGAGGAGAGCGGGGAGAGCCGGGTGGCCGGACGACGGCGGGATCATCTGCGTCGTCTCGATGATTCCGTTTAAAAGACCGGCGCCCTACCAAGCGCTGGACCCGCGATTGCTTGGCCGCTCCCACCATATTGTGATCGGCTAAGCATTCAGGGTTTGCCGCAATCACTTCGCTGTTGTCCGAGTTGCAGCTGTCGGTCACCGCCGAGCAAACCGAAACCATCCTCGCGCGCGTCCGCAAGCATGCCATCGAGCACAAAGGGCCGGTTGCCCCGGAACGGTGGTGGCAATCTGGCGCGACATTCACGAGGGCTCCCTCGTCAAGGGCGCGTGATCGGTGGGTCAGCCAGAGCCGCGCGATCAAGTTGAAACACTCGGCCCGGATGGTTTCTGGGCACGGATCTAGATGGAGGTTGAGAATGATGACGGACGGCATCCTTTCGCAATTGAAGAAGGCCTCGGCGGCAGAGGAGTTTTTTGCACTGCTCGGCGTCGAGTACGACGAAAAAATCATCAACGTGGCGCGGCTTCACATCCTGCGTCGCATGGGTCAGTATCTTGCGGGTGAGGAGTTGACCGGTGCATCCGATCCTGACATCGCCTTGCGTTGTAAGGCTACGCTTGAGCGCGCCTATGCCGACTTCGTCACGTCCTCCCCGATCGAACAGCGCGTGTTCAAGGTCCTCAAGGATGCGGCAGCGCCACAACCGAACAAGCATCAAGCCCTGGTCCAGCTCGGTTCCTTGGAGTGACTCGAGTTTACATCTCGTGCTCTGGACCGTGAAGGTTCGGAGCTGACAGCCCCAGCTTGCAATTCGAACGGAAGTTGCAGTGGCCTCGTGGATCCGCAGCTTTAACACTTACTCCGCTCTCCTTAAGGGCCAATCACGACTGAGCGCTGGTTTGTCCATCCTTTCAAGCTGGTGCCCATGGCGCACCTATCTCCTGCAATGGTACGCCGGCAGCGGGAAGCGAACATTCGGCGAGGAAAGCGCACCAGATTCGGATGACTGTCTTCTGTCGCATTCCTGACACTGCTGGACTCGGTTATCGAATGTTCCGATCGTCGTGAGAGGCTGCCAACCACTTTCGTTCGGTAAGAGTCTGTATTGGCTCCCAATTTTAATCGCCTACGCAATTGGTACGACAATTGCTGACATATGCTCAGCCAGTCTGGAGAAGCGCATGCACATCTTGGTCCGCATCGATTGTGTTTTTGACGTCGCGCAGGTTCGCGCGCGCTGCCTGTCGGCACCATGATGCGTCGCGACGCCAACGCGATGGCCGCATATTCGGACTTGGCTGAGCTGAACGCTGGGCGTGATCCGCGCCAAAGGTTCGTCGACGAAATCACCCCCGTTGGCCGAGCTATGGCCGAGGTTTCACGGGGGCAGTCCTTGCTCTCCAGCGCCGGTCGCGCGGCGCCGTTGACGGGCGGTTTGACCCCGGCGCTCGTGCTCTCGGCAAGAGTTGCGGGCTTGTCGCTGCAATCGGCGAGATCTCGAGGGCATTCGGAGCAATGGATCGGGTTTTCACCGGCAAGCACGTGGCGGATAATGATATCAGCCGAGCCTCTGCCACATCCTCGATCCGTTCCAGCTCGGTTGCACCTCGAAGATGAGGGGACCAATCGATCGGCTCGCGTGACCGGCGCGGAGAACCCGAAACGCGTGATTCCGTGGTCGTCGACACATCGAGCAATGGCTGTCTCGGCCCCGCTCTGCTGTCAGACAGTGCTGACTGAATGGCGGCGGGCACCCGGCCGAACTTTTGACTGAAGCAATCCTCAAGCGCGAATTCAAAGCTGAGGGCGGAGCGCGCTCCGCTGGCGAGCCGCTGCTGAACAACGGATGGGAGTACAGATGATGAGCACCGGACCCAAAGGCGCAGCGCCGGCCGCGGGTGGTGGTCGCGCAGCGACCAAGAGGGAGCTGCCCGAACGATTTAAGGCGTATAAGCACGTCTGGGTCTTCATCGAGCAGGAACGCGGGGTTGTGCACCCCGTCTCCTGGGAGCTGATGGGTGCCGGCCGCCGGCTCGCCGACAAGCTCAACGTCGACCTCGCCGCGGTTGTCATCGGCCCGGTCGGCGAGACAACGGAGCAGGCAGTCGCCGAATCCTTCTGCTACGGCGCCGACCTCGCCTATATCGTCGCGGACCAACTCTTGGCCGACTATCGCAATGAGTCCTATACCAAGGCCCTGTCAGAGCTGGTCAATACGTACAAGCCGGAAATTCTACTCCTAGGGGCAACTACACTCGGCCGGGATCTCGCCGGCTCAGTGGCCACCACACTGCTCACCGGCCTAACTGCCGACTGCACCGAGCTCGATGTTGATCCCGACGGCTCGCTTGCAGCGACGCGGCCGACGTTTGGCGGTTCACTGTTGTGCACGATCTACACACTCAACTATCGTCCACAGATGGCAACCGTCCGCCCACGCGTGATGCCGACGCCCGAGCGCGTGACGGGCGCCGTCTGGCGCGTCATCTCGCATCCGCTCGGGCTTGTAGAAGAAGATATCGTCACAAAAGTCCTCTCGTTCCTGCCGGACCGCGATTCTAAAAAGTCCAACCTTGCCTATGCGGACGTGGTCGTCGCTGGAGGGCTCGGTCTGGGATCGCCTGAGAACTTCCAACTGGTACAGGAGCTCGCCGACGTGCTTGGCGCCGAATATGGCTGTTCGCGGCCGCTCGTCCAGAAGGGCTGGGTCACCTCGGACCGACAAATCGGCCAGACTGGAAAAACCATTAGGCCAAAGCTTTATATCGCGGCCGGTATTTCCGGGGCGATCCAGCATCGCGTCGGAGTGGAGGGTGGCGACCTCATCGTTGCCATCAATACCGACAAGAACGCCCCGATCTTCGACTTCGCCCATATCGGTATCGTCACCGACGCCATTCGACTGTTGCCGGCATTGACCTCTGCATTCCGCGCGCGGCTGTCGCCGCACTCGCACGACCGCATCGCCGGCTAGGGAGCTTGTTATGATCGAGGAAAAATTCGACGCGATCGTCGTCGGTGCTGGCATGGGCGGGAATGCGGCGGCGCTTACCATGGCCGAGCGCGGCCTGAAAGTGCTGCAGCTGGAGCGCGGCGAGTATTCGGGGTCGAAGAACGTGCAAGGGGCCATCCTCTATGCCGATATGCTGGAGAAGCTGATCCCGGATTTCCGCGAGGATGCACCGCTTGAGCGGCATCTGGTCGAGCAGCGCTTCTGGATCATGGACGAGCGTTCGCACACGGGGCTTCACTATCGCTCCGATGATTTCAATGAGGAGAAGCCGAACCGCTACACCATCATCCGCGCTCAGTTCGATAAATGGTTCTCGCAGAAGGTCCGCGAGGCCGGCGCCACGGTCCTGTGCGAGACCACGGTGACCGAGCTCCTCCAGGATTCACATGGGCGGGTGGTCGGGGTGCGCACAGACCGCGATGGCGGTGAAATCCATGCAGATGTCGTCGTGCTGGCCGAGGGGGTGAACGGAGTGCTCGGGACGGGTGCGGAGTTAAGAGGGCGACTGAAACCGGATAAGGTGGCACTCGCGGTCAAGGAGATGCATTTCCTGTCGCGCGAGACAATCGATGCTCGCTTCAGTCTCAAAGGCGACGAGGGGCTCGTCATCGAAGCTGCCGGAACCATCTCCCGCGGCATGACCGGCATGGGCTTCATCTATTCGAACAAGGAATGTATCTCGCTCGGTATTGGCTGTCTTGTTGCCGACTTCCAGCGTACCGGCGAGACGCCCTACGGCTTGCTCGAGGCTTTCAAGCGTCACCCCTCCGTCGCGCCGCTGATCGAGGGTTCGGAAGTAAAGGAATATTCCGCGCACTTGATCCCCGAAGGTGGGTACAAGGCGATCCCGCAGCTTTGTGGTGAGGGCTGGGTCGTCGTCGGGGACGCCGCCCAGCTCAACAACGCCATCCATCGCGAGGGGTCCAATCTGGCGATGACGTCGGGCCGTATCGCGGCGGAAGCGATCTGTCTTATCAGATCGCGAAATGATCCGATGACGGCGAAAAATCTTTCGCTATACAAAAAAATGCTGAATGACTCCTTCGTAATCAAGGACCTGAAGAAGTACAAGGATATGCCGGCACTGTTGCATACCCACTCGCAGAACTTCTTTCTCACATATCCGCAGCTCTTCTCGAAGGCGATGCAGGATTACCTGCGCGTCGACGGTACACCAAAGCTCGAGAAAGAGAAGCTGATGCTGAACTCGTTCATCAAGGCGCGATCGTGGAGTGGACTGTTCAGCGATGCCCTCCGCATTGCCCGGGCCTGGCGCTGATCACGAAGCAAAGACAACGACGATTGACGGAGCCAGAATCAATGCCGAGCGAGCCATCCCAACGTGTCGAGGACAAACTATTCTACAACCGTTATCTTGTTGATTCCGGCCGCGCCCATATCAAGGTGCGGCCGCACACCACGCCATCGTCGCAGCTGCTAGCGATGCTGAAGGCTTGCCCAGCACGGTGCTACGATCTCAACGATAAAGGTCATGTTGAGGTTACAGTCGACGGGTGTCTCGAGTGCGGCACCTGCCGGGTGATTTGCGAAGAAAGCGGTGATATCAAGTGGAGCTACCCACGGGGCGGTTACGGTGTGCTATTCAAGTTTGGTTGAAGCTCCAGGGGAGGGCCTGGCTTTGGCAGGATGCGGCGTTGTCGCGATGCAACGAGATGCGCGGGACTTGAGATTTCAACCCGGGCACATTCAATCGGGGCCACGGGCAGGCCCTTGCATGAGACAACCGCAGCTTCCCAGCTTCCCCCCATAATATTCCCGAAGATAGCCAAAGCGAGCGGATCCAAAACAAGCGCGCGACGCATTGTATCGCGGGGATATATCGTCGGCCGGAGAGCATTATGATGATTCGAGTACAAAAGAGCAGGGCAGCCGCTAACGCGCGGCGAGCAGAGGTAGGCCGTGAGAGTTCGGTTGGCGACATCCAGGCATGCATAGCCGGACTGAGAAGCTTGCCGCGCGAGGAGCTCGCGGATGCGGTGTTCATGCTCTCGATGAATGCAAGACGGCAGGGCGAGTTGATCCGACAGGCGATCGAGAAGCGCGCCGAGGTCGACTTGGACTTTGATCCGCCGGCGAATGCGGATTTGGCGACCTATCTCGCCAATGATGCGGTCTCGACCTTACGCCACCACGTTGTTGACCTTCCGGACTTGCTGGACTTCTTGGTTCAGCAAGCGCCTGACGTCTGCTTCACCGTCCATCGGGAGGAGGCCGTTTTGCTGCTCGCCGCAATCATTCGCGAACAGCGGCTCGAAGGAGTCCTTGAAGGCCTCAGGCTCGCCGGGCTGCTGAATGAGCCAGCGAAGGATCGTCATGCCGGGATCGGTTCGGAAGCGGACTTGAGGGGAGCCGCCGACGGCGTGTGAGTGTTCAGGGCGCTTTGAGGACAGTCCCTGCAGAGAGGTCAAAACCGCCTCGAAAGTCGCGGTGGAGTTCCCTTGTCCTCCGTTTAACATTCATCGCCGAGGCGGAGCCGCTATGCACGCCCGGTCGCAGTCCCCGGCCGCGTCAAGCTCGGGTCCTTATAGTGAGCACAAGATCCGCAGTTCTGAGCTTTCGTGTTCAGTTGCAGCACGCGCGGTGCGCTGCGCTGGCGAATCATGGAACCGTTCGTCTGCCGTGATTTCCCTTGCTAGGCTGTTAAGAGGCCAAGCAGCGGCGAGGCCGATGCCGCTTTTCCGCAGATGGCAGGCTTGCCGGGCGCAAGTTGATCATGTTCACCTTAGCGTCCGGTTTGGCGCCGCTTCCTCCCGACCATGCTCAAAGGAGTGAGATGGTCTCAAACTCTCGTAAGCGCGAACGGCGCAAGACACAAAGTCGCGAGCTCCGCAGGAACGACACCATCTCGGCCGTGAATCTTGGGAACCATGGACTCGCGGTCATGCCAAGACGTCGCCTTTTGAGTTCGAGAGAAAGCCGCATTCGCCTCAGAAGGATGACGGGGTTCTCCAGGGCCTGACAAGACAAGGGCGTGGCACGGAAACAACAATCAGATTCCGCGGGGTAGCCCAGGCGACCTCCAGCAGACCGGTGACCAACAAAATGCTCCGGTCCATGGCGACCCTCCGTTCATGGCAGGGTCGTCCCCGCGGCTGATGTAATGATGAGCTGCAGGGCAGCCGAGCTTCGCCAGGGCTCGCGATTCGCTTCGATCAGGCAGCGGCCAACTGCTCTCAAAGATCAGCTCTCCGACGTTACTGGTTCAGCGAATTCACACGATCGACAAAGCAGAAAGCCGTCCGTTCCGTTCATGCGATCGGCAATGTTGCGAAAAGTCGCCCCCTCGAAGAGATCCTCGTACCTGTCGCGCAGGAGGTTGCCCAAGACGTGTCGTCGGTCAAAATCCATGCAGCAGAAAGTAACATCGCCGTTTGGGAGAAGAACATTACGATATTGCCGTTCGTCGGGACACGTTAGTGTTCCAACGATTGGCTGTCGTGCTTCAACCATCTCAAGCTCGCCGCTGCCAGCCCTCCTGCGCGGCGGACGCAAGCGGACCAGCGCTTCGTCAGGAATGATGTCGACAAGTTCGGGATGAACCTCGCCCATGACTATGAAGAACAGTGATGAAATGTCGGCGTCGACAAGTTGGCGCATCAAATCGACATAGTTGCGCCTGACGAGACCACTATCCATGTACGTGCCGTCATCAACAACCTGCACCAGGAAAACGCGAAACTGCAGCGAACGTAAGCGTCTTAGATCCTGCCCATTCATTCCGGCCAGGGTTGTGAAAATCCGGATTCCATGGCCGCACGCGTAGGCATGCTCAACCATTTCGGTGCAAGCTGGGTTGAGCCAAGGCTCCGAATACCCGGAAAAGCTGATGTCGACAGCTGCTGGTACGCTCGCCAGGCATCGCTTGAAATCTTGCAGAGAAAGATGCTTTACGTCGGATATCGCTCTTTGCCGTTCAGCAAACCTGTTCTGCGAGCAATAAGAACACCCGACGACACAGCCCGTTGTCGTACTTATCTCCAAGACCCTGCCGCCGGTGACTGCAGAGCGCAGCTCCTGTAGAGTCATCGATTTGATATTATCCACTTCCGCGCTTCCCCGTTTGGAATAAGTGATCTTGAGGGTGACCGTCGAGTTGTATCCCTCATGCCAGTTCGCTCATGCATCGTTTTCGTTCGTCGCCCATCAGCGCGACACGGCACCGTTGCAAGCGCGACCGCGAAAGATGAAGAAAGCGCCACGGCTCTCTCCCGCCTAGTCCAGAAGGATCGGGCGGCTGCCGAGTGCGCTTGCATCGATGGGGTTGGTCTAACGTCTCGTTTACTTCAACAAGCATCACTCATGCCAGGCGGTACTGTGTCCATAAGTCGACACGTTCGCGATAAATGTCGTCCCAATTGCGGCAACCAAGGCGCAGCTCTGCGCGATCGATAGAGTACAATATGACCTTACGTGCGATTCAATCTCTCTCGAAAATGAGTTGAATTGCGGGTTTCTATGAACATGTGACGGCGTTGCCGCTGCCCCCGAGCGCCTCGTCATCATGATCGTGGTGCATGATCGAACGCGATTGGTGTCCGCGGACCAGGAGGCGATATCTCGTGGCGCGCGCTGATATGATCCGGGATCGGTCTTTGCGTCTCGCGGTCGTGGTCGCCGACGAAACCAGCGTCGGTACGGACGCCGAGCTTCACGAAGCGATCATCGTCGATCGCGATGCGCTGCACGCGTAGAACCTCTGCCTCATCGAGCGGCCCGTCCCGCCTTCCCGATGACCATTCCCCATCGCTGGATACGGTCCTGCGGTGGTCTCTCGCCTTCTATTGACGTAGCTCGACTTTGAGTCTTTGAGGAGAAGAACGGCAGCGGTTCGCGCGGGCAGATCTTTTAGAATCTGACTCACTACGGCGCGGGCGCGTTCCTTGATATCCTGCCAACAGACCCACCAGTACTGGCGTCTTGAGAACGAGCGGGCAGAAGTCCGGGGTACCCCTGCAGATTGTTGCGGGCACGATGCCGTGCCGAACTCTGCCCGGAACTGGCGTACTGGAGATCGGTGTCAACGGAGATTTAAGTCGGCGCCCCAACAGCCGGGCGCTCCTCAGGCCCCGATTTCGTGGTCAAATCAGAGTAAAGCGTTGTGAAGCATTCTTAATGGTTGTGCAGTATGACCGAGGCCATGGAACGGAAACTCGAAAGAATTGAACTCGGAGATGCCAGCGCGCCGGAAGCAAGGGAGATCGTGTCTGCGCTCCTGAAAGACGGGTCTCCGGTCAGCTACGAACGCCTTTACTCGACGCTCGGAGCATGGCTCTGGAAGGCGCTGGATGGTCGGCGCTGGGACCAGGAACTGCGAGAGTGGTACGACATTCTTCGCCGGTCTAGCGCCACGCTTGCCGACAAGAGCCCTGGTTATTGCGAGCGGATTTTAGAGCATTCTACGACCTGCTGGATATGTCGATCGCGACGTCCGCGGTCTCGGATGCCGGAAAGGTACTCAGCCGTCAGCACGTCATCAACATATTGAGAATTTTGGGGAAAGCTGGTCATGCCCCGGTGGAGAAGGCTGCAATAGCGCAAGAACTCGGGCTGGGACCGGAGAACCTCAGTCGAGTGCTGCATATGATGGGCAATGCCCGCCTATTGGAGCGCACGACTTACGGCAAGAAAGCCTTCTTCGCTATCACGCGCGACGGATCGAGCGCGCTTGCGAAACACGAAGCGGCCAGCCCCCCGCCACCGGTCGAGAACCGTTTCACCAAAGTCAACCAAGAATTGGCAGAGACATCTTTCGGATTGTTAAGGATCGCATGGCGAACGTGTAATTCGGTCAGAATGGTACGACCGGTTCGGTAATGCTCCGTCCGCACCCGCCCGCGCCCGCGACGGCAGGAGGCGCAAGGCTATTTAAGGGATGGAAACGCCGGTATACGGGCCATCAGTTCGTCACGAAAAGCGAAAAGAAACCCGATACTCAGCAGAACGTGACGGTTGAACCGACAAGCCAGCAAAAGCCGCATCCTTTCACGCTGCACGCCTCCTATGAGGATAACCATGCCTAGCGAGGAGCAGTTCGAGCCGGACGCGACCAGCAATGCCGGGGAAGATACGCTTATCCTATATGGGCAATCCATGGCGGATAGAGTTTCTTCCATATCGTCGTCCTACACGACCCTGCTGATGAGTATGGGAAGGAGAACGAGGGGAGGACCCGAGATGCTCGTGCCTCTCGTCGATGTGAGATTAGACGGTCCACTTCCGGAGGATGGCGAGCCGGCGACGCCGATATTCTATCAGTTGGTGACGCTCGACAATCTAGCATTTGTCCTGGAGGACATGACCAACGCTTTGACGACGGTGTGCCAGCAACTGGCCGCGACCTCGTCCGGGCGCTCGAAGCCGGATGCGGATTGGCTCACGGCTGTGAAGAAGAACTTCTCCGAAGCCAAGGCCAATCTGGAAAAGTGCTTGCCGGCGATCGAGAGCATCGGGTAATCGAAGCGCCTTCGGTCGGAAACGGAGTTACCGTTTCCGAGTGAGGACGAACTGTGCTGCGACGATGTTCGTCCTCAGTTGCTCGACCGAAGTAGCGCCCGCAATGACACGGACGCTACGCAATTTCGCAAGCAGCCAGCGAGAGCGATCTGGCCGGCGGTACTGACCGAGTTGTCTCGCTTTGCATGAGGAACGATCAAGGCGGTCTTCATTTCTAATGCGACCAGAACGTGTTTGAGATTGGAGACCAATCTCGCTCTCTTCCGGGTCGAGACCTGCGGGAAGGCAATGCCCGATCCGGCTTTAGTCTCTTCTGGAGGTCAGCGCCTCATGCCAAGGAGCGCGCTTGGACGAAACTTACGCCCTTTGCCGGCTGAACAGCCTGCCATTCAACGCGACCGGCGAAGTGATAAAAAATGACGTCGTCTGGAAGGTTTATGAATTCATTGGCAAATGGACGCGATTCTGTTCTGGGCTCGCTTCAAGGGACGTTGGCTGCGCGGCACGGAGTTTCATTTTCCGAGCAGCCCGACACCTGCCGGGTGCTGAAACCACTTGAGAACTGGCCGTCAATCGGCCCTTTAATTGCGGATTGATGTCAATTCTCTTTTTGAAGACATTCGGCAAGACGGTAGCGCTCGGCCCGTCGGAGCAGGTCGGGGTTGCGCAGACGGGGCGAGCGCGGCTGGTAGATCGATAGCCAGCTCATAATAGTAGGCCGATAGCTGTCACCTAGTTTCAATGCGAACTGTTGCCCGTAGCTGGGGTCATGGTCCTTTCCGAGGTCGCGAGCGCCTCATGATGATGTCCGGATCGGGTGCCTCATCGTTTGCAGCGGAGTGCGGCTGAGCCGCCGCCAGCCGATTGACCGAGGTCACCACGACCACCGTCCCAGCGGGACATCGCCAGCCCGGCGGACCGGGCCAGGATCTTGCAAAATAGGGTTAGGCCGGTGCGTGGCTCCAGTCGAACGACGTGCCGTCGACCCAGATGCAGTGGAGGATTACAGCGATCTTGCGGGCAATGGCGACCTTTGCCTTTTTCATGCCGACGCGCTTCGCGAGCTTCATTCCCCAAGCTTTGAGCGAAGACCATTTTTTGGTCCGATAGAGAAGGACGGTTGCGGCCTCGAACAGGTAGGTTCGGAGAAGCCTGTCGCCCCATCGGGATATCTTGCCACTAGTGTCGGTTTCACCAGATTGGTTGCGCCGAGGTGTGAGGCCAAGATAGGCGCCAACTGTCGAGGCCGATCGGAAGCGGGACGGGTCATCGATCGTATGGCGGAACGTCAAGGCGGTGACCACGCCCACACCAGGAACTGTCATCAGGCGACGCGTCGTCTCGTCCGACTTCGCCAATCGGCGGACTTCGTCGTCAAATTTGCTCTGCTGCTGGCAGATATGCTCATGAATCGACAGGAGCGGCTCTACCACGGCGAGGAGCTGATGGCCTTCGCTCAACAGCTCACGGACTAGGTTGCGGAACTGTTGGCCGATGGCGCGGGGGAATAGCAACCCACATTCCTTGATCAGACTGCGGACCTGGTTCGATATCCCGGCGCATGGACACAAGGCGGGACCGCGCGACGAGGATTGCTCGAACCTTTTGGCTCTCTTCGCTCTTGATTTTGACTTCTCGATACCAACCAACCCGCACCAGTTCGGCAAGGCCTCGAGCATCGTTCCGATCGCTCTTATTTATGCGGACCGACAGTGCTGCGTGTGCATGCCTTGCATCGATACAAACGACGGGGAGTTCGACCCTACGAAGCTCATGCCAAAGCCAGCTCGCCATTGCGCCCGTCTCAAAGCCGGTACGCTCCGCCTGCGGCGAATGTTTACGAAGTAATCTTGAGAGATCTCCGGGATGAGACTTGGCCTTTCCTTCAAAAACGGCTTGACCTGTCTCGTTGACTACGCAAACCGTAGTCTCTCTTTGCGAGACATCTAGCCCGACGTATTGCCATGACAGCTCCTCCGAATCGTTTGATTGCGAGAGCTCGACGATAACGGAGCTTTCGTGCCCCGAGCGCTGACCGCAATTACGTCATCGTTTGCAAATATTGCAGGCCGAATGACACCTCAGCAGCTTGGGGCAATCGTGGCGATCCATTTTTTGATTCAGAAGCGAACTTGCGAAGTGCGCGTCCTATCACGCTACTCCGGATCATCGGTCCTTCCTTGAAGATACAGCGCGCGGTCCATGAACGGATGACCATGACGCGAAGCTTAGGTAGCGAACGATCTGGCAATTCGAATCTTGCCTGCCAAACCAGTGTATTTGCCGCGCCACTCTGCATTACGCTTTTGTCTTGTTTGAGAAGGCCGGTCTCGTCGATCACCAGCACGGCATCGTCATCCGCCAAATGCTCGACATAGTCGCGCACGATATCGCGCATCAGCGTCCCAGTCCCCATGCCCCAGAATTGCATGCTGCCGCCATGGGCCGGGATCGCTAGCCGCCTCCGGCCGCTTCCAACCGATGTTGCGCCGTTATCACGAGCTGACCTCCAAGAACAGGGCTGCACATCGCACACGCGCTTGCGCAGAAAGCTTCAAGAGGCAACTGGTATGCCATAACAGGTGCACCCATCTACTCCACGGCCGAGATTATGCGACCCAATTCAGTCGTCTGGCGCTCGAACAGGCTGCGATAGATGCCGCCGGGCTTGCCCGCGAGCACGGCGTGGGTGCCCTGCTCGACGATCTCGCCGCGATCGAACACCAGGATGCGATCGAGGCTCTTCACCGTCGACAGCCGGTGCGCGATCACGATCGCGGTGCGGCCCTTCATCAACCGCTCCATCGCCTGCTGGATCAGCGCCTCCGATTCCGAATCGAGGCTCGAGGTCGCCTCGTCCAGGATCAGCACCGGCGCATCTGCCAGGAAGGCGCGCGCCAGCGCCACGCGCTGCCGCTCGCCGCCCGACAGTTTGACGCCGCGCTCTCCGACCAGCGTGCCGTAACCTTTCGGCAGGCGCAGGATGAAGTCGTGCGCATTCGCCAGCCGCGCTGCCTGCTCGATCGCCTCCAGGCTGGCGCCGGGCCGGCCATAGGCGATGTTCTCGGCGAGCGAGCGGTGAAACAGGATCGGATCCTGTTGCACGATCGCGATCTGGCTGCGCAGCGATTGCTGCGTGGCTAGCGCGATATCTTGCCCGTCGATCAGCACGCGGCCGTCCGTGACATCGTAGAGCCGCTGCACCAGCTTGACGAAGGTGGTCTTGCCGGAGCCGGAACGGCCGACGAGGCCGACCCGCTCGCCGGCACGGATCGTGACCGACAGACCGTCGTACAGCGGCGCGCGATGGCCGCCATAGTGGAACGTGACGTCGTCGAACACGATCTCGCCGCCCGCGATCGCGATCAGCCGCGCGTCGGCGGCATCCGCGATCCCGATCGGCTCGTCATGGATCGCCACCAGCTCCTCCATGTCGTTGACCGAGCGCTGGAGGTTGTTGATGTGCATGCCGACGTCACGCAGATAGGCGTGGATGACGTAGTAGCTGGTCAGCACATAGGTGACGTCGCCGGGCGAGGCATGTCCGGACATCCATAGCAACACTGCACCGCCAATCACCGACCCCCGCAGGCATAGCAGCAGAGAGAGCTGAGACATGGCGGTGTCGTTGTAGCGCAGCCAGGTCCGCCGCACCCGCACGCGCCAGCGGTTGATGACGCGGGCGAGCCGCGCATCCTCATGCGCTTCCGCGCCGAAGGATTTCACCACCGCGTTGCATGTCAACGCATCCGCGAGCGTGCCGCCGACCTTGCTGTCCCAGGCGTTGGAAATTCGCGCGGCCGGCGCGATGTAGCGCGTCGAGAACAGCACCGTCATCGTGACATAGCTAGCCGCGCCGAGCGCGATCACCATGCCGAGCGAGGCCCAGTGCACGCCGAGCAGGATCATCGATCCGATCAGTACGAACAGCGACGGCAGCAGCGCCAGCAGGATGGTGTCGTTCAACAGATCGAGCGCCCACATGCCGCGCGTGATCTTGCGCACGGTCGAGCCCGCGAAGGAGTTGGCGTGCCAGTCGGTCGAGAAGCGCTGCACGCGCAGAAATGCGTCCTGCGCGACGTCCGACATGATCTTCAGCGTGAACGGCACGATCACTTGCAGCCCGGTCAGGCGCAGCACCATCGATGCTGCGCCCAGCCCCACGATGCCGCCGAGCGCCACCAGCGCGGCGTGGCGCGCGGCAGGATCGGACGGACCACGCGTCAGCGCGTCGACCAGATGTCCTGAAAGCACCGGCATGAACAGGTCGGCGACGGTCGCCCCTAACAGACCGACGGCAATGGCGAGCGTGCGCCCCGGCTGATTCAGCCAGTGCCGGAACACGAAGGGCAGGACCACGCGAATAGCCGCGGGCTTTTTTGACAGAGCGGTCATGGCGTCATCTGACCGCTTCTGACGCACGGAGCCGCTCCCACCTCTGAACCTTCGATTTGTACCCCCGTCCAAAAAGATGGGAGGCCATAATCTTGTAGGTCATTATTAACGGTCCTTGAGCAAGCGCCTCTGAACCACAGCTCCCCTTCAATGCTCGTGCCACTAGCAACAGCTTGATTTGTGGGATATTTTCGAACGGACCTGTCGTGTCCCCGACAGCCTGTCGCGGAACCGACAGTCGGCATCAGATGCGATAAAGGTGTAATCCAAGAAGCCTACGATCGCAGTTCGATTTGGAACCTTTTGGCCGCAAAAGCGCAGCCTCGTATGCGTCGTCCGGCAAAGGCGGCTCAAGTCTGGCAAATCCTTTGGGAGCGCCGCATAGTCCTTGGCACTGTCGTGAGCTCATTGGCGGCGCTGTTGTCGCCGGCCAGGTAAAACTCTTCCGGAGGAGTCTTGCGATGTTTTGCCATGCAGCGCCCCAGTAGGCGGCAACGCAGACACCATCAATCTGGACGGGAAGCACTTCCATCCTGATTGCCGCGCCGCAACCGCTGCAAGGGCACCGTCAATCTCTTCGTCTGCCTCGATGTGAACAGGCCCTGGCGCAAGGTCCAAAGTCACCCAGCGGCGGCGGCCGAAGACTACGCCCAGTGCATGGGCGAACTCGTCGATGTCCATTGTCCCGATGCCGCGTGCATCCGCGTTGTGCAGGACAATCTGTCGAACCACTCGACCGGCGCCCTCTATGAGGCTTGCCCGCCCGCCAAGGCCAGACGTATTCTGCGCCGCCTCGAGTTCCACTACACCCCAAACACGCCAGCTGGCTCAACATGGTGGAAATCGAGATCGGCGGTCCTGCGCGGCCGATGCCTGGACCGCCGTATCGATAATTCCAGCCGCCTCATGTGCGCGCGGGCGAGGCGGACTGCGGCAGTGGTGGCGCATGAGAAAAGGGTTAGACCCTCGACTTTAGGACGCGTCATTCCACCGCCGAGTGCCGACACAGTCCAGGGGCGCCCGAAGGCGCCTGGCAGGCTCTCCAAGACCGGTTCTAGCGTCGCCTAACGGCCGTCTGATGACTCGCTTGGCTACTTCGATGGAGAAGAGATATTAGTCTAGTCTGCAAACAGGCTGGCGTTGCAGTCACCTTGCCCAAGCCCATGACGTCGAATGCCAAGGCGGAAGGCCGGTTCGGGGGTTCGGCAAACAGGACTTCGCCTATCTGCCTGATGAGGACGTCTACCGCTGCACATCCGGCCAGCGGCTGCCTATCACTACACCAACGTCGAGCACGGAATGACGCTGCACCGTTATTGGTCGGCAGCAGCGTGCCAAGGCTGCGCGATCAAGAGCCAATGCACGCCGTCAAAGGAGCGCCGCATAACGCGCTGGGAGCATGAGCATGTGGTCGAGGAGGTCCAGAGACGGCTCGATTCCAAGCCCGATGCCATGCGGACGCGGCGCGAGACGGTCGAGCATCCCTTCGGCACGATCAAAGCCCGTATGGGTGCGACACACTTCCTGATGAAGCGCCTAGGGAATGTAGCCGCTGAGATGGCGCTGCCTGTTCTCGCCTATAACCTCACAAGGGCGATGAACATCGTCGGCAAACCGGGCCTGATTGCAGCCATCCGCACTACTTGAAGGCGGCGAAGTGCGCCAAAGGCGACGCCGCGCGTCGCTTAACCACCTTGGCCGGCTACTTAGACGCTCCGAAGCGAAAACATTGGCGGCCTGGAACGATTGTCGATCACGGCCGCCTCTGAGCTATCCGTTTCCACACAACCAAGACCCATTGCGGAAGTGGTCGGCTTTAAGGAGGAGCGCCCTAAACCTTCGTATTGTTCCGTCACCCATCTAGATGCCGGACGATTACCTACGTTCAATTGAGCTGCTGATCGTGATCGTCTTAGGCTGCATGCGTTGGAAACGCGCACAGGCTCATCAAGTGCGACAGTGAAAAAAGGATGATCGACGAACAGCTGCGATAAAGCCAAGAGGAGAGTACAATGCCCAACTGCTCCGAAAGTCTTAGATCTGGCGGTGCCGCGCGATGCGCAGTTTGTGACGGCAAGTTCGGTCTCGCCCGGCACTACTCGTGGCGAACGCCTCTTTGTTCCAAGAAGTGCGTCGATCGCTTCAGAGCTCGCAGGGAAGGTGACCGCAATTGGGTGGGCTGGCTCCAGATCACCTTCAACCAGCTGCCAGAGAACCGCGCGAGGGCTTTGTGATGGTCCAGATCTCTCATCGAGGCAAGGCATATTTAGAGACAGTACGGACTTTGCTCCGTGCAGCCCAAACCATGACCGACTCAGCGATTGCGGGTCAGCTTAAGGTGCTTGCCGACGACTACGAGCGGCGTGCTGAGAAAGCTTGGCATGTTGATGCGGCCAAAGCATTCGCCCGATCGGCTGCTAGCGCTGAACGCGAATTGCGTGCATGACCGGGTGGGCAGCTTCAAACATGTTCCCCGAATTCTGTACCATTGAAGCGCTGAACCTGCGCCCCGGCTCCAAGGAGCTGGAGGCATTCAACGTCGAGCGTGTGCGCGGCTACCTCGAGTGTAATCTCGGCTGCAAGAAGAAGGAAGTGATCCACGCGCTAGGCCTGCATCCGCGCACGGTGGCCAAAGCCATCAAGATCATCCGGGCAAATGCCCATCGCAGCGATGGGGCTCTCCAGTCGTGATCAAGATCATCGCTGTGCTCTGCGGTCTCTCCTCTCCGGCAAATTGCCACGAGCAGACCGTGACCACCTCGGACTTCGCCGACGTCTCGATGCAGTCCTGTCTGATGGGTGCGCCGCAGCTCGCCGAGTGGATGAAGCCTCATCCGGCAGAACGCCCGGCGGGCTGGCGCTGCGTGATCAGCTTGACATGCGGTGGCAGAAAAAATTGCAGTTCTGGCGCTGCTGCTCGAGAAGTGCTCCCAGTTTCGTCAGAGAGTTCGCCCAGGTACAGCAGCCCTCATGTCGAGAACGAAGCGCTCTGGCTTCGGCACAAACTAGTGGGCTGCCAATCCGCCTTCAAATCGTTGGCCGCTTCCGCGATGAGGCCAACGCTGGTCCGTATCGCACGCATCTGAAGGAAGCCAGACCTTGGGCCACCAGCGGCCAAGTGTTAGAGCAAGAGCGGTCTGAAACTGTCGATTGTGGGTACCCAGGGCTTGCGCACCGTCTGATCGATACCGGTCTCGACACGCGACATGCCGCTCATCCAGGTCTGCGTCATGATCTTCTGCTCGGTCTATCTCTTCCTTGGGTTGCTGGTCTATATCGCCGGGATCCCATCTGACCCGAGGCGCGGTCATCATTGAAACTGATCAGACCATTGCTGCAGTCGAAGCGCTCGCCCCGGTCGCACCTGGGGCGGTCCGCTCGCAGGCACGAATCGGCGCTAGCATCGTTGCCGCCTGATGGCGATCACACGTCCCGTACATCGCCCCTCACAACTCGGCGCGCCGGTCGACAATGACTGTTCGCGCGCTCGTGCTCGGCGCTGCCGCTCGGCAGCAATTACCTCGGCCGCGCGTCCTCAGCCGCATCGTTGTCGGCGCGCACTCTCAATCGGGATCCTGCGGCGGCAACTTTCCTTGCCATCCTGATGGGCGGCACACTCGGCATGCTGAACGCTTTTGGTGCCGTCGAACGAACGCGGCGGCGTCGCTCTACTCAAATCGAAAAGACCAACCGCTCGGAGCGGGATTCTGAGCAGGCCGGGAGCCCATGCGTGTGACGCAACTTCAGCTCCTCACCCCCTGGAAGACTATATGAGTCGCAAGAAGTTGAGCAGCAGCACGTGCCCTTGTTGGGTAAGTATCGATTCAGGGTGGAACTGCACACCAATAGTTGGGTGATATCGATGTGCGATGGCCATGACCTCGCCTTGCTCCGAACGCGCTGTCACCGTGAGATGCGAGGCGCATGACTCATCGACCTCGACAACGAGAGAATGGTAGCGCCCGACGCGAAGTGGGGACGGGAGTTCCTTGAATAGCCCTCGGCTATCATGAGTTACGTAGGAGGATCGACCATGCATAGGGCGACGTGCACGCGCCACTTGAGCGCCGAAAACGCTCCCAATGCACTGGTGACCGAGGCAGATGCCTAAAATAGGGACTTGACCCGAAAGTTCGCGGACGACGGCGGTGGATATTCCGGCCTCAGCTGGACCGCAGGGACCGGGCGAGATAACTACTGCGCGCGGCTTGAGGCCAACAAGATCGCTAACGCCGACCACGTCGTTCCGGATCACTTCCGTTGCTTCACCAAGCTTGCGGAAATAGCGGGCGATGTTGAAGACGAAGGAGTCGTAGTTGTCGATGATGACAATCAAGATGCACCGGATGTTTCAGCACGAAACGCGTCAAAGATTCGCTGCGCCTTGGCGAGCGTCTCTTCGTATTCGGCCTCTGGATCCGACATCGCCGTCACGCCGCCACCCGCATGAAACACGGCCAGATCGTCGTCGATCGTGACAGTGCGGATCGCGATATTCGTGTCCATGTGCCCGTTGAAGCTGATAAAGCCAATCGCCCCGCAATAGACGTATCGCGCCGCCCGCTCGATTTCCGCAATGATTTCCATCGATCGCACCTTTGGCGCCCCTGTAATGGAGCCTCCGGGAAAGCAAGCTCGAAGCAGGGTAATAGCGTCTTGGTCGTCTGCAAGTTCACCCGTAACGATCGATACGAGGTGGTGCACTGAGGCGTAGGATTCGAGGCCGCACAGCACTGGAACGTCGATCGAATGTGGAGTGCAAACGCGCGACAGATCGTTGCGCATGAGGTCGACGATCATAGTATTCTCGGCACGGTCCTTTTCGGACGTGACTAGGATTTCAGCGCGACGCTGGTCTTCCTTGGAATCAGCAGAACGCGCGATCGTGCCTTTGATGGGGCGCGTTTCGATCTGTCGTCCGTCGAGCCTCAGGAATCGTTCCGGCGAGCTCGATGCAATGGTAAGCTTGCCGTAGCGCAGGAGGGCCGCAAAGGGAGCCGGGTTCAACGACCGCAGCTGGCAGTAGAAGGCAAGAGGATCAAATGAGGTCGACAGGCGGGCGCTGAAGCGCTGCGCAATGTTAGCCTGGAAGACCTCTCCAGCCAGAATCAAGTCGATGACGCGCTGTACCGCCGCAATGTAGCCCTCACGGCTGAAGTTCGAATGCCATGCGGCAGTTCGGCCGGGGAAGGCGTTCCACGACGTCTTTGGGCCAGCAAGCAATGCTGCTGCAAACTCGTCGGCTCGACGGCGTGCGCGCTCGGCGCGACGTGCGGGATCCTGCTCCGGCCATCCGGTAGAAACGATCCAGCATCTGTCGTCACGGTGGTCGAAGCTGATGACCACGTCATAGAAATGCAGGATGGATTGCGGCAAACGCTGACCGGGAATTGCCGGCGCCGGCAATCGCTCGAGAGTCCTGTTCAGATCGTAACCAAAGAACCCAACCGCACCTCCTTGGAACGGCGGGAGATCGAGGCGATGCTCTTGCGGATACTCGGCGAGCAGGGTGCGAAGGACTTCCCATGGATCGCCCTCGAGAGCCTCTCCGTTGCAACTCGCCTGTCCGTTCGCGACCATGTAGGTGCTAAAGGGGTCGCAGGACAGATATGAGTAGCGCCCGAGCAACTCATGCCTTGCTGCGCTATCAAGAAACGTAAGGTGCGGTCGATGCGCGAGACATCGCATCGCTGTGACAGGCCCAATCCACGGTAACTCGCGGACGTGCATCGGCCAGTCAGTCACCGAGGACTGCCGTGCTGGGAGACGCGCTCCGATTGTGATCCTTACCCCAACGAGAGCGACGCTCGCCAAGGACCCGCAAGCTCTTGAATTCGATTTTCAGGTTAACCCCCGCCAGTGGACGCGGTGGGCCGAGTAACTTGGCTTATCACTGTCGTTGAGGCGAAACGCGCATCCGTTGATAAATTGTAGTCAGCTGCGAACCGCAGCTCCCGGAGTGGTCGTACCCGCCTGATCGCTTCCTGGTATAGCTCATGCGCTTTGTAAGCTGCGAGTTCCGTCTCGTTATCGAACTCACCATAGACCACGACGTCGATATCGTTGTCGAGCTGGTCGGTCTTGCGATTGCGAGCAACCTCGAGCCGGCGTGCATGTGGGATATTGGTGAGAACCGACAGGCCTTCGATGATTTGGTCGATGTCGGCCTCATCTTTGGCGGTGAATAGAACGATGTGACGAATCATGGATGGCCGTTGGGTGATTACGGAAGTAGATCGCATAACTATCTTGGGATCGACCCCGCTGCAACGCTGTCGTCGCAGGTTATATCGCTCGGCAAGACGGTCGGTCGTTTGACAGTCTTGCGATGGCTTGCTGTCTGCAGCTGACCTCGCCAGATCTCATTCCTGGTCAGGCGCGGGAAGGGCAAGGCGCTCAATCGTTTGAATGTGGCGCGCGAGCAGATTACAGGCTTGATCGACGTTGCGTGCTCGCAGTGCCCGCAGAATCAGGCGGTGATCCTGATTGGACCGCGGTTGCCAGCCTGCACTGCGCGCCGTTGCAAACACCAATCGCGAATTTGCAAGCTGTAGTCCATCGAGGCTCGCGAGCAGGCGCGGCATCGCGCAGGGCGCCATCAGCGCGTGGTGAAAGGCGCGGTTGGCCATCTCAAAATCCTGAATCGTCTGGGCATTCTCTCCTTCAATCAGGGCGAGCTCGATCCGTGCCAATTGTGCCGATGTGAGCTTTGAAGCCGCATTGCGCAACGCGACCACTTCGAGCGCTGCACGCATCTCGGCGATCTCCTTCACTGAATTGGTATCGAGCGGGGCAACCCGCACGCCGCGGCGAGTCACAGCGACAACAAGATGTTGAGCCTCCAGTTGCCGAAAAGCCTCGCGCACCGGGACGTGGCTGGAATTGAATTCCCGCGCGACATGATCCTGCCGGAGCGGGACGTCTGGCTGCAGCGCGCCGCTGATGATGCGCTCACTGATTGACTCCGCAATGCGCACCGCAATCGTCGTGTTCTCGTCAGTCATCATAGATTATCTATCATTGCCCCTCCGTCGATGGTCGGCATAAGGCCGCTCGTTTTGCAGAATTTCTGCAGTACCTGCAGACCTTCGCGGTCTTTGGGCGTCTGCATACGGTTATGTTTCATGTTGGAGAAGCAAAGCAAGCAGGAACGGGCGGTCACATTATAGATAATCGCCCGGATTATCTATTATAAGGAAGGCGAGACTTATGGTTGCTGCCGTGGGAGTGAAACGGAATGACGGAGGCGACAGCGCGCCCGTCCGCCATGACTGGCAGCGCGCCGAGGCCGAAGCACTCTATGGCCTGCGGTTTGCCGACCTGATGTTGCAGGCGCAGAGCGTTCATCGCAAGAACTTCGATCCAAACCACGTCGAAACAGCAAGCCTGCTCAGCATCAAGACCGGTGGCTGTCCGGAAGACTGCGGCTATTGCTCGCAGAGCGCGCATTACGACACCGGCCTGAAAGCCACCCGCCTGATGGATCGCCCCGAAGTGGTCGCCACCGCGCGAGCCGCCAAGGACGCTGGCGCGACGCGCTTCTGCATGGCCGCGGCCTGGCGCAGTCCGAACGACCGAGATCTCGATCAGGTCTGCGACATGATCAGCGCTGTTAAAGACCTTGGCATGGAAACCTGCGTCACGCTCGGCATGCTGACGTCGAAGCAGGCCACCCGGCTCTCCGAGGTCGGGCTCGACTTCTACAATCACAACGTCGATACCTCGCCCGAGTTCTACGACAAGATCATCACCACCCGCACCCTGCAAGATCGCATCGACACACTGGCACACGTGCGCGACGCCGGCATCAAGGTCTGTTGTGGCGGTATCGTCGGCATGGGCGAGCGCGTCGAGGATCGGCTCGGCATGCTCGTGCTACTCGCCAATCTTCGAAGCCATCCGGAAAGCGTGCCGATTAACCTGTGGAACGAGGTCAAGGGCGTGCCGATCAATGATACTGCGGAGCGTCCCGATCCGGTTGCACTGGTGCGCGCCACCTTATGTGGAGGACGCCCCCGCGGATCTGGCACCATAGATTTGAGCAGAGCGGCTGTGCGCCTCGCGATGCCCGGAGACAAAATCATTATCGTTGCATATGCCTCCTTCGATGAAGCGGAAGCGAAACTCTTCAGACCGCGCGTTGTGGTGGTTGGCCGAAAAAAAGCGCATCTTGTCAGGTTGAAAACCAAGAGCCCGATGCCGAAGCTTTGTTCTTCGCGGCCATCAGGAACTTTCGAGAGATCGACCGCTACTTTGCGAGTGAAGAATGAATTTAATCCACACAGCCAATCTTGGCGACTATGTCGCGGCCTTGCATGCCCTGAAGGTAGACAACCGGCTGCGTGGCCTCAAGCCGCGCGCGGGCATCGATTTTGCGTCGAACGATTATCTAGCGCTGGCGAGCGCGCCACGGATGAAAAAGGCTGTCTCCGCCGCGCTGGTGGCCGGCACGCCGATCGGAGCCGGCGGGTCGCGGCTTCTGCGCGGCAATTGCGAGGAACACGAAACTCTCGAAAAAGAAGCGGCTCAGTTCTTTAGGGCCGAGACGACGCTATTCTTTGGTGGCGGTTATGTCGCAAATTTTGCCATCCTGACAACGCTGCCGCAGCGGGGCGATCTGCTTGTTCTCGATTCTCTGGTGCACGCCAGTATTCATGAAGGCGCGCGCGCTGGCCGTGCAGAGTTTCGGATAAGCGCCCATAATGATACCCAATCGATCGAAGACACAATTCGTGACTGGCGGGCCGAGGGCGGAACAGGCCGCGTCTGGATCGTGGTCGAAAGTATCTACAGCATGGATGGCGATTTCGCACCGCTCGAAGACCTGGTCGCGATCGCGGACCGGTACGGCGCGTTCTTGATGGTGGATGAGGCTCATGCCACGGGCGTTTACGGCGAGCGGGGACGGGGGCTGACCGCCCGCTATGAAGGGCGCGAAAATCTCCTGGTCGTTCATACCTGCGGCAAGGCGCTGGGTGCAGCCGGTGCGCTTGTCACTGCCTCCGGCGTGCTGCGCGACTTCATGATCAATCGCTGCCGTCCCTTTATCTTCGCCACCGCGCCCTCACCGCTGATGGCTGTTGCCGTGCGGGAGGCACTCTTCATCCTGCAACATGAACCTGAGCGGCAGCAGCGTCTGGCCAAGCTGGTCGCGTTCACGCATCGGGAGATGGGTTTGCGCGGTTGCCGAAGTCCTTCGGCCTCGCAGATCGTGCCGTATATCGTTGGCGACAACGCACGGGCGATCCGACTTGCCTCTGCATTGCAGGCTCGCGGTTTCGATATCCGCGGAATCCGGCCGCCAACCGTGCCGGCGGGCACGGCCCGTTTGCGAATTTCACTGACGCTCAACGTTGGGGAGGATGACGTGCTTGCAATGCTCGATGCTCTGATCGAGGAGACGAGAGGTGAAGTTTTATGAGCCAGCGGATCGTCGTGACAGGCACCGATACCGGAATTGGAAAAACGGTGTTTTCCGCGGGGCTCGCCGATCTCCTTGGCGCGAGTTATTGGAAACCGATTCAGGCCGGCCTTGAAGGAGAGACCGATACTGAGCTCGTCGCGCGACTGGGCAATCTCCCGTCCGATCGCATCGTGCGGGAGGGTTATCGCCTCCAAACGCCCGCGTCGCCCCGTCATTCCGCCGAAATTGACGGAATTCGCATCGAGCCAGATGTGCTCGATGTGCCGGACACCGGGAATCGACCTTTAGTGATTGAGGGTGCTGGCGGCCTGATGGTCCCGCTGAGTGGCGAGACACTCTACATTGATGTCTTCGAGCGATGGCGGCTTCCAGTCGTGCTTTGCGCGAGCACGGCACTGGGCACCATCAATCACTCGCTGCTGTCGATAGAGGCTCTGCGAAAGCGCCAGATCCCCATTCTTGGGATTGCCTTCATCGGCGAAAGAAATGCTGAGATTCAGACTGCAATTCGCGAGATCGGGCGGGTGCGTTGGTTAGGGCGATTACCTTGGCTTTCGCCTCTCACGGCAGACACGCTGCAGGCCGCGTTCAAAACCTCGTTCCGTGCTGATGATTTCAAGAGATGATGCCAAAGACGAGGTCGCCAATCTGGCATCCGTTCACGCAACACGCCCTTCAGGACGAGATGACAAGGGTTGTGCGCGGCGATGGTGCTTATCTCCACACCGCGGATGGTCGTCGAATCGTGGACTCAATCTCATCCTGGTGGGTCGTGACCCATGGTCATTGCCATCCACATATCGTGAGCGCCATTCAGAACCAGGCAGGCAAGCTGAACCAGATCATCTTCGCTGGCTACACTCACGATCCGGCTGAGGAGGTTGCGGCACTGCTGTTGAAAGTCGCACCCCCTGGTCTTGACTATGTCTTCTTCTCTGACAGTGGCTCAGCCAGTGTGGAAGTCGCCTTGAAGATGGCACTCGGCTATTGGCATAATATCGGGAGACAGCGAATACGCCTTGTAGTGATGCAACATTCCTACCACGGCGATACGGTTGGGGCGATGTCGATCGGTGCCCGCGGCGTGTTCAATGCGGCCTATGGGTCCCTGCTGTTCGACGTGACGTCAATCCCGTTCCCGACGAGAGGTCATGAACAGGCGACGCTCGATGCGCTCGAGTCTGCATGTCGAAACGAAATGCCGGCAGCTTTTATTGTGGAGCCTCTGATATTGGGGGTGGGCGGAATGCTGATGTACCCAGCCTGGGTGCTAAGAGAGATGAAGCGGATCTGCGAGGTCTCGGACGTCCTGTTCATTGCCGATGAGGTCATGACAGGCTGGGGCCGCACCGGAACATTGTTCGCCTGCGAGCAAGCTAATGTCACCCCCGATATCGCCTGCTATTCGAAGGGCCTCACGGGAGGGGCGCTTCCACTCGCGGTGACACTCTGTCGCGCGGATATTTTCGACGCGCATTATTCGAAAGATCGGACGCGTACGTTCTTTCATTCGAGTTCATATACGGCAAATCCAGTGGCCTGCGCCGCGGCAAAGGCCAACCTGGATCTCTGGCAAGATCCGGAATCCCGCCAACGTGTGGCGTCGGTCGCCACGATGCAAGAGCAGGCAATTGAGCCATTCCGCGCCGACCCGCGCTTCGCAAACGTCCGTTGGACCGGCACGATTACAGCACTCGATCTGAAAACGAAGGATGCAGGCTATCTCGCGGGCGTCGGTCCGAAGCTTCAGGCTTTCTTTAAGGACCGAAATCTGCTGCTGCGCCCGCTCGGCAATACAATCTATGTAATGCCACCATATTGCGTCACAAGGGCAGATATTGATGAAATCTACGTCGGCATCAGAGATGCCGCCGATGCGTTAGCTTAAGGCCCCGCTTGGCGCGTTTAGCGAGCGGGAACCCAAGGTTCGACCGTCGGGTTTCGGATTGCCGTCCTTTAACCGCGTAAAGGCAAAGAGGTGGCACTGATAGCTACAGATCAGTTGCTGTACGCACCCCGTCGGCGACAGTTGAATTCCGTCGAGGAAAGCAGCCCGCACGCGGCATTTAAGCGCCAACGCGCGACTCATTGCATTAATCAAGATGGAAATATCGTTACAGTCAACAATTAAGACTTGGCCGGCGAAGCACCCGATGGAGCGTGCCGCTTCGCCAAGGAGGCGCAATTCAGAGCTCAAACTCTTGCGCCCGGTGTCCGCACATGCCGCGAGACTAGGCATCGCCAGCGTCGCACTTCACGTGCGGGCATGGTGCTGCAGCGAAGAAAGGGGGCTACCCACCTAATGCCGATAGGAGGCGAGGAATGCGCAACAGCTCTCATAGTTCGCACCGCGGTTCAGTAAGGTGCTGCGCGATATGCGGTGGAAGGTTCGGGCTGATCCGTTATTACTGCTGGCGAACGGCCCTTTGCTCCAAGAAATGCGTCGACCGCTTCAAGGCGCGGCGGGAGGCCGACCATAAATGGTTTCGCTGGTTGCGAGCGGCTTAATGCATGGCTGCCACGCTATGAAATTTATACTCGTGAATCAAAGGACCCCGCGCGGCGACAGAACCTGCGCCGAATGTTCTCGGTCCTTAGGTCCGGGTTACGTGCGAGAGGTGGTAACGCGGAGAGAATATTGCAACTACGATTGCTACCGACGCTGCCACTTAATGGACATCGCCTTCCCGTACCTTACGGCGCGTGCCAATTCTAATTCCGACCCGAAAGATCTCGTGCCTCTTGGGCTCGCAGCCTTGCTGGGCGCGGCGTCGTTCTGGTTTCAGGTTGGCGCGGCCTCGATGTCATGGATCAACACAGCCGCGCATGCCGACGAGCCGTCCGCGGCTGAGCGACCTCCCTCGGCTTAAGCTGGGCTGAGTCGCGCGGTGTGCGTCGGCGTGACCCAAAGCCGCTCCGCATGAGGAAGAATGGCTGAGAAGTTCTTATTTGATGATCGCGCGATCATTGGAGGTTTTGATGCGTCTGTCAGTGACCCTGGAGAGGTAATTTCCTTTTTTCCTCTCCCCATTGACAGCTTCCTCTCGCCTTCCCAAGGAAGCGCCGACTCCACGCATGCGGGGGTGGATCGGGATCTAAGATGAGCCACATTTCTGAGCCGCCTGTTGAACGCGTCACGATTCCGGTCCTGCAGCGATGGAAGGAGGAGGGGCGTCGTATCGCGATGACCACCGCTTACGACGCGGTTACAGCACGCATCGCCGATCCGATCGTGGATGTCATCCTTGTCGGGGACAGCGTCGGCAACGTCTGTCTTGGATTCGATGATACGTTGCCGGTGAGCATGGCGATCATGAACCATCACCTCGAAGCCGTTGTACGCACAAAGCCTCGTGCCTTGCTCGTGGCCGATATGCCCTTTCTTAGCTTCCATCTCAGTCCAGCGGAGACGATACGCAATGCCGGAGGTTTCCTGCAGCGTGGCGCCGGCGCTGTCAAACTCGAGGGGGGTGCCAAGCGTATCGAGATGATGCGCGCCCTGATCGATTGCGAAATTCCTGTGATGGGCCATCTCGGCCTGACTCCGCAGAGCGTCAATGTCATGGGTGGGTTCAAGGTGCAGGGCCGGAAGGCCGATGATGCCTTGCGCCTGCTCGATGACGCCCACCGTCTACAGGAGGCCGGCTGTTTCGCTCTCGTCCTGGAGGGTATTCCGGCTGAGCTCGGGGAGCGAGCGACCGAATCCCTGAGGATACCGACCATCGGAATCGGTGCGGGTCCTGGCTGCTCAGGCCAAGTGCTCGTCTTTCACGATGTGCTGGGATTGACTGAAGGTCATCGCCCCAAATTTGTTCGCGCCTATGCCAATGGTTTCCAGTTGTTGCAGGAGGCCCTGTCGCGTTGGGCAGCCGATGTCCGCAACGGTGCATTCCCGACATCGCAAGAGTCCTATCTGCTTCCTGAAAGCCTTCGCGACACGGTCGCGAACTGGACACCCTCCAATCCAACCTGATGTAAAGCACAACATGCAAACGATCACGACGGTCGCAGAGCTTCGTCGCGCGCTCGCAGAGTTTCGCAGCGCCGATAAACGCGTCGGACTTGTGCCGACGATGGGCTATCTACACGACGGCCATCTGGCGCTGGTCGCGGCCAGCCGGACGCAATGCGACGTCACCGTAGTTAGCATCTTCGTCAATCCCACTCAGTTCGGGCCAAATGAGGATCTCAGCACCTATCCGCGCGACTTCCTGCGCGATCAAGAGCTGTGTCGCGATGCCGGCGTTGCGATCGTCTTTGCGCCGGATATACAGGAGATCTATCCGGCTCAATTTGAGACCTTCGTCGAACCGGGCGAGCTCGCAAAACCAATGTGCGGAGCTTTCAGGCCTGGGCATTTTCGTGGGGTGGCGACTGTCGTTGGCAAGCTATTCAACATGGTGCAGCCGGATGTCGCGTTTTTTGGACAAAAGGATTTTCAGCAATGCGCGGTGCTGCGCCGCATGGCAATTGACCTCAATCTTCCAACTAAGATCGTCACCGTACAAACGGTCCGGGAACCGGACGGGCTCGCGATGAGCAGTCGCAACCGCTATCTAAGCGAGGAAGAACGTCGGCGCGCTTTTGCCATCAGCCGTGGGCTGTTCGCCGCAGCGGATAAGTTTCGCTCAGGAGAGCGCGACGTGGAACAGCTGATTGCGATCGCAAAGGAGCGGTTGAATACGGTCGATCGACTGCAGTACCTTGAGCTTGTCGACGCTGATACGCTCAAGCCCGCCGAGAGTCCTCTGCGGCGTACCGCTGCACTATGCGCCGCAGCCTATGTCGGCTCGACACGTCTGATCGACAACGTGATACTGTCGTTGCCGACTCCTTAGCGCGGCTCCACAACTAAACGACTGAATAGTCTCAGAATACTGAAGTTTGCAGTGAATGGGTGTTTTCGTGGACGAACAGTTTTTGAGAGACCGGGCTCGCATTATTCGCGATCTAGCGGACAAGGCAGACCCCTTCATCAGAAAGAGACTACTGGACCTCGCGGAACGGTATGACAGACGTATTAGCCGCCCATCTCAGGCGATGAAGATGGCGGCCACGGCGATTTCGCCGACCAGCACGAGCGCGTCATCGATGCGGTAAAGTCCATCGAAACGTAAGCGCGATCGAGGCTGGACAGCCCCAATCGAACACCGGCACAAGCCGAGAAACCGTGTGTTGGGCGAAGCAGAAAGAGAAGGTGGAGACCGCTCTGTGGCGGGGCGCGGCAGTCGCAGATCTCTTACCCGATCAAACACACTTGAACCGCGAAACACGAAATGTGCATTATCCTCCTCACTAGGGATGGGGAGATCTCCAAATGTTGGATGCCGCTACCACCGCGCTTCTGCGCGCGATCCTCGACGAGGTCTGCGAGAGCCTTTCGCCGTATGATACCGGCGCCCGCACTTACGTCGCCTCGAAGATTCTGGAAGCCGCCATCAGAGGTGAGACGATGCCCGACCGCCTCAAACAGATCGGCCGCGAGGCCCTTTCCGAAAGACCGACCATGTGGAGGTAGGCGTAGACAACATGATGTTGTCACTCAGTTGAATTTCGAGATCACAGTTGTGAAGCTCCTGGTGAGCTATCTGGACGAGGCCGCACCGATGCTGAGCTTAAGCGTGACATAGCCATTTTTGGCGATCTCCTGCCTTGCCCGCGTTGGCCCAAAAGTTGACGCCATCACGGCACGGAAAAACTTTGCATTCTGCTGAGCTGGCGCAGATTGTCGCCGATGCGAGGTCCCTGATTAGCGAATTTCGCTTTTAGGAAGCCGATAAATGTTACTGCAGGAGATGGAGATAAGCCGAACTCTGCGAACCGACTATCTTGTCGGTAGAATCGATGCGGCTCCTAGTTATCTCTCTCCATACGAACGACTGGACCATCTGACGAAGCCTGAGTGGAGGTAAGGATGCGCCCCAAGGGACGAATCCGATCAAATGGGTGACCTTCGGATGCCGTACTACTCTTTTGATCTTGTGATTGACGAGGAGTACAAGAACCAAGGCAGCCTCATTCTCGAAAACATCGAGGTTGCCTCCGATCAAGCGGACCAGCTTGCGACCGAACTGTCTATTGTACATCCGGACCTGAAGGCGAAAGGCTGTGCGGTTCGGGTCACCAGCCCCGAGAACGCTGAGGTCTATCGCACGCCACTCGATCCGGTCCCGTCATGGATGAGACGCCAGCACTGAGCCTCGGGAGCGGCGGGCGGCACTCGAAACGCTCGGTTTGGCTAATGGGAGGGGCGATCGCGCGTTCACGGCGAGGCGCCGTGACGTTCGCAGACAGTCGATCTGTCGAGGTCATTTACGGGCCATAGCGTCGACAGAATGGCCGCGAGATGGACGAGGAGAGATTCACTGCTTACTTGACTTGGTCGCCCTGAACTTAAAAAGGGAGCCTCGATGAGGCGACCGGGGCGTGGCCTTGTGTCCTAACAGCGTTCCACGCGTTTATTGCGTTTAAGACCCGCTGAATCCTGCTATCGACCGGCACCTTGTTGGACGCGGAAAAGGCCGCGCGAACATTACGCGCGGCCAAGTCAGGGAGGAAAACGCCCCAAGGGGCCATTGAAGAAGCATCGAGATGAGCAGATCAATCACTCATCGACCGCTCCAAGCTTGTGAGAGAATCACCGTTGCGAGCGCTTCAATCATCTTTGATCCGCGCATGAGTGATCCGGATAACCGAATTCAGCGCCGCTTGGCGGCGTTTTTCGCGCATGTTTCGCATCTTTAATGCAAAAATGATCAACGTGTCACACGCCGTGAGCCACTACCGACCTGTTCTGGCAGTTCGCATCTCATCGTCGGCCTGTAAATTGAGTTCTCTTTGATAAATCTGCAAAGTGTCCTCAAGGCTATGTAGCGCGCCTCGGACCGTTTTCGCCCAGCGAGCTTCGCTCCCTATCATCGCGGCGCAACCCTCGTCGGGGAAAGTTCACTCACCACGACGCCGAGCAATAGTGCTTCACCTACACTGCGAGTTCAGGATTTCGAAATCAATGTAATTTAATTGGCAGGTTGTCATCGACCGAATGACGTCCTCTCCCGTTTAGCTCCATATAGAAATGCGCCCGTCGCACTCGCGATAACCAGCACTGCGCGGGGGCAAAAACTTATTGAAGGGGTAAAATGAGTAAAATTGCTACGAGGAGTTTCGGGCAATCAAAGGGCTGCCGTGGCGTACGCATTGGATTGCGCGGCCAAATGGCACTACTCGGGATTTCCGGGGTCCTCGTCACCGGTGCAATCTGCGCCGCCGCCCTGAATTACGCGAGCCTCGTCCAGAGCGCTTCGAACGATAGCAACCAATTCAAAGCCGATGTCATATCGTTGTCGCAAAGCTTCCTCGAGTCACGACAAATCGCGAGCGACTTCCTGCGCAAGCCCAGTGAAGTATCGATCAAGAAGTATGCGGACAATTATGAGCAGCAGCTCGCAGACTTGAGTCGCATCGAAGCATTTGTGACGGGGTTGCTGGAGGATGACCCGCTGAAGCAGGCGACCTCCCTGCGGCCGGTGATTGGTCTCTATGCAACGCGCTTTCATAACCTCGTGGCAGCGCAACGCAACCTCGGCTTCAACGAAGAGGACGGATTTCAGGGCAAGCTGCGCAAGGCCGTGCACACCGTCGAGCAACGGCTGGCAGAGCTGAACCAGCCACGCCTCACGATCTTGATGCTGATGATACGCAGGCACGAGAAAGATTTCATGCTGCGCGGCGAAGACAAATATGGCGATCAACTGGCGGACCGGGAGGTGGAATTCGAAACCGCGCTCGCTCAGGGCGGCCTACCCGCAGAGCTGAAATCCCAGATCCTCGAACTGATCCGCGCATACAAGTCGAGTTTTATGTCGTTCATGGTGACGCAGCAAGCGCTGAGCGACCAGGTCGACGATCTCGCACAGATCTACGACCGTATCCGCCCGGCGCTCGTGAAGATCATGGCTGCCGCTGACGCGCGCTCGCGGGCTGCGGAAATGCGGGCTGAAGAAATTCGTCGGAAGCTGATCTGGGTGATCGGGCTTGCAACGATGGTCGTGGGCCTGCTCGCCTTACTGTTCGGCCAGCGCATTGCCAAAACGGTCGCTTCGATGACGGCTGCCATGCGCCAGCTCGGCGACGGTCGGTTCGATGTGGTTCTCCCGGGCCTTGGCCGAAAGGATGAGCTTGGCGAGATGGCCGAGGCAGTCGAAATGTTCAAGCTGAGAGCTCGCGAGAAGGCGCAGGCAGAGCTCGACGCAAAGGCCGAACAGGATCGTACCGCAGCCGAGCAGCGGAGGGCCGATATCGCTCGGCTCGCCGGCGAATTCGAAGCCGCCGTAGGCAAGGTGATCGACACTGTTTCGTCCGCCTCCACAAAACTTGAAGTCTCCGCACGCAGCCTTACCAGTTCGGCTGATCACAGCCGGCAACTCTCCATAGAGGTCGCCTCTTCATCGGAGGATGCGTCTGAAAACGTCCAACGTGTCGCAGCCGCGACGGGCGAAATGGCGGCAACCATCGCCGATGTGGGCCGGCGGGTCGAAGAAGTGGCCAATATGGCGCGCGAAGCGGTTCGCAAGGCCGAACTCAGTGACCAGCGCATGGTTAATTTGACGGCCGCGGCGGAGCGAATCGGCAGCGTGGTCCAGCTGATCGCCGCGATCGCGCGGCAAACCAATTTGCTCGCGCTGAATGCGACGATTGAAGCCGCGCGCGCCGGCGATCGTGGCAGAGGTTTCGCGGTTGTCGCCCAGGAAGTGAAATCGCTCGCGACGCAAACCGCGCACGCGACTGTTGAGATCAGCGAGCACATTGGCGGCATTCAGGCCGCGACGACAGAGTCGGTCGGCGCGCTTACCGAAATTGGCGTCATCATCGGCCGCATCTCGGACATCGCCATGACCGTGGTCGAATCGATCGGGGAACAGGAGGCGACCAGCAAGAGCATCGCGTTCAATTTGCAGGAAGCGGCGGCCAGGACGACCCAGGTGGCAGCGAGCGCCGGTGAAGTCACCAACCGCGCAAAGGAAACCGGAGGGGCTTCGATGCAGGTGCTGATTTCTGCCGAACTGCTATCTGAGGAAAGCTCTCGGCTGAAGCACGAACTAGACAGCTACCTGTGCAGGGTTCAAGCGGCTTAAATCGGCGCGTCAACGTCGCAAGCTCTCCACGCCTGAAATTTGACCTTTCTTCCGAAGCCAAGTTGCCCATCTGCTCTCGGATCTGCGTGTAAATGCTAGTTGTTCAATCGGACCGAGCCTCTTAGGGCTGCAAACGCGGAAGCGCTGAACACTCCTGCGGTTCTCATGCGCGGTTTCTTTATCTCCGCCGCAAGACGGCGGAGCGAGCCGTAGCCACGCTGGAAAAATGCTTTCTCTCCTAACAACAGCAGGAATAATGCGCTGGTTTTGACTATTCATTTATTTGCTGACCGGTCAAACGGCGCAACGCAGCGATTGCTGCTCTCTCTTCTGCGGTGCAATCGAGGGTATTTCATGCGCAATCATGACCGTGTTTCCGGAAGCTTCCTGGCACTGACCGCGGCCGGCCTCGCGCTGCTCTGCTCGAGCCTGCTCGTCTTTGCCTTCGCTTAGCGGCTGCATCCGACAACGAGGAACGACCGATATCGAGCATATGGAATTTTGAGCCGATGGTCGTGCTGCGGAGAAGGACGCTGAACGTCGGCATCCAGTAGGCGTTCTGCAGCATTGGCGGCTCCGCGGCAAAGCCGCCGTTTCTAAGCGGTTCGATTGATATCATGTCCTCGGGAAAGATCGTCGCCTCATGAAGGTGACGGTATTGCCGGTCAGTCGCTGTAGTTGTCGGTCGCTGGAGCGCCGTCGGCCCAAGCCGACAGTCGTGGGTGAGATCCGCCGACAAACGGCATCGGAACGCGGAATTCCGGCGGCAGTGCCGCGCCATTGCATTAATCAATATCGCCATGTGGCTACTGTGTAGGGGCGAACGTGACCATTGGACGAGCCGACGTTTGTGAGGCCGGCAAAGTACAATGGCGCCGGCTAAATCAATTCCAATCGGACGACGCAGCAAATGATCTGGCTGCAGACAATCTGATGCGCTCGGGAGCGAAGTAGTCCGATCTGAGCGCAGGTCCACTGCGACGGATCACCTAGTCCGGAATGGAAAACGAGGTGGCTGAAGCCATCGGCATGCTGATGTAACTCCAGCCAGGACGGCAGGACTATCTTGTTTAAGGCCGCAACCAGACACCCGTCCGGGCACGACCTTGATGGCAGATGTCTGCACGGATGGACGTTGCTGCTCGTGAGCGCTGCGACGGCGGTGCTTGCCGGCGTCACGGCTGCGGGCGCGGCCGACTGTCCGCGAAAGGACGCGCTCGGGACCTCGCGCGTGCTCGTCGTTGACGCCAAGACTTATCCGCGGGTCGGACTGAAGAGCTTTCCCCAGACGCTGCCCTTGGCCGACCACGAAGTTGTGCTGACCTTCGACGACGGGCCCCAGCCGCCGTACACAGAAGAGGTGCTGTCGGCGCTCGCGCAGGAGTGCATCCGAGCCACGTTCTTCCTGGTAGGCAAGTCGTCGGCCCAATTTCCCGAGCTCGTGCGGCACGCCGCTGCGCAAGGCCACACCATAGCGCACCACACTTGGTCGCATTCGATGGCGTCGAAGATCAGCTTCGAGAAGGCAAAAGAGGACATTGACCGTGGGATTGCGGCCGACGAAATGGCGCTCCATGGCGTATCGACGATGGCGCCCTCGACGCCGTTCTTCCGCTTCCCCTATTTCGACTCGACCCCTAAGACGCTCAAGCGACTCCAGTCTCGGGGCATCGTCGTGTTCGGAGCGGACCTGTCGGCCAGCGACTGGGAGGAAATGACGCCAGACCAGGAGCTGAAGCTCATCACCAGCCGGCTGAATGCCGAGGGGAGGGGGATCATTCTATTTCACGACGGCAAGGCACATACCGCCGCGATGATGCCCGCCTTCCTACGGTACCTGCACGACAACGGCTACCACGTCGTTCACATTGTTCCGACGGCGCCGCTGCAGAGGAATGCCGACACGTATTGATGGTGGAATGTCACGGCGGGCGCAGAATGCAGTAATCCCGAATCAAATGATGGAGGAGGAATCGCGCCTGAGCGGTTTCGGGCCCGCTCTGTCATAGGATGGCTGCGAACTGACGTAGTAGGTTACTTCAGACGTCTACCCCATCCTTGCCGTTTGCGCGTTGGCAGGAGTGCTAGGCGCGCATAGCCCGGTATCTTCGTCGTGCAGCCTACCTGATTCTGGAATGGTAGAAGCCCTCCGCTTCATCGATGACCTTCGCCATCTTCTGCTGAAATGCTGCGACCGGCTCGCGCTGTAACGCGTGTCGGCAAGCATTAGAACAGTCTTCCAACAAACAGATCGTAAAGTGATCCCAACTGAACGGTAGAAACGATCTCGCGCGACACGGCCCAACGTGCTCTCAGAAAGCATTTAACGGCAATGCGATGGCAGGCCGTGAACCCGGCTCATCAGGACGGGACGTTGTCTATTCGAAGAACACGAGAGAAACCGGCCTCAATCGCGATCTCAACGACCAAGTTGTACGCTTTCGTCGGGCGTCTGTGATGTTCTTGATCGCGCGGTAACAAATGGCGCGCCCGATGAGAAATTAGAAAAACTGATTATCCAAACACTACCAAAAACAGTGTGCTTTGGACTCGCGCATTCCACGAGTCTCTGAGACCATTGATCTCAGGCAATAGAGCCGGTCGAGGGGCGCTCATGATGCCCAACAACATCTTCGACACGTTGAGTGATTCAGTTATTACCGCGGGCCGATGAGCGTTCCTTCCGCGACGCGCGCAGCCATTGCGGTGGGACCGTCGAATGTGATTGCTCGAGACTGGATCCGGCAAATCGCTGGTCGGCCTGCCCTCGAGCTTTCTACGAGGGGAGAGTAGATCCAAATCCGTGAGCCTGTTCGCAAGCGGTCAGCCTCGCTCTTGTAACGACCGAACATGAACACGATGGCCCCGATGTTGGGGGACACGCAAGTCCAAAGAAGAAGAGACGGCGCCGTGCGACCATCACGATTTTCGACAAGTTATCTTTCGATTTTCTGAGAGATGTTTAGCTTAGCCAGAAGTGACACAAAGACGCTATCACCTCGGTGTGAACTAAGACGTCATCTGACCTTCAACCGTGCGGCATATCTGTTTTGGATCGGGTGCTGCGGCAGCCTCCTGCTCCGATGCCGCCGCTGGATCAGGTCGTATGTTGGTTAAACTTGGAAGAGGATATGACATGGTGACCACGCGTGAAGTCTCTATTGATGACGCCACAACGGTGACTCACATGGTTGCTGCCCTACTTGCTGAACTTGAGGGCGGACAAAAGCAGGGCGGACTAGATACCCGGCTTGTTGTCGACCTCCTGGCCATGAAAGAGCGTGTGTATGGGTTTCTGGCCTTCACGGAGGCGCGCCCGGTCGGCCTCATCATGTTGTCGGAAAGCGCCGCCCTTTTTGCGGGCGGAGCGTACGGTATTATCACCGAACTCTACGTGGTGCCGGATCAGCGATCGTCTGGGGTTGCGATGCGTCTCATTGAGGCTGCGGTGGGCTTGGGCACGGCAAAAGGCTGGGGCCAGCTTGAAGTGGGGGCGCCGAGGCAACCCATTTGGAGCCGTAGCCCGAACTCAGCATTGTACCTGAAAGCCGGTTTTGCAGAGATTGGCCCACGCCTCAAGTTGCCGTTACACGACTTAGGCGGTCAACGTGCGAAACGTAATGCTGCGGGGAGATCGCGGTTAAATCCACGGCGGCTACGCGCACTAAGCCGCTGTATCCCGGATGCGTCTTCTGCAAAATTTGCGTGAGCGTCGATTTGCCGGCGCCCGATTAATTCGCTATGAGGTTTGTAGCGCGGGGTTTGAGTCCTGCCGACAAGTCAGAGAGCACCGGCGCATCTCAAACCCCGATTTTTTTGAGCTGATCCGCGTGCTCAGCTCAAAGGGACACGAAGCCCTGCGCCACAGGGGCCGGCCTCTGCGCGGCGATGAGCCTTCTGTAAGGGCCGAATGCTGGCCCGTCTCCCCGGGCGTGCGGATCGGACGGCTTACGAAAGGCTCACGAGCCCGCCCCATCTGTTGAGCCGTTCTTGCCCGGCTTATTATTCTTCGCGGTCACTTGCGCTGGCGTCGCATTGACGAGTTGTTCGTACAGGAGAGGATCTGTCGCGCCCTCGGTGTTGATCAGGAAGACCCGTGCATTGGTTCCAAGACCAATCTTACCACGCAAGGTCGGATTAGAAGCAGCCTTCAGCAAGGCTGCAAGGCCAACACCACCACTTTCGCCTGCAACGACGGCGGGATCGCCATCCTTCGGATTTGCCAGACGTTTCATCACGCTGATTGCGTCTTCATCGTCGACAGTCATAAAAGCATCCGCTGTGCGTGAAAGGATGCGCCAAGCGACGAGCGAAGGCTCGTAGCATTCCAGCATCGCCATCACGGTCGATTGCCCATGAGCTACCTTGACAGAATGCCCGGCCCGCGCGCTATCGAAGAGGCATGCTGCCCGCGAGGGATCGACAACTGTGAAGAACGGGCGGTCGTCGCCCAACAGAATTGATAGATGTCCAGCAACGGCCGCGGCGATCCCACCGACGCCTGCCTGGACGAAGACGTGTGTCGGCGGCTCCGGCAACTGACGTAGCGCTTCGCTCACAAGGGCCGTGTATCCCTGCATTACAAAGCGCGGGATCCGCTCATAGCCAGGCCAGGACGTGTCGGACACTGTGATCCAACCTTCTTGAGCCGCAACTCGGGATGCTTGGACGACAGAATCGTCATAGTTGCCGTCAACGCGGATCATCTGCGCGCCAAAGCGGGCGATGGCGGCGATGCGCTCGTTGCTCACGCCTGAATGAACGAAGATGGCGCATTTTGCACCAACGAGCTGGGCTCCTCGAGCAACTGATCTGCCATGGTTGCCATCCGTGGCACAAGAGACCATCATACCTTTTGCCACGGAATTCACTTCAGGTGTGTGCAGCTCGGAGACGTCAACATCGCGACCGAGCTGCCGAGTTGCTTCCTCGAGCACCAGACGGATCACAGCATAGGAACCTCCCAAGGCTTTGAAACTCCCAAGGCCGAGACGTTGGCCTTCGTCCTTTAGATGGATCGAACCCACTCTCGCGGGCAAGGCCTGGCAAAGAATCAAGAGGGGTTTCCTTGTGGCCATCGCGATGCTCGAGAAACCGTTCGACCTCGCGAGCGGCTTCGACGCTCAACGTGTGGGCGTCCGAGGCATCGAGGGGAGCGCGGTGGTCGGTGTGCTGGTTGAGGAGAAACATGGTCTCTGGCTTTCTTGCTCGTCAGTAGCGCTATGTATGGAATACTTCATTCACGACGATATAAGTGGCGCATTCTGGGTGATTTTGAAGCAGCGCCTGGGTATTGCACGCGCCTTTGCCACGACCAGGTTTTCGATCGACGATCCTCTTACAACAATCGAGCAAAGTTCACAGAAACCTGCGGCCCGCGCGCGATATCAGCGCGTCTGGAGATCAGCTACGTGGGAAGGCCGTGGGACCGTCCACTGCCTTCTCCTTCAAAAGATCAGCTCATCGTCGAGGAATTCGGCGCCGGCGCGGACCCCGTCGGCCACCGGGTCGTGATCGTCTTGCGCTTGGTATAGAAGCGAACGCCCTCGGGACCATGCATGTGGTGATCGCCGAACAGGGACGCTTTCCAGCCACCGAACGAGGGGAACGCCATTGGCACGGGGATCGGAACGTTAATCCCGACCATTCCGACCTGAGTTTGCTGGGCAAACTTGCGGGCCCATCACCATCTCTGGTGAAGATGGCGGTGCCTTTGCGATATTCGTTCTTGTTAATCATGTCCGCTGCATCATCATAGGAGTTGGCGCGATCCAACGCGAGGACGGGACCTAAGATCGATCTCTTCGCAGTAAATTGTCATGTCTGTGGTCACGCGATCAAATAGACTTCCACCGATGAGATATCCCCCCTTTCATAACTTTGACGCCGAAGTTCGCGTCCGTCGACGATCAGCTTTGCACCTTCTTGTACGTCCGCGTCGATGTAGCCTCGGACCTTATCGAGCTGTGGCTTTGTTGCTAGTGGCCCCCATTTCGGCATCGGAACCAGTGCCAGGACCGACGTTCTGGGAGCGGACCTTAGGCGCCAGCTTTTTCCGAGCCATGTCGGCGTCCGGCATGACAATCATGTGGTTCTTGGCGCCTCCGAGAGCCTGGCAGCGCTTGCCGCGACAGGATACCCCGAAACCGGCGGGTCGGATTTGGTCGAGGATTGAGGCCAGTTCCGGTGCGACAAGATTGTCCAATTGAGCGTGAGGCCGATGAGCCATCCCGTTCCGATCGTTGTGCTTGGCGTCCCGTGGCAACTGAGGACGCGAGCGTACTCGAGCGAGGACGTCCTACCAGCGGAAGCCCAACCCATAACCAGCACGGCAGGTCGATTTATAGGAGCAAAGACTGATGTCTCGACCACAGTTGGCGATCACGCATCAGTGCAGGTGCTTTCCTTGTTGCTGGAATGCGTAGATCGGATTCATCCCGCAATAGGCTAGGGTTCCGGAGGCGGTGGCCATGCACTGGTCATAGGTCGAGAACTGGCAATTGCCTGGATATCCCCAGATACGTCCCTGGAGGCAATAAACGTCCTGCCGAGCCGGTGGAATGAAACGACCCCGCGGAGCGGCGGTCAATGGCGATCCAAATCCGATGAGGATGGAAAGTGCAAGCACACAGACAAAGGGAAGGTTGCGCATGAGACCTTTAGCCTCCGTTCAGACTCGAGAGGAGAAAATCTAGAATTGATGTTTTGATTTTGGTAAATGGCAAACACCTTCGTACAGGCTTGGCCGACGGACTTCGTCGCGATCTGCAATTCCACAAAGGCTTAGCGGCTGACCGCGTGTAACAGGTTGGGGACGCCAGAAATCTGGAACTCCGCGGAGAAACTCTGGCCTCCCACCGGATCGTATTGGTCGCCCGAATCGACTAGCTCCCGATCCACAAATGGTAATTTTAGCCTGTCACCGCTGCGACTGGCCGGCGCGAGGAAGCGATGTGCTCCTCATGGTGGTGGTGCTTCACATGAGGGCATCCGGCCCAGGCATTCAAGCAACCGTTGATGATCCAAAGCGCCTCCCCTCTAACGTCGGCTCCTCCCTCGGGCTGACTCCGCGCCGGTGTCCAGTTCGGCTTTCAGGCGAGCTCTCTCCAGCC
The DNA here is from genome assembly GCF_040546905.1 of Bradyrhizobium sp. S3.3.6. Lineage (NCBI taxonomy): Bacteria > Pseudomonadati > Pseudomonadota > Alphaproteobacteria > Hyphomicrobiales > Nitrobacteraceae > Bradyrhizobium > Bradyrhizobium sp. S3.3.6. Next base: position 183,559 of record NZ_JBEPOT010000007.1, on the reverse strand, counting down.
GCTTCCTGAGCGCTGCAAGTCGGCTCGACAGTCTCATCGATTCCTCAATGCCAAGCTCACCGAAAACGAATTGATCCAGTTCCTCCTGTTGTGCAGCGATGTTCGCGAGACGCTTACGGGCTTTGTCCGTTAGCGAGAGCTGGACGACCCGAGCATCCCTGATACCGGTCTTGCGCCGCACAAATCCGACTTTCTCCAGCGCCTTTGAATGTAGCGTGATGAAGGACGGGTCGACTTTCATCAGTTTTGCGACCACCCCGGCCGGAGCACCGCCATCCTTGTCTAAGTCCATCACCGCCATCAAGATCGCCAATTGTGTTCCACTAATGCCAAGTGCCTCGGCTCGGACGTGAAGAAAATCCTCCAGACAGACGTTGAGGGACCTGATCTCCAACGTTAATCGCCGCACCAGCTCCTGACTCTCAGCAGAGCCATTTCCCCCTCGCGTTGCTTGCTTAGCCAAATGCGGTGCCGTCGAATGTTAAGACCCTGCTCAAAGCTCTTTCGCGCTGACAAGGTTCAAAGACAGGGACAATGTGGCCTCACGCGCTTACTTCCGTCGATTATTGGAGAATACCAAGAAGTGGCCCAAAGTAAGTGACTCCCGGCGAGACACCTACATGTCGGCCGCTACTGCTTGCCAACCTATTGGCTTCGCCAAGTATAGTAGGCTCGCCGAGATGCACGCTCAAAAAGAGACCCTCGATTCGTGGTGTCGCGCACCGGCGTGACACTACATTTCTTACGCTCCGGCCACAGGTTGCCCAATGCGGGAAGGCCGTACTCGGATCCGGGCAACGGGCTCGAATGTCTCGGCAGCTCTGCGCTTAACGGAATCGCAACTTTGCACAATCGATACGGTGGAATTCATCAAAAACGATCGCCCGAACGCCGAATTCAAGCGCCATCGTAGCGTTGCATCTCCTCTATTGCCGCCCACGAGCGCGTGTTGCCGCCCGACGAGGCAGGGGATTTCGATCGTGGGCCGTCCGACTATCCAGGCCTTTAATCCTCGAGGAAAGGGTGCAAAGACCGCATCCAACTCCTGCCGTGCCTCGGGTTGAGTATCCGCGGGAGCGCGATCGGTTAGGGTCATGTGGGAGCGGCGATCGAAAACGTACGGGTAGCCCCATCGGACGAGGCACATCCAGATCCCGCCTTCCGACGCCGAGTCATTCTTCCTTGCCGTCGAGACTTGATCACCCGCCGGCTAAACCCGGCGCGACAACTCACCATAAGAATCTGGAAGGCACGGCCGCGGAAGGACAGATCTATTCGCCGAATCCGTGAGAACCTGGTTCACCGGGAGTGAACCTCGCTCCGAACCCGGGTTGCTATCAGGGGCATAGATGAATGCCCCCTCGCTTACGCCTTAGCCGTCCAGCGACCCAATGAAAGCAACCCGTTAGGCATCTGTCGCGCCATCTTCAAATCAGTGTTGTCAGGCGAATTATGCGATCGCCTGAATGGCGTTGGAGAAGATGCTGGCCGGCCGGCTCAGGCCGTAATGATCGCGCAGCGTTGTGCCCGTGTAGTCGTGACGGAACAGGCCGCGCTTGCGCAGAATGGGCACGACCTGCTCGGCGAAGATGTCGAAGCCGCCGGGCAGCCAGGGAGGCATGACGTTGAAACCATCGGCTGCGCCGTTCTCGAACCAGGTCTGGATGTTGTCGGCGATCTTCTCCGGCGGTCCGGCAATCACCCAATGGCCGCGGGCGGCGGCCAGGCGCTGCACGAGCTGGCGAATGGTCGGCTTCTCGCGATCAACGATGTCGATCACCAGCTTGAAACGGCTGGCGACGCCGCGGGCGCCCCCGGTATCGATCAGATGACGAGGAAAGGGGCCATCGAGGTCAAATCCGGAGAGGTCGAGACCGATCATCTGGCGCATCTGGGTCAGCGAGTACTCGGGCTGGATCAGCTCGTTGAATTCGTCCTGCAGCCGATCGGCCTCGATCTGCGTGCTGGCGATGAAAGGACTGATGCCGGGCAGAATCTTGATCTGATCGGGACTGCGGTCGAAGGCGCGCGCCTGACGCTTGACGTCGGCATAGAATTCCTGGGCGCTCGCCAGTGTCTGATGCGCGGTGAAGATCGCCTCGGCGAAACGCGCCGCAAAGGCGCGTCCGTCGTCGGAAGAGCCGGCCTGGACATAGACCGGTCGTCCCTGCGGCGTCCTTGAGATGTTGAGCGGTCCACGCACGCGGAAATGCTTTCCGATGTGATTGATTGCGTGAATCTTGCCGGTGTCGGCGAAAACACCCGATCTGGGGTCGTTGACGAGCGCGTCGTCCTCCCAACTGTCCCAAAGGCGCGTGATGACGTCGAGATACTCCCGCGCCCGCTCGTAGCGTTCGTGATGCGGAGGATGCTCGGGCAAGCCAAAGTTCTGCGCGGCCTGCGGCGTGCTCGTTGTCACGATGTTCCAGCCGGCCCGGCCGCTACTGATGTGATCCAGCGAGGCGAACAGCCGCGCCAGGTTGTAGGGCTCGGTATAGGTGGTCGATGCGGTCGCGATCAGGCCGATCCGCTGGGTGGCGGATGCGATCGCGGTGAGCAGGGTGATCGGCTCGAGCCGAAACCGCTGCGCATAGCGGACATTGTCCGCCAGCGCCGGACCATCGGCGAAGAAGACCGCGTCGAACTTGTGCGCTTCAGCGCGCTGCGCCAGCTCCTGATAGTAGGTGACGTCGAGGATGCGATTGGCTGCCGAACTCCTGTGGCGCCAGGCCGCCTCATGATGACCGTCTGGATAGATGAAGAAATTGAGGGAAAGCTGCCGTCGTGCGCTCATTTGTGAGATCCGTGTGCATTGGGAGCTGTAACAAGCGAGACTCTACGTCTGCAGTCACGCTGATGTCGATGAAATGAATTTGCATTGTTGAGTTGGATGCAAGCACGAAGCTTGCGAGCAGAACGCCAATCAAAGACGAGGGCAGTCGTCACGACGAGAAGCGGCGGCGGTCATAGCGATTTTATCGCGTCTCTGGACGAGAAGTGCGTTGCGTCGCGTCAAATTGCGTTCCTCTTGCAGCCGGGCGGGCAGTCATCATTGCGAATATTTCAGTGTCAGCGTCGACGGCGAAGCGTTCGTTGCCTATCGCCGAAAACAAAGCTGGTTTCGTTTCATTGACTGACGATCGATCGCTCGTACCATTCAAGGCCTCAACGCGAGGTCGTTTCATCATGCTCCAATCCGAACCCAGTGACCGATGTCCCGGCTCGGGCCGTCTGCCGGAGCACGTTGCGCCCGACTAGGGCCCCTAGCCTGAAATGATTTCATCTATCTGCGCCGTCGTTTCCGCGACCGGCGCATGGCGGAGCTTTATCCAGGGGATCGCAGTGACGAGAGCACGACCATGAGCAACACGACAACCATCGATAACGCCATTCCGCGCGCCGACATCGTCAAGCGTGCGTCCAGGCTTGGCGCCGAGATCAAGAACATCAAACTGTCGGGCGATCTTTCGGACGGGACCATCCTTGCCATCAATCAGGTGCTGCTCGAACACAAGGTCATCTTCTTCCGGGACCAGGGACATCTCGACGATGCCGAGCAGGAGCGCTTTGCCATCAGGCTCGGCAAGCTGGTGCCCCATCCGACGGTCGGTGCGATCAAGGGCACGTCGTCGATCCTGGAGCTGGACTCGGGCCGGGGCGGTGGCCGCGCCGACCAATGGCATACGGATGTCACGTTCGTCGACGCCTATCCGAAAATCTCGGTGCTGCGCGGCGTGGTGATTCCACCCTACGGCGGCGATACCGTCTGGTCGAACACGGCAGCCGCCTATCTCGGCCTGCCGACGCCTCTGCGCAAGCTCGCCGACGAACTGTGGGCCGTTCACAGCAACGCCTATGACTATGCCGTGAAGACGCGGGCGACCGAGGCGGACAAAAAGCACTTCGACGAGGTGTTCACCGGAACGATCTATGAAACCGAGCATCCGGTCGTGCGCGTCCATCCCGAGACCGGCGAGCGCACGCTCGTGCTCGGAAATTTCGTGCAGCGCTTCGTCGGCCTGCCGAAATACGACGGCCAAAAGCTGTTCGACCTGTTCCAATCGCATATCACGGCGCCGGAAAATACCGTTCGCTGGAGCTGGGAGGCCGGCGACGTTGCGATCTGGGACAATCGCGCCACGCAACATTACGCGGTCAACGACTATGGCGATCAGCACCGCGTTGTGCGCCGCGCCACCATTGATGGCGATGTACCGCTCAGCGTCGACGGTCGCCGCAGCGTGACCCGCGTCAAGACATCCAAGCCCCAGTCCGCCAAAGCCGCTTGATCCGGATTCGCTCAGGAGAGTTCGCAATGATGAACGTTATACTTCGATTGCTCCCCGCAAGGCGCGCCCGGTCGGGACGCGCCACCCGCAAGACGTTGCGGGTTTTGTTGGCCGGCGCCGTGGCGCTCGGCCTCACGAGCCCGGCATTCGCGGAGCCGCCGCTCGAGAAGACCGAGATCCGCTACCAGGGATCGGCCGGGCAGGTGACGTTTATCGAGCTGGCCGAGGACCTCGGCTATCTCGCGCCGCTCAAGCTCGAATGGGTCGGTAACACCATCAGCGGGCCGCAGGACATTCAGACCGTCGTCACCGGCGATATCGACATCGGCGGCGCATTCTATGGGGCGATCCTCAAGTTGATCGCGGCGAAGGCGCCGGTCAAGGCGGTCGTCGGCTATTACGGCTCCGACGTCAACACCTATTACGGCTACTTCGTCAAGGAGGACAGCCCGATCAAGACGGGGCGCGACCTGATCGGCAAGAAGGTCGCGGTCAACACGCTCGGCGCCCATCTGGAATTCGTGATGCGCGAGTACCTGGCTAGGTCCGGCCTCAGCGCAAGCGAGGCCAAGCAGGTCACGCTGGTGGCGATCCCGCCGGTCAGCGGCGAGCAAGCGTTGCGCCAGGGCCAGGTCGAGGTCAGCGCGCTGGGCGGTGTCCTGCGCGACAAGGCGCTGGAACGGGGCGGCATCCGCTCGCTTTTTAATGACACCGATCTGTTCGGCCAGTTCACCGGCGGCGCCTATGTACTGCGGGACAAATTCATCAAGGATAATCCCAATGCCTCGCGCAAGCTGGTGGAGGGGATTTCGCGGGCCATCGAATGGGCCCAGATCACACCGCCGGAAGAGGTCAGGGCCCGGTTCGACAAGATCATCGCGGGGCGCAAGCGCAACGAGGATGCCTCCTCGATCAAATATTGGAAGAGCACCGGCGTTGCGTCCAAGGGCGGCGTGATCTCGGATGGCGAAATCCAGGTATGGATCGACTGGCTGGAGAAGGACGGCCTGTTCAAGCCGGGTCAGGTCAAGGCTTCCGACACCTACACCAATGCGTTCAACTATTTCCGTCCCGGAAAGACGGCGGAGGCCCGATGACCTCCGTCAAGATCCGTTTCGAGCATGTCCGCAAGGAGTTCGTCCTGCGCGGCGAGGGCGGCGGACCAGGCCAGCGCTTCACCGCGCTCGAGGACATCACGCTCGATGTTCGCTCCGGCGAATTCCTGGCCCTGGTTGGCCCAAGCGGCTGCGGGAAATCCACCTTGCTCGATCTGCTGGGCGGGCTCACACTGCCGACCAGCGGCCGGATTCTGCTCGATGGCCGGCCGATTGCCGGACCCGGTCGCGACCGCGGCATCGTGTTCCAGCAGTATGCACTGTTTCCCTGGCGTACCGCCGCTGAGAATGTCGAGTTCGGCCTTGATATCGCCGGGCTCAAGGCCAAGCAGCGGATCGACATCGCGCGGCATTTCCTCGACCTGGTCGGGCTGTCCGGCTTTGCCGACCGCTATCCGCATCAACTCTCCGGCGGCATGAAGCAGCGTGTCGCGATCGCGCGAAGCCTCGCCTACGATCCCGAAGTGCTGCTGATGGACGAGCCGTTCGCCGCGCTCGACGCCCAAACTCGCGAGACGGTGCAGGGCGAGCTGCTGCGGATTTGGCGCGCCACCGGCAAGACGATCGTCTTCATCACCCACGGTATCGACGAGGCCATCGTGCTCGGCCAGCGGGTGGCGGTCATGACGTCCCGCCCGGGCCGGATCAAACAGATCATCGACATTCCGGACGTGCTGCGCAGCGCGGACGACGACGTACGCTCGCGGCCTGAGTTCGGCCGCGTGCGCCACGAGGTCTGGAGCCTGCTACGCGAGGAAGTGCTGAAAGCGCAGCAAGGGCAATTGACCGCCGGCACTTTCGCGCGAGCCGATCGCAAAGTGGAAGAGGTTGCCCATGTCTAGTCTCGAAATGTTGACATTGCTGGAGGTTGCGCACGGGCGCCGAGAGCCGCTCACCAGCGTGGAAAGACCGGCATCGCCGGTGGTGGACCGGATCCGCGCCGCGGCCCGCGGGCTGGCTGCCTTCGGGCACCGCTCATTGCTGCTGATTGCCCTGTTGACGGCGTGGGAGGCGGCGCCGCGGCTCGGGCTGATCGATGCCGTGTTCCTGCCACCAGTCTTGGAGGTGATCGCGGCCGGCTGGCAGCTTGCGCAAACCGGCGAGCTCTATGATGACGTCTCCGCCAGCCTGCTGCGTGCCCTGAGCGGATTTCTGATTTCGGTCGCCTTGATCGTCCCGCTTGGCGTGGCGGTCGGTTGGTATGCGCGACTCGGCAATCTCGTGAACCAGTTCATCGAGATCTGCCGCAACACGGCGCCACTGGCGCTGCTGCCGGTCTTCATCCTGTTGCTCGGAATCGGCGAGCTGTCGAAGATCACAATGGTAATCTATAGCTGCGCCTGGCCACTCCTGCTCAATACCATTGCCGCGGTGAAACAGGTCGATCCGTTGCTGATCAAGTCGGCGCGGACCATGGGTGCAACCCCGCAGCAGCTGTTTCGCAAGGTGATCGTTCCGGCGGCGCTTCCCACTATCTTCGTCGGTATTCGCCTGGCCAGCGCGTCGGCCATGCTGGTGCTGGTTGCGTCCGAAATGGTCGGCGCCAAGGCCGGCCTCGGCTATCTCATCATCAACAGCCAGTACAGCTTCCTGATTCCGCAGATGTATTTCGGTATCCTCGGGATCACGGTCATCGGGCTGGCATTCAATGCCGTCCTCAAGGCACTGGAGCGGCGCTTCATGCGGTGGAAGGCGCCCGTGACGGCGTGAGATCTGGAATCAGGCCCCGCCCGGAACGTTTCGAGCGGTGGCCTGTGTCACCAGGCTGTTCGGCGGCACATCCTTCGTCAGCCAGACGTTGCCGCCGATGGTCGATCCGCGACCGATCGTGATGCGGCCGAGAATGGTCGCGCCGGCGTAGATCCGACGTCGTCCTCCACGATCGGATGGCGGTTGTCGCCCCTGATCACATTGCCCCGTCATTCGTGGGAAAGTCGCGCCTCGAGCTGACCGCCTGATAGATGCAGACATTGTCGCCGATAATGGCCGATCACGACCCGGTGCCGTAATCGATGAAGAGCCGGAGCCGAAGCCGATGCTGGCGCCCGGGTGAAACGATGCCGCTTGGCTCAATTGAAAACACATGGGTTTTGGGGCTATGTCAGCGATCGATGACATCTAGCTATGTCGTCGAACGGTGACATTTACAAATTGTCAACGAATGCCGACATATGCTAAAAGTAAGCGAACGTTGACATTTGGAAATCCCATGCTTGTACGCACGCCGGCCGAACTCGGCGCCGTCCTTCGCGACCGGCGCAAGAAGCTCAAACTCGACCAATCGACGTTTGCCAAGAGCATTGGCGTCAGCCGCCAATGGGTGATCGAAGTCGAGCACGGTCACGCGCGCGCTGAGCTCGGGCTGATCCTTCGCGCCCTTGACGCCCTGGACATTCGCCTGGATGCGGGCACCGGACAAGCGCCCGCCCGCGGGGGCACCAGGCCAGCCGTCGATATCAACGCCATCGTGGCCAAGGCCAGGAAGAAAAAGGCATGACGAGCGAACTTGTTGCTCTGCTCGATGGTCGGGAAATCGGCCGCGTGCGCAATGACGCCCGCGGCCGGCTCACCCTTGTCTATGACAAGGACTGGCGCCAGGCCGAAGGAGCCTATCCGCTGTCGCTGTCCATGCCGCTCGCGGCCGAAGAGCACGGTCCTTCCGCCGTGCAGGCTTTCCTTTGGGGACTCCTGCCCGACAACGAACGCGTGCTCGAACGGTGGGCCCGAAGATTTCAGGTGTCCGCGCGCAGCGTGTTTGCTCTTATTTCCCATGTCGGCGAGGACTGCGCGGGTGCCGTTCAGTTCGTCACGCCCGATCGGCTGGAGGCCTTGCGAAGCGGTGCCGACGACAAGGTCGAATGGCTTGATGAGACGGCGATCGCCAAACGCCTGCAAACCTTGCGCGAGGATCACGCCGCATGGCGGTTGCCGCGCGACACCGGACAATTCAGCCTTGCGGGCGCCCAACCCAAAACCGCCTTGCTCCTGCAAAAGGGCAAATGGGGAATTCCCTCTGGGCGCATTCCGACGACGCATATCCTCAAACCGCCGACCGGCCATTTCGATGGACACGCGGAAAATGAACATATTTGCCTCATACTTGCGCGCAATCTCGGTTTGCCCGTCGCCGACACCCAGGTGATGCATTTCGGAAAGGAAATCGCCATCGTCATCGAGCGCTACGACCGGCAGTTCAGTGGGAACGAGATCGTCCGTGTCCACCAGGAAGATATCTGCCAGGCGCTCGGCATCCTGCCGACCAGGAAGTATCAAAACGATGGCGGACCGAGCCCTGCCGATGTGATCGAGCTTTTGCGCACCTACTCCACGGATCGCGTCGCCGACGTTGACACGTTTGTCGACGCGCTCGGCTTCAATTGGCTGATTGCGGGTACGGATGCCCATGCCAAGAATTATTCACTGCTGCTGGCCGGAGGCCCTCACGTACGACTCGCCCCGCTTTACGACATCGCCAGCATTCTTCCCTACGATGACGTCGATCTGCAGAAGATCAAGCTCGCGATGAAAATCGGCGGTGATTACAAGCTCAGCCAGATTAGTTTGCGCGATTGGCAGAAGTTCGCGCGCGAAACCCGCCTCGATCCTGACAAGGTGATCGCCGGACTGATTTCCATGGCCGAGCAGCTTCCGGATATTGTAGCCACCGTGCGGAAACACGCGCAGAGAGACGGATTGGACAATGCCATCATCGGACGTCTCGCCGAGGACCTGATCGCAAGAGCCGGGCAATGCCGTCGACTGCTCGGTGAGGCGTAGTTTCCGGCGATGACCGCCAGCAGCATGATCGACATGTCTTTGTCGACGCCAATGATGATCATCATCGGCAGCACCAGCATCAGCGCCACCGTGATCGGCAGCCCGATATCGATATCGATGTCGACGATGTCAGTGGGTCCTCGCGATCTGTGGCAGCCGCGTAGTCCCTGCGGGTAGCATCACCTTACGACATGGCTCCGGCAGACAGCGCCTCTCCTCTGCGGGCTTTTCTAATTCGCTGTTTGGCACGGGCCCCAAATCAATGACGTTTAGATTAGGCCGTCTCGCACCCTTTTGGGCGTCGGATTAGCCAGGTCCGAAGATCAAATAGAGCAGGATCACGGCGACGGCGACTGTCCAGCCGATTGACGTGGCGAGAGCCCATACTTGCGTCGGCATCGGACGAATTTTCCCGATGAAGCTAACGAAGAGACCGCTGGCGCTGGACAGCGGCCTCTTGAACCCGCCTTAAAATGTCTTCGAGGCAAAGATCTTACCCCGGGGTCCACCATGATCAAACGCCGGATTCGCCACCCAGTGAAGTCAAAAACGATTCGAAGGCCAACGGAACAATTGTGACGTTGCGAGAGCGACACACCTGACAAGCTAGGCCCAGCACTGGTGGAGAGCTCTTCCTCGGGCGGAAGCCAACCATTTGGCACAGAAGTGAGCGACAGTGCCCGCATTCGCCTGCGCAGAGGGTGACGTAAGGCCGGCTGCTAGTCGGCGGTCCCAATCTGATCGGAGAGGTCTTCGACCATACTCACGAACATGTGCGAGTCCTCGCCGGGGGCGCCAATCTGCAAACGCCTCCACGAGATCACCCGGCGGCCACGAACTGGATTGCAGATCGTATCGACAATAGGCTCGAGTTGCTGGCTTTGTGCAAGTAGCTGCCGGTTGCGCTTTTCGATCAGCTCGGCCGTTTCCGGGGAAAACAATTCGCGCGCGGTCTTGCCGACAATGTCGGTGCGCGACATGCCGATCTGCTGTTCGGCCGCCTTGTTGATGAACAGATAGCGCAGACTGCGCGCGTCCTTGGCGATGATACCTTCGCGCACGTTCTCGACGACCGTGGCGAGCAGCCGTTCGGTACGCTCGAGAATACGCTCTTTCTGCCGCTGTTCCGAGACGTCCTCCTGGACGGAGACCCAGCCGCCCCATCCATAGGCCGTTCATAAATCTTGACGATCCGGCCGTCGTTGAGCCTTACCTCGTAAGCTGCCGGCTCCTTCTTTCCGATGCGAACGAGAATGGCCGAAACGTACTTTTTGATGTCGCCGCTGAACAGCCCGTGCTCCAGGATCTCCTCGAGCGAGGACCCTGACTCGATGGTCTCCGGCAGATTATACACCCGGCGGTAGTTGCTGTTCATTGCAATCACACGTGCCTTGCCGTCGAGCATGATGAGGCCTTGCGGCATGCTGTTGATCGCGGCGGAGAGCTGCCACTTTTTGGCCTGGTACTTCTCGTTGAACGCGTCGCGCTCGGCCATCGCGGCGTCGCGCTGCTTGCTGAGGTCCAATTCAAGCTGTTCGAGTTCAAAAACTTGAGCGACAGCAGCGCGGAAGTTCTGCACGCCGCGCGCCAAGTGGCCGATTTCGTCGTGCCCTCGCTAATGTGGCACCTCGCTTCCGATGTCCCCGGTTCTGATACGATCGGTTGCCTGGGCAATGTCTGAGAGCCGCGCCAGCACTGAATCGCGGATCACGAGAACATTGAGCGCGGCAAGCACCAGCGCCACCAAACCCAGCATGAGCAGGTACCCTGCCGCACAGCGATTCTGTTCGGCGAGCCCATCTGCTTCGCGAGTGCGTTCGTTGTAGCCGCGCTGCAACGCTTCCAGATCCGCATTCAACCTGCTGCGAACCGTGCTGCTGGCTTCGGTGTCCCCAAACCCGCGGGCAGCTGCGGGGCTAATCTCCACCGCCCGGCGCACCAACTCCTGGCGGAAATCGATGAATTGGGCAATCCGCCGTTTGAGGGATGCGAACTGTTCGAAGTCTTCCGAACGGACCGTAGGCTCCCAGCCGTTCATCACCTCCGCAAGTAGATGCCGCGCGAGTCCATCACAATCGCATAGATGGATGCGTTGACCAGTCCGGAATTAATCGCCGCTGCGGCGGAGGAGGCTTGCGTATTACGATAGGAATTCTGCAGTCGCACCGTCTGGACAGACATGACCAGAAGAAAGGTCGTAACAATTCCCAAAAGCCCGGCGATCGCATAGACTTTCTCGGCTACTGTCAGGTCGTCGACCCCGCGCGCAAAGCGGACATATTTTTTCAAAAGCCGCACGACGGGCCCGGCTCCAAAGCCGGCTATCGCAGCATTCATGACACACCCAGCCTAAACCTGCGCAACATAAAACTATCCGATTGTCCAACTTTAAAGGTTGCGCCCGTTTACGGGGCGCAAGGAGCGTTGAGGATCGGCCGGCGTCGGAGAGCACGTCTTCGGGGGGAGACTTGGGCGTACGCATCCCCGCGTAGGCCGCGGGCTCATTGTCATTGGCGTCTTCTCGCAGCCAGTCTTCATCTTCGCCAGGTTCCTCGGCAACACGCTTGATGCTGGCAACGTGACGAACCGCTGACGTGCATGGTTAGACAGCTCAAGCGGCGATCGCTGATGCCAGCCTCCAATCCCAGGGAAGCAGTTCGTCCAGCCGATGAACTGGATGAGCTTAGAGGGGCCACACGAGCGACGGCTCACTTCATGTGAGGACGAAGACAAGCAGGCTCGAGCAGAGTAGCGCAATTCCGACTGCGGTCAGCCCTAGGAAACTGCTGGAGACAAGATCATGACTGCCCATGAACGACCTCTGCGGCGAGGAATAGAGATCGGCAGTCGCCGCTTCATTCCCTTTCCAGCCAACCTCGAGATTATTAATTCAAATGAGGCGCACAATTCCTGCTGGTCCCGCGCTGAGTCGCACTTTTCCAGCAAGATCAATGGACAGTTCGCCGCGTTCCGGCGGGCAATCTCGTTTAGTGCCGTGGCGCCTGCAAACGGATCGCGCCCCCTCTGACGCTGAGTAGGCCAGAGCTTTGCTCGGGAATTCAGAGCTGTGCAATCAAACGCCCCGATGTGAGCCGCTCGACAATCGCGATACAGCTTCTGGACAAGGGGCGCGGTATGCGTCGGTCTCCCTTTATCGCCTCCGAAACTATCTTGACAGTGCGCGGCCAGCGGGGCGGTTCGTGTTGGGTCCGAGTGCCTCGATGCCGCCCGTCGATGCGCCCTCCGGCAATTTCCCTATTTCGAGAGAGAGTGCGGTCGCCGACATGATTGTGATTTGGGGCATCTATTGTCTAAATCAGATCACCAAAGCCATTCGGCGACGGCCCCCCGATCGCCGCCCCCCAAGCTTTAGGTCACGGCGAAAAGTTCCTGAAGGATTTCCTCCCAGGTGCTCGCGAGCATTCGGGCGTTAGTTCTCGCTCGGGCGGCATTTGCCCAAACACTATAGAGATCGAGTAGCGTCGGAAGATCTACGACTGAGAATCGGTCGGATTCGCCGTATCTTCTTGCTGATCTTGCGCCGGTGCATTTGCGCTGCGGCGCGGCAATTAGGATGGAAGTGGAGCGCCAATCAGGATGAGACGGCGCGATCCACAGCGGACCGCGCCATCTGGTGATCGCGGCCGGCTGCTTATGCAACTTTCGCCAGGAGCAATCACTCGCGCGCCCGGCCGACACATCAATGATCACCAGATGGGGCTCTGCATGAAATACCGTCAGACCAATAGCCCGCCAGTGGCCGCTGCCAAGGCGTCGTTCAGTCCGTCAACCGCGTATCGGATCGAGAACGATCGCCATGTCGGTGGTTTGCGTATGATTCCCTCCCTGCGCACCAACGCTTCCTGGCACTTTGTCTGGCTGGCCGCTATCGATCTCGGGTAGGGGAAAAACCAAGATCGTCGACCCAAGGTAGTGTTCGGCCATGAGCTCTGTGGTAGAGTTTGCGCAAGAAGTAGGGCGATGGCGCGCAGCCGGTGTCTTGATTATGGTCAAGTACAGGTTGAGGCTAGAGCTAAGCAGGAGAGTTCGATGCCGGTTTCCACCGATGGGAATCCACCCTCTCCGGATTCCGTCATCAACACTGCTCGTATGGTGAATCCGACAACAACGCGAATATTTTACGGCGGCTACGTTGTTTTGGCGATGGCTGCCGCGATCGTCTCTTGGAAAGTGGCTCCGAGATCGCTGATTGAGGTCGCCATCCTGCTCGTCGTCCTCACGGTTGTGGCGTCGCTTCTAACGCGGGCTCTGACTAACCAAAAACTCCTCGCTGCTCGTGTTTTGCTGTGGGCGATTTTGGCGACGATCGTCGTATCGCTGGCTTCCTTCGTATCGGCATCCATCTTTGGCTGGCCTGAGCCTGCAAAAATTATTGTTGCTAGGTTCTTGGGACAAGAATTGCTTGCCGTGGGGACGGCTAAGAACGGCGGCGTAGTCATTCGTGACGACAAAGCCACGCTTCCCGCAATCGTATCGGAGCCACTTTCGACAAGGGGCGATCGTTTTGATCGTGCGGCTGAACTCTCGAAAAGGCCTTCTGTCACGGTTAGCGGCACTGTGCTGCACATCAGTGGGCCCGAAATGCATTTCAACGTCGTTCGCTTGGAAGATGCCAGCCTGATATTCGACGGTCCGAAGATAGATATCGAGGCCCTCAGGATCGAGGCCGTAGGCAATAGTGCAATCCAGTCGGCATCCGCGACTGCTCCGGCGCGCAATGGACCGGGCGTAGCCGGCGGTAATCTCAAGATCATCGTTTATGACCGCATTCTAGGCCAACTCAAGGTCGATCTGCGAGGGGGGCCGGGAGGGCAGGGCAGTAGGGGCCCTGCGGGCATCAATGGTGCGAACGGTGGCCCGGGCGAGAATTCGGCACAAAGTCTTTTCGATTGTCGCCATGGCGGCGGCCCCGGTGGCGCCGGAGCACCGGGGGGAAAGGGCGGTGACGGCGGTCAGGGCTATCCCGGCGGCGACGGCGGTGCTCTGACGATCGTAGCAACTGATCCATCCCAAGCGATTTCGAAAATCGACTTCATGAAGCAGGGAGGCAGAGGCGGCCCTGGCGGCGGTCCGGGTCCTGGCGGCTTGGGTGGCAGTGGGGGGCCAGGAGGGCATGGGGGAGGTTACTGCGGTGGCGGGCAAGCTGGGCCGCCGGGGCCGCCCGGGCCGATGGGGCAACCGGGAGCGAACGGAAATCCGGGGGAAGACGGCAAGTTCAATAGTCGTGATTTCGCTGGTGAAGCCTTGCCATGAACGACGCGCCAATGAACGATACCGGTCTGGCCGCGTGGTTGCGAAAGAATATCGAGAACCCGCTCGTTCGTCAGGCGCTCCTGGTCGTTGTTGGATTGGTTCTGATCGGCACCTTCATCTTGAAGGCATTTTCTGGGATTGCTGCCGCACTCGAAGTTCTTGGTATCGAAATTTGCTTCATCTACATTAGCCTTTTGGTCGTAACGACCACCGTAGCGGTGTGGCCTCTTGATCAAGGGACAAAAAACACGAGCCCGATGGGGCGGATCCGTCAGAGCGCGCGAGGAGGAATACTCGTCTTAATTCTATTGGGCCTGTTCATCAGCCTCTATGTGGTGAACGTTATCAATCCGATATGGCCTTCATTGCGATTTGAGATTGCATATCAGGAGTTGCGGGCAGGTATAATTACGGTTGACGATTTTTTTCATAGGATACCGCTCGCGGACCGTGATGGAGGCGACGCCGTCACTGACGTCAGTGATCCGGGCGCGATTTTTGAAGATAACCACATCGTCGATCTGCGTAAGCTACTACGAATGATGTCGCTGCATTCGCAGTTCGTCGTTACGAACCTCGACTTGCGCGGAATGCGGCACACGGCAGTTATCGCCGCTCGGAAGGTTGTCTTTGACACACAGAGCGTGATCCAACTCGCGCGAACCAATCTTCTGATCATCGCGGGCGAGATCGAGGTCAAGGCAAAACCCGCGAGCGGCGCCGCGATCTTTGCTTATCGCTCGGACGATGTCCCCGCGGTTTCCATTAATGGCGCTGGCCAGAACGGTGCTTCGGCAGGTACGGTTACCATTGTGGTTTTGAGTAAATTTGTCGACGGACCGCCCCTAATGATCGATGTTCGTGGTCAGAGCGGAGGCCAAGGTTCTCGAGGATTGCAGCCGGGTCCGGAGGCTTCACCGAAGGATAAAGACGAAGCTCGCGGTCGCCCGGATTGGAAATTCGGCGAAAGGTCTTCTGATCAGATAAAATCTCGAATCACGACGATCGATGAAGTTTTAGAGTGCCAAAATCACTACACCGAAAATTGCAAGGTGAAGGAGATAAGCGGCAATTTAGGGCCCGAGTACATTCTAAAGCTCAGCAATTTAAAATCCTTTCTTCAGGGATGTGCCGAACAGAAGGGACGATGCAATCTCGAGTTTTGCGTGGACACGGACTGGGAGTCGATCGGAGAAGGCGACAACGGCAGCCCCGGACTGACCGGTGGACAGGGAGGAAAAGGAGGAAGCCCTGGAGATGCCGGGCATCTCTCGATATACGGGTTCAAACCAAACCCCGAAACCGAGACGCAGTTCGGTGGTCACTTCCACTGGATCAATGACACGCCAGTGAGCCAGCCGTCTCCTGAAGCGAACCCCGGGAAGGGCGGCGAAGGCGGGACCGGGGGGGAGGGTGCCCCTGGTGGTCGCGGTCGCAAGGCCGATCCCTTGGGTTTGTGTCGAGCCGGCAACCCGGGTCACATTGGGGTATCAGGTCAACCAGGTCCGCGAGGGCCGGACGGAGACAGAAAGAATTCGGCCGCGCGTGCCAGCATCTATCTTCTTCCTGGACTGACATCCGACTAGGAGATTTTTTGCGGCTCACACATCATTGCCGCGTCATTGCCTTTTTACGTCTCCAACACAGCGCAGCGTCAAACGGACCTGTAGGGCTTCTTCAATGGTCTAGTGTAGCCAAGCGTTTCACCCCCGCATCTCCCATCGGCTGTGAAACGGCGCCGAACATTGACCCCACAGAATCAATATCGATCAATCACTTATGACGCCGATCGGCGCCCGGTCCCCATGCCGATTCAAGCCAGGTCTCTTAGTCATGGTGTGGTACGGACGAGTATAGATAATCTGCTCCTCATTCACGCCTTAGCCGTCCAGCGACCCAATGAAAGTAATCCGCTGGGCCTCTGTTGCGACATCGTCAAATCAGTGTCCGGCCAAATTGTGTATCACGCGAATTTTTTGCGCTTCATGGAACGCGGCAGGACGAATTACTTGCGCCTGCTCGGAACGAGTCAGCACGCGCTGCTCCCAGAGGCGCAGAACGGTGCGCCCGGCTTTACCTTTGTCGTCCGGTCGATGACAATCGATTTTCTAAAGCCAGCGGTCTTGGACGACGTGCTTGACGTCGTTACTCTCCCGCAAGAGGTGAGAGGCGCGTCAATTACCTTACTGCAGGAATGCAGGCGCGCAGAGGATCTCTTGGTCACGGCGCGTGTACGTGTGGCGTTTATCTCAGGCGGAAAAGCGCAGCGTATCCCGAAGGCGCTGCGGCTTGCTATGGAGGGGCATAAATGAATCTGCTCCCCATTCAAGCCTTGGCCGCCCGGCGACAAACGAAGAGGTGCGTCGCGCCGCCGATCGGAGGCGCATATTGTGTCCCGTTGGCCACACCCAGGTTGGATTTTTTCACCGTTCTACTGAGGTCCTTGTGCAACTTAAAGGGGTAGTGTTTCCTGCGGGTGGAATTTAAGAAACGCTGTTTGCATTTTGCATAATCGGTTTTTGTCACGGGGGCTCTCATGTCCGCCATGCGCTTTGTATTGCCAATTTTGATAGTGGGATTCTCAACAGGATGCGGGTTGCGTGTTCCTGAAATCGCAGAGTCTGGTAGCAGAGTAGAAGGTCAGCAACTCGTCCAAGCTATTCTGATCAACATTACTTGCGAGCTGCGTGATGCGGTGAGCGACCTGCGTGCGGCTTACCCCCAAGGGACCTTCATAGACGACTTCGGGATTCAAACAACTCTCACTTTGACATACGAAGAGAAGAGCACGTTAGGACCGAGCGTGAATTGGTTCCCGCCAAGTCCGGTGACTGCAGTCTTCAATATCGGGGCCGGCCTTAACCTATCTGCGGATGCCACCCGGAAGAACGTCATAGACGGATACTACCTAGTGCGTGATCTGGAAAATGCGCGATGTTCGGAGGCCGCTCGTCCAAACGGCTTATTCCTCCTCCAAAGTGATCTGAAGCTATCTGAGTGGCTGTTCACCGCGGTGAGCGCGTCCTTGACGAACACTGTAAACTTCAAAAATACGGCTCTAGGGGTAAAGGACAGCATACTTCAACACGAGGTGAAGTTCGTAATCGATACAAGCGGTAATGCAACTCCTACTTGGAAGTTCAAGCTGGTGACCGTCAATCCAGGCGGCACCTTCCTAAGTGCAGACCGTACCAGGACCAATGACCTTCTTATTACGTTAGGACCAGCGGTCCCGTCGGTCGTATCTGCCTCCCGAAATGGAAAGTTGGTTGCTACTGCTGGCAGAGAGCCGGATAGACGAGCGGCGGACTTACATCTGTCCGCTTCGATTACAAACGGAATAAATACTGCAGTGTTTAGCGGATTACGTTGATAGGGGGATTCTATGGCTCGGGCACCAAAAAGAGCAGCACGTGCTTTGCCGGCTAACTTCAATCGAACGCGCTCAATAGCTGAGGCCGATGCGCATCTGATGGCTGCTCGAACAGCGGCCTCTATGGGGCCGCCAGCGTATATTTGTGTGCCAACTGGTCCTCCACCGGCACCCTGCTTACGTTACGGCCGTGATCCAAACACAGGTGAATACGCCATTCCCCCGTTTGGCACGCCTATGGACTGTGCCGCTTGCCGAGCAGGGAAAAGAAGATAGGAGCACGCAAACGTAGTGGACCTTCTGCTCCTCGATCCCCTCGCCGACTAACCCAAGTATCAAGTACACAGGCGCATCCACCGCGTCATCGTGTTTTTCGCTCCCAACCCGAGTAGCTGCGTCATGAGCTGCTCGCATCAGTGCGCGCTTGGGTCCGCGAAATTTCCCCTAGTCACCGCGCAAATCGCAGCTTCTGAGCGTGGGTTTGGAGGCTGGAGTTTGCGGTGAGGTGCAAGATTTCCGGACGTTGACGAAAAATGCCATCTTCCGGGACGTGGCACCTAGTCGCCTTTTAGCAATTTCCAAGGCTCGATCTGTAGCGCATGCAATGATTGGTCAATTTGGCCTTGGCGCGGCGTACTTATCTGGTTGGCGGATCCGTGAAAAAGGAATCTCCTATCGGGAAGGATTTGCCGTTCTGCTCCTTTCGCTCGATGAACAGAAAGGTGCGGCCAAGGCCAACGAATTTCTGCATTATCACGGGGCCTTCTGCAGGGATATCGATCCGGGTGACTGCCGTCTATTTACAAGGGCGGGGAATTCAGACGAATCGGTTTCCCACTGTTACCGGCTTTTCGGCCAACTTGGCATGGCCAGATCTGAGAGAATTTTTCACCAAGTATCGGTTGAATGCTACCAAAGAGAATCAATTCCCGGTTCAAAGAGGGCCAGGATGCACTATTATTTGCAGCCGTCATCGAGTGGCGGCCGAGTCGAACGGAAAGGCGGGAGAATGCCCGCCCCGGAGGCGTATGCATATTAGGGGAATGCTTGTCGAGTTGCCATTCCGGCAAGGAATCGGCAAGCTCATATCCGCGTTCGAGGGGCGCTGCATCGTTTCCGTGTTTCATTCCGTCTCTCGTTCGGAGCGTGTCGAGATATCGTCGAATGACCTCAAACGGGGATATCTGAGCCGACAAACTCGCGTCTATGTCGGCGGAAGCGATGGGTATCGGATCGGCCGTGTTGTAAAGTACCTCCGACGCGACGATGGCCTTGTCGAGTACGAAGTTCGGTTTCCGAATGGACGGATGGCGGACCTGGACGAGACGCTCCTGCATGTCCGACCATGGCATGCCCCGGATGACCCCGCCGAAATCCTGGCCGTCGGAGGAGCAGAAAGCCAATTCCTGCATGACCGGAGGCAGGCCGCCATTGGCCCGCTAACAGCGATGCGCGGCGCGGCACAGGGAATGTCGGCGCTCTTGTCGGCCGGCGTTGAGTTCGTCCCTCATCAGATCGCTGCGGTACGGAGAATCCTTGCCGATCCGCTCCAACGCTATCTGCTCGCCGACGAGGTCGGCCTTGGCAAGACGATCGAAGCCGGTCTGGTCGCGCGGCAGCACTTGATCGACAATCCCGCGGTCAGAGTGGTGATTGCAGTCCCAGAACATTTGCGGGTGCAATGGAAGAAAGAGCTGACGCAAAAACTGCGCTTCGACCAGTTCGAAGATGCTTTCGATCTGCGCGCGCATGAAGAGATCGCTTCGATCACCGAAATTCCCGATGTCCTGATCATAGACGAGGCCCACCATGTGGTCGGAGCGACGGAAGGTCCGCTCGCCGACGCCGCTTCCAGATTGCAGCAACTCTCCCGTGAAAGCAGGGTACTGCTGCTGCTCTCCGCGACGCCGGCGCTTAGCGACCATCGTCGTTTTCTCGCGCTTCTCAACCTTTTGGATCCGCTTAGCCATCCGCTGAACGACGTCGACGGTTTCGCAGTCAAGCTACAAAACAGGAGGGAGTTCGGACGGTTGCTTCTGAGTCTGGATCCGACCGGTCCGGCGTTGGTCTTGCGGCAGCGGGCCGCAGAAGCTGCGAAGCTGTTTCCGGACGATCCAGTAGTCGTCGAACTGGCGCCGCTGCTGATCGAAGCCAGTCGCACCGAACCCGAGCGGGTCGCTTCACTGTGTACGGCCCTTCGCACCCATGTCGCCGACACCTACCGCATCCATCAAAGACTGATTCGCTCCCGTCGCGCGGATGCGAAAGGCTGGGAATTCATGCCGCGCGGACCGGCGGTGGGTCAGGAGCCCGAATTGTCGCACGTGCGGCAGGAAATCGACGATGATGATCGGATCAATGGTCTTTTGGCCGCTCTTGAGGAATGGCGTTTTGCGGCGATGGATACCGTGCCGGCCTCGGACCGATCGCGACTGGTTCAACTCGCGGAGAGGTATCGAAGCTGGGTCGAAGCCCTTGGTATCAGCCTGCCGGAATTCGCTGCCGTTGTCCGATCTTCAGATCCGGTCTTCGAGGGCGAGCTAGACTTGATGGATGGACTCCTCTCGATCGCACTTGGTGATGGCCCGGCTCACAATAGAATCGAAGTCATGGTCGAAAGTACCGCGAGGCTGCTCAAGACACTTACCACCGCTGCGCACAGTCCCAAGATCGTAGTTTTTTCCTCCTCTACAATGATTGCGGAAGAATTCCAGAGGGCCCTTGCGGGCCGGTTGCACGACGTCTCCGTCTTCCTCCTGGCTGAAGGCTCCGATGAGCCGACCCGGGCCGCGGGCCCAGTCGACGGTTTTTCTGCTCTCCGAAAAGCGGCGGTGCTTGTCCTGGACCGTCATGGAGAGGAGGGACTGAATCTGAGCGTGGCGGATGCGATCGTCCACCTTGACCTTCCATTTTCGGCAGCCCGCATCGAGCAGCGAATCGGCCGCCTGGACCGATTTGGACGTAGGCAGAGCATCATCAGGCACCGGGTGCTGCTTCCCTCTGATGATGACGGCTGCCCGTGGCAGGAGTGGTTCGACGTCCTCACGCAAGGGATGCTGGTATTTAACCAGTCGATCAGTGACGTACAATTTCTCTTGGACGATATCGAGACCGATTTTTTTATTGCCATGCTTCGAAACGGTCCGGGTGCTGCAAAGGCGGTCGTTGCTGATGTAAGAAAGCGAATTGAGGGAGAGCGTCTCGCTCAGGACGAGCAGTCGGCGCTTGACAGAATCGCGCTGGCGGAAGAGTCGGTCGAGCATTTCGTGGAAGGACTGGACGCAGCGGAAGAAGACGAGGATGCGCTCGGTCGCGGCATCGAAAAATGGTTTGTAGGCGTCCTGCAACTAAACAAGCGCCGTATTGCAGGCTCGGAAGACGATCCGTTCAGCCTGGGCGCGGATTCCGAAACCCTCGTGCCGCCCACGCCTTGGCTAAAAACGTTTAAAATCGACGAGACAGGGCCCCTTACTTGGCGCCGCCGCCTAGCGGCAGGCAATAACGACGTGACGTTGCTCCGTCCTGGTACCCCCTTGATGGACGCGATGGAGCGCTACACGAAATGGGACGATCGCGGCACGGCCTTCGTGACGTGGCGGGTGGAGCCTGAATGGCGCGGAGATCCATGGTTTGGTTTCAGGCTTTGCTTCGTCATAGAAGCTGATGTCCACTTCGAGAACTTTGCCTCGCCGACACTTGCCGAGCGCGCCCTGGCCCGACGCGCTCAAAACTATCTTCCTCCATTTGCCGTCACAATGCATGTGGACGCGGACGGCACTCCGATTACGGATCAAGGGCTGGTCGGCATTCTTTCTCGGCCATACGATGCCTCTGCGCGAGAAGACGCGCGGACCGACATCAATCTTGGAGGCCGATCCGGCATCCTCGCGGATTTCATAGATGCCGCATCCTTTGAGCATTCATGTCGACACGTGCGAGATTCCGCGAGGAGATTTATCGCCAGCAATGCTGATTACCAGGACCGCACAGAAGCCGCGCGCATGGCAGCCCGCGCCGACCTAGACAGACGCCGGTCGGGATTTCTTCGTCGATCTGCCGCCGGTGACTTCTCCGCGCGAGAAGACCTCGAGACAGCGGAAGCAATCGTCCGAAGCATCGAGAATCCAATGGTGCGGCTTGACGCGATGGGGTGCTTCATAATTTCGAATCGCAGACCGGCGGAGCCGTCACATGAGCGCTCTTGAGGGAGGAGTCGCGTTTGCTGCGCTCGAGCGCCTTCTGTCGGACCCGGACCACACGGATTGGAGTACCGAGGCACAGGCCGTCGAACGGCTCAGGGTCGCCCTTTGGGAAGAGCCACAACGCGCGAGCGCCCTAGACATTGCCGTTCTTCTCCGGCAGGCGCTGCGTCACGAGCATGCTCGACGCGACTTTACTGTCGCTCCGGCCGTTCTGGTCAAGCATCCTCGCCTGATGGATTTCAGCGGATGGGCCGATGTCGGAACGCAAGTCCGTTCGTCCTCAGCCGGTCTTTTCGTCTCGGCCTTGCCCTGGTCGCCAGCGTGGCTGGACTCAGGAGATACTCAGGGGGTAGATGCCCGCGCGGCGGCCGAAGTCAGGTGCAGGTTCTTCGAAGGACAGCAGGTCGAAGGCGATCCCTTGCTCAAGTCTGTCAATCGCACGTTCTACAGGAGCGTCGGCCAGCGGGCCGCCGTACGCGCCGCGCTTTCGACGCCGCCGGGCGGGACCACAGTAGTGGCGCTTCCGACAGGCGAGGGTAAAAGTCTAATATTCCAGTTGGCGCATTCGGTCGGCTTCACGAATTCAAAGCCGTCGGACGGACGAAGCGTGACATTGGTCATCGTTCCTACAGTCGCGTTGGGAGTGAATCATCAAATAGAAGCAGTCGACATTTGCGGTCTCTCACCGCCGCTTGCTTATCAGGGCGGAAACGACGTATCGAACGCGCAGATTATCCAGAAGACCGCCGACGGATCACAAGGCCTGTGCTTCGCTTCTCCGGAAGCTGCTTGCGGTGCGTTGAGGAGTTCGCTCCGGAAGGCCGCCGAGGGCGGCTATCTTCGGGCCCTGGTTGTCGATGAGGCGCATCTCGTCGATCAGTGGGGAACGGGATTTCGAACGGAATTCCAAGAACTGAGTGGGCTGAGGCGCGAACTCTTGGCGGCTGCGCCGCCGGAAAGCCAGATGCGGACTCTCCTGCTGTCCGCCACGCTGACCGACAGTTCATTGGAAACGCTCAAATCATTCTTCGGAGGCGAGGAGAATTTCGAAAGCTTCTCCGCTGTCCAGCTTCGGCCGGAGCCGGACTATTGGGTGGCTGGAGAATCGTCCGAACAGGAACGCGTCAACAGGGTTCTGGAAGCCATGCATCGTGTTCCGAGGCCGTGTGTTCTCTACGTGACCGAGGTCGCCGATGCGGAAGCTTGGACGGCACGACTTCTCGCAGCCGGATTCCGTCGAATCGCAAAGCTGCACGGGGACACCAGAAGAACTGAACGGGAAGAGATCGTAGGGAAATGGCGCAGCGGCGCTCTCGATATCGTCGTCGGCACGTCCGCGTTCGGCCTCGGTATCGACTACCAGCATGCCCGCAGCGTGGTTCACGCATGCGTACCCGAGACTCTCGACCGCTTTTACCAAGAGGTCGGACGAGGCGGACGCGATGGACGGGCCTCCCTGTCATTAATAGTGCCGACGAAAAGAGATCACTCGAGCGCTCAAGGCATCAACAGGGACAAGATCATCGGCATCGCCCGCGGACTCGAAAGATGGAGTGCCATGTTTGGCGGCAAAGTTTCCGTGCCAAGCGGCCGCTACGCGGTCAGGATCGATGGCCGGCCGGGTTTCGGCGATGGTGACATCGATATGCGCGGCGATCGCAACACCGACTGGAATCTGCGAACGCTGGCGCTGATGTCCAGGGCGAAGCTGATCCGAATGAGGGGATCTCCCTCTCCGCGCTTGACTGCGCCTGGTGATTGGTTGGAAGTCGACATTCTGGAGGAGGGGCATCTTGAACAGGCGACTTGGGCAGAATTGGTGGAACCTGTGCGCGCGGCAAGCGCCGCTGCAAGCGGTCGAAACCTCGCGCTGATGGAGCGCTTTCTCGCAGACGTAGAGTGTCCTGCTTCGGTTCTCGAGGCTCTTTACGGCGCCGACAGAGTTGGCGTGGAGTGCAGCCGCTGCTCGGTTTGCCGGTCCGATCTCAGCCTCCGCCGCCATACGCGCAATGTGGGAGAGCCACGGTCGGGGTGGCGGGCACCGTCAGTCAATCCGGACCTTGCCCGGATTCTTGGAAAGGATGGTCGCCTTTTGGTGACCTACGATCCTGAATCAGTTAACCGCAAGGCCTCAAGGCATCTGGCCGACTGCATCGGGCGGCTGAATTTGCTCGGCGTCTCGAAGCTTCTTTGTCTTGGAAAGTCCCCATTCGATATGGTCCGGGTGCTCGCGTTCGCCGAGCGAATTCCCTTCTTCGTGAGCGAAGTCGCCGGCCTTGTTTATTCTAGGCTTCCACGCGGGCCGGAAATTGTACTGGTTGGTCCCGGCTCTCGTCTTGAGGAAGTCAATCTGATCCCGAAGCCAGACGCCGCGCGGATCTTCATCGTTCCCGACGAGCAGCGCTCCTTTGACGGCCGTCGATTGACGGACGTCTTCGGAGGGCGAGTTTTCGCTCTGGAACATTTCTTCGCAAGGGTATTGGAATGAGCATCATCACGACTGCACCCGCGGTACCAAGCAGGCTCTTCGCGCTCTATTCTGCACTTCTCCCGAGCGCCGCCGGGGAGCTGAAAGACAGGTTCGAAAGTTGGGCAACGCCGCCTTCCATTCGCACGCGCGGTGCCAGTGACGACGCTGGCGAGCGCCCGACCGAGCTGTTCAGCAGCGCACTTCGGGAAGCAAAAAAGCTCGGTTTGATCGAAGAGGATGATGAACGGATCAAGGTGACAGAAGAGGCTCGAGGGAAGAGTGGAAAGACATCCCCGGAGGTTCGTTTCAAATCTCATCTAGTAAAAGTGCTTTTTGACCCTCTGCGGGCTGAAGCTGCCGGGCAGACAGGATTCGCGATGGCACTCGCCTGGTTCTTGAGGCGTAATCCGCTCGAACCGATGGGTTTTGGCGATGACCCGAGAAACGAACTCAGAAATGAACTCGGCGATGATGTAGCGCTCACCGAGTTGACGAACCTTAACAGTTTCCAAAATTTTATATATTGGGCCCGCTATCTTGGCTTTGCGACCTTGTTGGGAACAAAGGAAACCCGATGGACTATTCCTGATCCATTCTCTGCCATCCGTGAAGTACTGCCGGGCCTGTTTGCCGAAGCCAGCGAGTTGCCGATCAATATCTTAATCGCCGGCCTTGCGCGTATCTATCCGGTGTTCGAGGGAGGCGTCTCGCGGTTGACGATTGAGCAACTCGCGCTGTCGCCGGATGTGGACGCGAACAGTAGGCGTCTTTCGCCCGCGACCAGCCTGGCGCTGCAAAGGCTCCTGTCGCTGACAATCCGGGCAGACGCTCCCGCGGTCATATTCGACTTCGGCGGATCACCACGCCGCGTCAGTCATGTCGCGAAGAAGGCAAACTGAGCATGCGAAACGTCGTCTGTTGGGATCCCCGTGAAGTTCGTCAGATCATCAATCCATTTGCGGAGCACATGCCGGATGCGCTGTTCCAGGCTGTTCACACGGACTGGAATCTCAAGGTCAGCGCACCTGTGGGAACCTCGTTTCAGGATCTAGTCGCCTCCCCGTCTTCCTACGTTGAGACGGCGCCCACGGAGTTCCTCGAGGATTTCATGCGGGAGGACCGTCCTCACGCTCTGGCCGTCGCCTTGGGAACGACGGGTTCGGGAAAATCGCATCTTATTCACTGGATGCGTCTTCATCTGAAGGAGGACAAAAAGCGCATGATCCTGGTGGTCCGTAAGTCCGGCACCAGTCTAAGAGCCATCGTCGAGATGATAATCGGACGGCTGCCGGAAGAGGAACGTCAGGGCTTCCGTGACACATTGAACCGAGCGGGCGAGGGAACCGCGACACGGAACGGACAGAAGCAGCAGTTGCTCAACGACATCGCGGTCGCCATACGCGAGGACAAAGTCTCAGAGTCCGAGTCTACTGCGGAAACTGAAGCTGAATTGATCAAGCTTCTGCCGCACATTTTTCAGGACCCGCACATGCGGGAGGCCCATTTCCTGTCGGACGGTACGGTGATCGCTGACATCGTGGATCATATCTTTGCTCCCTCGAATGCAAGTGACCGACCTGAGAGTCGCCGTACGTTCAAGGAGGAAGATCTGCCCCTGGGCGGCCTGGACTTCGCGAAGGCTTCGAAGAACGCCCGTGATGCACTACAGGTCGTCGACCTTGAACCCGACGTTACGCGGGCGATGACTGTCCGGATCATCAACCGCAACTTGGACCGGGCGACGTCTAGGACGCTCAGCTTTTCCGGTGACCGCGTCGAGGAACTCATGGGCCGCTTGCGGACCCATCTAATGAAGCAGGGAAAGGAGCTGGTGCTGCTGGTGGAGGAATTTGCGCGCCTCCAAGGCATCGACCGAGCCTTGCTTCAAGCAATCACAAATCAAGGCGACGGCAGCTATTGCAAGATGCGATCGGCCATAGCGGTCACTACCGGCTTTTTCGAGAGCGTCGCGGAAACAGCGTATATGAGGACCACGCATATCATCGACATGGACCGCTCTACGGGGCGTCAACAGGGTGGCCGCCCGACGAGGGAAGCTTTGGGCGAATTCACCGTGAGATACCTCAATGCCGTGCGACTCGGACGCGCCGAAATTGAATCCTGGAGCGCAACCGCCGAAACTGGCGATGCGGCACCCAGTAAGTGTTCCACATGCACCTATCGTTCCCAGTGCCACCCGACGTTCGGCGAGATCGAGGGATACGGACTCTATCCGTTCACATTGACCGCGCTTTGGAACGCGTCCGAGCGCGTGCACCGTGGCCGGCCAGAAAACCTGAACCCCCGCATTCTGCAGAACGAGGTGCTGGCGGAGGTTCTGGACGTCAGTGAACCGGCAATCAAAACCGGGCGCTTTCCGACCAGCCAATTCGTTGACAAACTCGGAGGAGACCCGTCGCTCAGCACGCTCGACGTATCGGCAAGAAATCGGCTGAAAACGGCAAACCCGGAAGCGGCCGAGAGGTTGATCCCGTTTCTGGAATTGTACGACGGGTCGGGATCGATCAGAGACTTGCCGGCGCCTCTGCGAAACGCCTTCGGCGTACCGGGGATCCCGGCAGCCGTGGAGCAAACTGTCGAACGCCCGGGTGAACCACCCTTAGAAGAGCCTGAACAAAAGCCGACGCGGGAAGACGATCAATCGAGCGCGATCAACAAGTGGATCCGAGGCGAAGTTCTTGATCAAACTGTAGCGCAATCGTTGCGCGAAGCGATTTTTACGGCTGTGGCCGAGAATATTGATTGGGACATGCTGGGACTGGCGAGATCGACGTTTCTCGGGCAATCGAAGGTATTTTCCCAACGCACCAGCATCGTTTTTGAACGGCAAATGATCGCGCCGGCGTCGTACGTTCGATTGCAGTTGACGATCCCCGGTTCGGTTGATCCCGACAAAGCCGGGCAGGCGTTGATCGGACTTCTTCGCGCCAGCAAGCAGCAGTTCAACTGGAACTTCGATCAAGGCTCGGAAATGCTCTCCGCGTTTCTCGAGTGCCTTGAAGTGTGGACTGGCGACGTGGAAAGACAACTGAAGGAGATCAGCGGTCCCACAGCAAACTGGGATCCTCCTGCTGCGGCAATAGAGTTGTTGTGCATAGGCGCGGCGATCGGCGGGAGGATCAAACAAGACTCGCGCGCCGGCGACACAATCAACGCCGCGTTCGGTCAATGGGCGGCCGACTGTGCGAGCGAGGCGCCCGAAATGCGCACGCTCTATCAGCGCCTGGTGGCCAAACGTGAGAAATTCTCGGACATGGCCCGATCTCAAATTTCGTCGATGAAAGGCGGCCAGGTCGGCGCAATGCTCGATCCCCGAAAGGCAGTCTCCGCCATTCGCGGGTTTCGACAGCGGCAATGGCGTCTCACCATGGTTCCACCATCCGACGAAAAGGGCGACTATGCGATCCTGGCGAAGGCCTACCTGGAGGCAAAGGCGGCGCTGGAGCCGGCCATAACCGCGGAGCTTGCTGTGCGGCAGGAATGGCTCCTGGAAATGGAGGAGGCATTCGGCAACTCACAAGCCAAGTCCGCGATCGTCGCCGCGGCCCGTGCGCTGAAGGATACTGCGACCAGCGCCGGACTCGCCGGCGGCGGAAACGCCAATGCGTTTGCGAGCGCCATCGAGACCTTTTCAGCGACCAATTTTGACGACGCTATTGGCGCGGCGCGCGCTCTGGTCGACCTTCAGGCTCCTTCCGAAATCCTTCCGCAATTGGGACGCGGGAGGCATGGCGCCGTATCCGCAGGCAGAGAGTTGAAAAAGACGGCGAACATGTTCGTGCAGAATGTCGACCACAATCTGAGATCGTTCACTCAACAGTTTCGGTCTGAATACGGTGCGGTCGAAGAGAGCATCAGGTCTGTTGACCGATCAGTGACGACGATTCAGACGAGCTTGGCGAGCCTGAAACCCGCGGCGAAGGACATTCCTCATGTTGCTTGATCGGGCTTCGGAACTCGTCGCCGAGATCGAGCAGTTCGAAAAGCTGAGGGAGTCTGCCAAGGAAGCCCAAGCGCTCGAAGCACGCGCCAAGCAATTCTCTCCGGTGGCGGATAAGCTGTCGGAAGCGGCGAAGACCATGAATAATATTCGTGCCGTCGGAATTTCGATAGATTTCGTTCCTAAGGAGGGCGACCTGCTCGGCAAGCGTGCCGCTGACCTTCTGGCGGGCTTCAGGTCGGATCCCAACAGTCTCGCTAGTCCCGAAGTCGATCTCAAATACCAGTTCGTCGACCGCCTGATGTCGCTCGCTTCGGCGGCGGAAAATGCCGCTCTGGCGGGCTGGAAGAAATATGTCAGCGAGAATAGCGACCCAGCTGGCGAGGAAATCCTTGCAGCACTTTCTGCCGTGCCTGCGTATCAGGGCACGGTTTTGCGGATCAAGACGATACAGAATCGAATTTTGTTGCTTTCGAATTCAGCGCCGCACGATCCGAAGGCCGCTATCGAAGAACTCCGACTGTTGGTCGCTGAACACCGTGCCGCCTGGAACGAGATGACCGCTGGCGGCATTCCGCGGGCAGTGATCGCTTTTCTGCGAGCCTGCAGTCTCGACGGAGCGGGGCTTGGTACTTATGGGGACGAAGTCAGGGCGTGGCTGGTTGAACGCAACCTGACACATCTTTTCAGCATCAAGATTAGATAGGACCGCAGGTGACAGTTTCTTCGGCCGCTCTCCGACTTCTCGACGCGATCGAAAAAATCGAGATACAGTCGCTCGCCTGGGGCTTCACGGACGGCTCCCTGTCGGAGGACGAACTCTTCGAGTTGGCCGGCAAGGTCGCCGATGGCGGCGGCGTTCCGGAAGATCTCATCGAGGAGTTGCTCGATGCAAAGGTGATGTTCGAACACCGAAGCGGCGGATCGAACGAGCGCTATAGATCCAGGTTCGCTGAGATGGTGCGGCTTTTGGCGGCGTCTAGGCAACTGTTCGTGGGAAAGCCTTGGCAGAGTGCGCCACGCCTCGTGGCGGATTTCAGGGTAGACCGAAGACCGCGTCGTTTTCCCTGTCGCGACCGGGCGCCGCAAGCGGTATTGAAAGATAATGCTGGGGTTCTCGGCGCGACCGGTGTGCGGCAGGAATTGTGGACGGCACTTACCTCGTCGCGGGGGGGATTTTTGCTGTCGTCGTTCCAGGAAAGGACCACCGCGCGACTTTTGGGACCGGCTGCCGATACAGGGACAATCGTCACGGCCGGGACCGGCAGCGGCAAGACGCTGGCGGTCTATCTGCCGGCGTTGATACGCATCGGCGAAGCGATCGGGGCGGATCATTGGGTCAAGGTCCTCGCCGTATATCCGCGGACAGAGCTTCTGAAGGATCAGTTTGCCGAAGCGTACCGGAATGCGCGATCGATCGATGCCGTGCTCATGGCGAAAAGGTTGCGGCCCGTCCGAATTGGCGCTCTCTTCGGGGCGACGCCGAACGGGCCAAGCACCGCCGAGGTGGACAAGAAATGGCAGCGCAGAGGCGCGGATTTCGTTTGTCCGTGGCTGAGATGTCCGGCGTGCGATGGCGAACTGCTGTGGCGCGGATCGGACGTCGAGGCACAGCGTGAGGAACTTCGTTGCGCAAACGGGGTGTGCGCGAGGCGTGTTCCCGAAAGTCATATCGCCCTTACCCGCGAGACGATACAAAAACGGCCGCCGGACATCCTGTTCACGACAACCGAGATGCTGAATCAGCGGATGTCGGACCACTGGACCCGGCATTTGTTCGGAATCGGACTTCCATTTTCAAAAAAACCTTTCATGGCGCTTCTCGACGAGGTTCACACCTACGAGGGCGCTACCGGCGCGCAGATCGCCCTGACGCTGCGTCGCTGGCGTCATCTGCTCGGAGCGCCCGTCACATGGGCGGGACTTTCGGCCACGCTCGCGGAGGCTCCAACCTTTTTCGCTGACCTGACAGGCGTGGCGGTTGAGGGCGTGGTGGAGATCACGCCTCGCGAAGATGAAATCGAGGAACGCGGTGCGGACTATCAATTGCTCCTGAGGGGCGACCCGGCTTCGCGTGCCTCTCTCCTTTCGACATCGATTCAGGCTGCCATGTTGGTCGCCCGTTCGCTCGACCCTCCGCAGAGGGCCCTTTCACATGGCCTGTTCGGAAGAAGGGCTTTTTTATTCACCGACGATCTGGACGTGACCAACCGTCTGTACGACGACATCCGGGATGCTGAGGGCTACGACTGGTGGGGAAAACCCAAGGCGAACGTCCTTCCACTGGCCAGTCTGCGTGCGGGAGGTGTCGACGCTGTGTTGCGCGACCTCGAAGGCCAAAGATGGCGAATGTGCGAGGATATCGGCCATCCGCTGGATCAGCGCCTCATCGTTGGGCGAACCACCTCGCAAGATAGCGGCGTTAACATGCAGTCCAATATCGTCGTTGCAACGGCTGCACTGGAGGTCGGGTATAACGATCCGCACGTCGGCGCCGTTATCCAACACAAGGCGCCGCGCGGCATGGCTTCCTTCCTGCAGCGCAAGGGTCGTGCGGGCCGTCAATCGACGATGCGCCCCATCACTATAACCGTTTTGTCGGATTACGGGCGCGACCGTGCGCTGTATCAGGCGTATGAGCACTTGTTCGATCCGTCGCTTCAGCCGCAACATCTTCCCGTCAAAAATCTCTACGTTCTCAAGATGCAGGCCGTCTTTTCATTCATCGATTGGCTGGCGGATAGAACGGTCGGCCCTGAGAAGGCTTGGCTCTGGGACATATTGAGCAGGCCGCATCCGCAACCGTCCGCGGCGATGAATCAGGTGCTGGTGCGCGTGAGGGCACTTCTGCTGGATGTCTTGAACGGGAAGCAGGTCGTAATCGCGGACCTCCGGTCTTTCATTTCGGAAGCGCTGTGCATCGACGAACCGACGATGGACATCGTTCTCTGGCGGGCGCCCAGGTCGATCTTGCTTGAGGCGGCGCCTACGCTCGCGCGCCGACTTTTCCGGCAATGGGAATTGGCGTTTTCCGGCGAGGGCAATCGCCACGATCATCAGGTGGACTATCATCCGCTGCCCGACTTCGTTCCGCGAAATCTGTTCAGCGATCTCAGTCTACCGGAGGTCCAGGTGTCGTTGCCGGCCGCGCAACGCGGTCTGGACGAGCGCATGGAGACGATGCCGATCCTTCAGGCGCTCAGGCAGTTCGCCCCCGGGAGGGTTACCCGTAGGTTTGCCTTCGAACGTGCCGGGCTCTCGCACTGGGTGCCCGTGGATCCGGCCACTCCGTTTCAGTTGTTGCAAATATCGGACTTCGCGGAAGAATTCGAGTACGTCGGCTCTTTCCGGGCAAATTGCAACAGTCCGGCGGAGAAAGACGCGATCCGGGTCTATCGGCCTTGGACTGTACGCATGCAGCCTGTTCCGAAGAGCGTGCTGCCCAGCAGTAACGCTTTCCTCTCTTGGCGGAGTGAACTTTCAACCAATGGCGATCCCATGGTTGTTCCAGTGCCTCCCCGGTCATCCTGGCGCACATACGCTAGATCGGTCTCATTCCATCTCCACCGATTTCGCGCGAGCGTCACGGTAAGGCGGTTCGCCGCGGCAAGCCATGCCAACGTTCGCACACGTCAAGACGACTTCGCCGTCACTGTCGGATTTCAAGACGCAGAGGGTCCGGCAGCGGTTGGCTTCGCGCTAGAGGTCGATGGGTTCTACGTTGATTTGTCGCTCCCGAGCGTCGCGGAACTAGTGAAGATCAAGCTTCCGGCGCAGTTGGCCTCCAGCGCGTGGACGGGGTTCCTGAAAGAATCCTTCCGATCCGACGAGAATCTTCCCGTTGATCTGAACGACTTCCAGCGCGATTGGCTTTTTCAGATCTTCCTTTCCGCAATTTGCGGTAGGGCAGGCGAGCAGCGCAGCTTGTCCGAAGCCGCCTCAGAAATTCTTGCCGAGGATCGTCTTCAGGCGGTTCTTCATGAAGTCATGTCGGAACTGTTCGACGCGGTGCCGCCGCTTCAGGCCGACGACGAAAACGCGGGGGATGACGATGATCCGGTTGATGGGCTTCCGAACGGAAATCACCATCAGGGCCAGCACGGAATCACGCGTTTGCAGAGAGGTCTGTCGGACCAGATCGCCAGACCGGAGGTGCGCGCGTGCTTGCGAGCCTTGGCCAGACGTTTCGACGAAAGGGAGGACGAAGCCTACGGCCATTGGCTGAGACGGACGGTATTGGATACTCTCGGGGAGGCCCTTCTTCAGGCGTGCATGACAGCGGCGCCGCGGCACGCCGCGGTGGAAGGCCTGCTCGTGGACATACAGGACGACAGCGACAGCGGCACGTCGAGAATCTGGTTGACCGAGACGACGCTCGGAGGCGCGGGTGTCATACAGGCGTTTGCGGACCGTTTCGCGTCCGAACCGAGAGTGCTTTTCAACGCGCTTGAGGCTGCCCTGTCGGCGACCGATCTCGAATTGGTCGATGACGGTCTGAGGCGAGTGGTCGAACTGTCGTTAAGCGACGCCGAATTCGCAGAGCGGTTGACCAGCCTCCGCGCCGCAGAAGGTCACAAGGAGTTTGGCGAACGCTGGAGAGTGTTCGCCGGTGCGCTTGCTGGCCGGGGTGCCGTGGACTTGAGTCACGCCCTCACCGTCTCACTTACGAGCAGGCTCCTCCGGTCTGGCAGTGGACCCGCCCTCGATGCGTTGCTGTTGCATCTGCTGGAACGCTGGGACGCCGTCGAAAGCGGCTTCGGTATCACGATTGGACTCCGCGAATTCAGCTATATCTGCGCCAAGGACCTGGCGATTTCCGCTGAGGTAAGGAAGTTTCTTGCAAAACTTCCGGGTCCGGGTGCCGCCCGTGTCTCCGTCATCGCAGCAGTCAGCAATCTTCTTTGGCCGCGGGCCGCCGAGGTAAGGCTGCAATCGCTTCAGTCCTACAATCCATATCGGGGCGCCCGCGCCACGGATCCTGCGCTGGTCCGAAGCCTGCTTTTGAGCGAGACGTCCCCGCAAGTCGATTTCTCGGAAACTTCATGGAAATCCGCGCTCAACGCTGCTCTTGAGAAATTTGGAAGCGTTCGCCTGGTCGCATCCGGTTCGGCTGCGCCCCGTCTGCGATCCGCGCTGATCGATTTGGCAGCTACGCCGGTCGACGTCGGCTTTCTGCAGTTTTTTCCGACGGTCGAACGGGTCGAGAGGATCAGCGGCAACATATCGGTATCACTCGTGTTGAGGGAGCAAGTCTGATGGCCGCCCCGTCACGCGACCTGCATGGACCGGCGCAATCGCGCGCCGTCCGCGATCTTCTGCAAAGTCTCTTTGCCGCTGAATTGATCTATCCTAGTACGAAACTCTGGCTGTTCTTTGCCTGGATCACCGACATCGAGTTGCTGGACAATTCGGCGCGACAATTTGCTTCGCTGGAGCCGGACTGGCCTGCGACACAGATCCGGCTGTCGAGGGTGCTGGGTGCTCTCTTGGCTCGCGGCGTCCAGATTCGACTTGTCATTAGGGAACATGGGCACAATAATTTCTTCATATCGAGATTGCGGGATCTGCGATCCGCTCATGGTGACAAGCTCAAGTGGGTCGTTGAGAGGGACTTCCATGCGAAAGGGCTTCTCGGCTCAGATTACTTCCTCAGCGGATCCATGAACCTGACGGTCAGCGGGATTACCATAAACGACGAGCATCTCCTGCTCCGTTGCGATCCTGCCGCGGTAGCCGAACAATCGGTGCAGCTTGAGAGCCAATGGGAAGGGCGGATGAGATGATCTGCGATACTTCCGAAAGGTCGGCAGAGTTACACGCGAAGCTCGATCTAATCTCCGGTTGCGGCAGCCTCGGCGACGAGGAGATCCGGAAACTCTGTATCTCCATCGCAAGCTCGGCCATCAACGCTGAATTTCCCGGCGGGCTTGTTCCTGTCGTGGAGCCTTCGGGCGACCTGCGTGTCTACGCGGTGACGTCGAACGACAGGGAGTGGCGGCAACTGAGTCCTCTTCTCCTGTCGTTTGCTGGTCCGACTCTTACTTCGTTTACAGGTATCCCGGCGCAACTCAGGACCGGCCACGTCGTCGAAGAGACGATCAGCGAAACGCGACCGGCGAAGGTCGGGGTGCTAGGTTTGCCTTTTGACGGAAACGTCAGGGCGCAGGCGCTCCGCGCGCTCTCACGGCTTCAGGACACTTGGGCACGCGCGCCGAAACTGGATGGTAGGCCGACCGAGCCCACGGGATGGTTACTGGCCGAATTCCAGGACCAGATCAACGTCGGCCGAAGGGAGGCCGCCGCCGCTGTCATCGACCGGCTTAGGGCCGAGTTGAGACTCGATGCGCTCAATATTCAGTTCCTTGAAATCCAGCTATTCGCGGCCTTTTCCGACTGGGCCGCGATCGTTTCCATGCCGCGACTGTCCCAACTGTGCGCGGCGCGGCGCCCTCCGTCCGTCACGGCTACCCTTCTGCAAGCCATTTATGCGGTTCAGCTGCGCGATATCGTTTCGGGCGGCAATCTGGAGAAGTCAAAGCTGAGGTATGAGGAGACCTGTCGAGCCCTCGTTCAACCGCTGCTTGTTCTTCCGCCGCCACCCGCAACAACTTCCGGCGGTTGGACCATCTATGCGATGGAGGCGATCGTGGACGGCGACAGGCCGGACATTGTCACCGCATTGAAGAGTCACGAGAGCTTGATCGGATGGCTGGCGGCGCACGTCGCTGGCGCCGAAGCCGACATCGTCAGGCCACCAGTCGTCCCGGCAACGGCGTTGGATGCTGCTCGCACCGCCGTAGTCGAGGCCGACGAGATAAATTCGCTGTCGGCGATCAATGCCGCGCTTGCAAAGCTGTCGGGTCTTTCCGCGGAAGATCTTCAGAAACTCAGAACTGCAGAACCGTTCAAGTCGGCCCTGCGCGAACTCGCGGCAGACGATAGGACTCCGGTCGCGGGTCCGGGAAACTGGGTCGAGTGGTTCCAGCGTGCCGGCGATCCCAGCTTCGATGACGCGCTCGAGATCGCCAGGCGGGGGAAGGACGAATGGCCCATCGGCGATCGCGAAGCCGATCCGGGTTCAGTTAGGCAACTCGAGGTGGCGCTCGAGCATGTCCAGGCAGACTCGCTTGCCGGCGAGCGGGCCGCAGACGCTCTTCCTTTACTCGTCGCTTGGCTCCGCCGGGATCCGGAATATCCGCGCCCGGCGTTCTCGGCGGTCTATTCCGTGCTTCTGACGCTCTTCGCACTCAGCCACCGCCGTGGCCGCCGGATCTACGAATCGAGCGGACTTCTCATCGGCGCGCTCTTGGCCACCGGTCTCTCCGAAAAGACATACCGGGACCTGTTGGGTGACATCGACGAATTGCTGGGTGCGGGTATTGGGACGGAGTCGCTGTACTGGTTGCTCGATGTGCTGGAGGATACCGTGAGCTTTCCGGCGCCATCGTCCGGAATCAGGGAGTCCTTCTGGCTCAACACGCTGGTCAAGATTCAACCGTTGCGCAGTCGTCTGACAGGTTTGCAGCGCGCTTCCATCGCTGGGTTGGCCCAGAGCGTCGGATGGAACGACGATACGCTTGAATCGGTGATTTCGGGCGGAACGGCAGATAGCCAACAGGAGCTGCAGTCAGGTCTCAAGATCGCCATCTACACCTTGACGGAGTCAGCGGGCAGGCAGGCGAAGACCGCCCTGGAGAGCACTTTTCCTTCCGTCGTTGTCGATTGTTCCGCCGACCATGGTGGGAACCCGAGGCTGAAGGCGATGGCGGAGAACGCGGACATTTTTGTCGTAACGACCACGTCCGCCAAGCACGCCGCGACGGAATTCATTCGAAGCCATCGCGGTGAACGACCACTCCTGTTCGCGCAAGGCCGGGGCTTCACAAGCATACTGCGCGCGATTGAGGACCACGTTCAGGGCGGCGCCAGTAACACCGGTCTTGGGCCGAACTAGGACGTACGTATCCCATCAATTCAGGATGGTCGGTCGCCGTCTGATTTGACCTAGAATGATGTCGGCAAAGTCGTCACCAACAGACATCGCGGTGCACCTCAACAATTTACGCAGTCTGGGGAGATTACCTGCCCGGCAGGCGATATAGTTGGGTTTTCTCCCCGAATACGGCGAAATGACCTAGCGGGTCTGTCACTTACGCGGCACCAGAGGGCACAATCATTCAGAATCGTTCGATCAGTTCAATCACGGTCGATAATGTTCGTCAGAATAATGGGAGATATGGGGCTCCTTCGATTTCCTCGGCTGGCCGAACTGTAACGGTGCCACCTGCCTGTGATGGCAAGAGGCCTGGAGAGCGCAGATCGTGGAAGAAACGTAAGCATTTCTGGAATAATAGTCCGGCAGCCTACCTCAGACCTCATAAAATCGTGGGCAATCCAATGTGTCCGGTGCTTAGCTCACAAAAATTGCCCGCCGGCCGCTCCGACCGGACAGTGAAGAGCCCCGCGAGATATGGTCCGGCCGCACGGCCTGAGATCAACGCGGTCGTCGACACCAAGTCCCGGTCGGCCATCTCGCACTCAACTTGCCGAGAAGGCTTGAAACCCGCTCCGCCTCAGATCGCAGGCGGGGCATCTTGCGCAACCGCGACCCCAGTCGTTCTTTGTAAGCGTGTCCCCCTGATAGCAAGTCATCGTCCGGTCTCGTATCAATCCGACGAGGCGCTCACCGCCGAGTTGTCGAGCGAGGCGCCAAGTTTGCGCTTTGTCGATCCACATCAGTGGGGTCTCAAGCACAAAACGGCTTTCCATTCCGAGGTTGAGGGCAACCTGGAGGGCCTTGATAGTGTCGTCGCGGCAGTCGGGATAGCCGGAAAAGTCGGTCTCGCACACACCGGTGACGACATGCTTGAGGCCGCGCCGGAAGGCTATCGCTGCCGCGAAAGTTAGGAAAATGATGTTCCGGCCCGGAACGAACGTATTGGGCAGCCCGGACGGAGCCGTCTTGATCTCGACATCGCGCGTCAAAGCCGTCTCGCTTATGTCGCCGAGGACGCCGAGGTCGAGAACTCGGTCTTCTCCGAGCTTAGCCGCCCACGCAGGAAAAGAAGCGACCAGACCTTCGCGAAATTCGGTGCGCGCCTGGAGTTCAACGAGGTGCCGTTGCCGATAGTCAAATCCAATCGTCTCTACATGGTCGAAGCGGTCGAGCGCCCAAACCAGACAAGTTGCGGAATCCTGGCCACCTGAAAAGAGCACCAATGCGGAGTTTTCTGGCATCAGACTGTTTCCTTTCCGAAGACGCTGCAGGCGCCTGCATCGCTGTCGCGTCTCACGGTGACGCGCCAAAGGTTCGGGCACACACCTTCGACTTTTCGCCAAATCCAGGCCGCCAGATTCTCCATTGTCGCCGGACCCAGATCGTTTATCTCGTCGAGAAAGCGATGGTCGAGCCCATCCCTCGCGTCTTCCAGACTCTTCTCCAGGAGGGAGAGGTCGATCAGCATTCCAGTTTCAGGATCGGGCTCTCCGCGAACCACGACTTCGGCCCTGTATGAGTGACCGTGGATGCGTCGGCTCGGTTCAACCTCGATCGTGCGGTTGAGCGTGTGAGCCGCATCGAAGCGGAACTCCTTGCTTAGTTCGTAGATCATCGGATGCTCATGTATTTATGAGTCTGCAGCGAAAGTTTCCACTGCGGGTGATCGAGGCAGTACGCGATCGCGCTCGCCATGTTGGTGTCCCGGTGCGGACCGTCCATCGGTTGAAGGAGAAAGTGGTCGAATTGGAGATACTCAAACGATGAAGGATCTACATTCGCCTGCGGATATACGAGCTTGAGTTCGTTCCCCGATTTTTGGACAAGCGTCGTCGCCCCCTTCGGGCTCACGGTGATCCAGTCGATCGGCGTTTCGACCGGAAGCGTACCATTGGTTTCGATTGCAATTTCGAAATCCGCTGCGTGCAGGGCGGCTACCAGAACATCATCGACCTGCAGCAGGGGCTCACCGCCCGTCAGAACGACGAAGCGCTTGCCCCCGACGCCTCCCCACATTCTCTCTACGGCACCGGCGAGCGTGTCGGCGCCGTCGAATCGGCCGCCGCCCAGGCCATCGACGCCGACGAAGTCCGTGTCACAGAAGTTGCAGGCTGCAGTCGCCCGATCCGTCTCCCGGCCGCTCCAAAGATTGCAGCCCGCAAAGCGGCAGAATACGGCCGGTCTCCCGGCGTGACGCCCTTCGCCCTGCAGTGAGTAGAACATCTCTTTGACGGCGTATTTCATTCTGTCACGCAGCCTTGGCTGATCCGGCCAAGCGCCGCTTAAGCACTTGAGTGAGGTACAGCGTAAGTTGACGCACATCCGCCGGCACGTTCTGAAGCCCGTTCCAGCGGCGGCGTTCGCTTCCGAACTCCCATTCACCCGAACTCCAGGCTGTGCGCCCCTTCAGCAGTTTAAGTCCGCGGGCGAATTCGTCGCGAGACTCGGCTCCGATTTGGCCGTTCAGGAAGTCCATGACGTATCCCAGCGCGATGATGCCAGTGCCGTGGACCAACCGCGATGTCTTGGGCGTCTTGCCTACCCAGTCGTCGGCGAACACGTGCTGCACGGCATGATAATATTCGCTCATCAAATTAACGCCGTGCTTGAGGAGCATCTGATCCTCGCCGGCGTAAAGCCTCAGCGCGCCGTCGCTGAGCGAATTCATGATCACACGCTGAAGGACCGTGTCCCGGATAGAGCCCTTCGGGTTGGTCTGCTGTTTGATCAACCCTTTCAGCGAGGAACCTGCCCGGTAGTTGAGGGCCTCGGTGACGAGGGCTGCCTGCGAGCGGCCGGACATACGCGGCGGCAGATCGCCTACCTTCGGCAGCAATTCGTAGACCAAGGCCTTCGGCAGCGGACGCGTATTATTGACGAGGATGAACTGCTTTTGAAGTTCCTCCTCGGTCTCGCAAAGGAAGCCCGACACCAGGACTTCGAAATCGCGGCCGCGAAGTTCGGAGAGCGCAGTGAATCGCTGTTGGCCGTCCACGATCCATCCAGGCGGCCCATCTTTGGTATCTACAATCAGTTCGCGACGCCGGTCGGCGGCCGAACCTGCGCGCTTTAGTTTGGCGCTCCCCATGAACGCGACGACGATAGGATTCGGAAGAATGGAAGTCGGCTTTTCAAGATAGTCACGGATCTCACGGATATGGCCCGCGATCTGCGGCCTCTGAAAGCCCTGCAGGGTGCCGCTGCAGTCCCGGCCGGCCCGTTCTATTCGGGCGATCTTGGCGATCTCGTCCGCTTTCGCTACAAATGTGAAGACAGTAAGCTTCGGACTTTGGACCGGTGATAGGGCGTCGAAGTGGAAGAACCGTTGCTTGTTCATGCGATCTCCGCGCGAAACTCGTTGAGGTGAGTATGGAAGACGTGAAGGTTGTGGATGCCGCGGCGCTTGTTCCGGTTCGATGTGCGGAATATCACCGCCTCGACCCCGGCCTCACGGCAAACGCGGCAGTCGCAATGTTCCCAAGGGCGGTCGGAAAGGGTGCGCGAGTACACGGCGCGCTGCCGCAGCGCCGCTTCGGAACGTCGCGTCAGCGAAGGATCGGCGTCCCAGTTGAGGGCTGCCCAATAGTCCATTACCGCGTCAAGGCACTCCTCGATGCCGGCTTTGCCGGCCGCGTACCCGCGGACGCCGTCTAGGGCTGCCGTTTCGAGCCTTCGCGCGAGTTCCTGGTTGAGGCTGCCCTCACGCGCCTTGTTCTTCAACTTGTTGTTCTCGGTCGCCTGAGGAATGCGGATCGCCGTGTAGTAGGAAAGTTCGCCGCTGGAGGTTCGCACCCAGTAGTTCTTCTTGCCGTCCTTGAAGGCGCGTAGAAGCGGAGAGGTAGTGTCGAAGCTGGTCACGTTGCTTTGCTCGAGGGCGGCGAGATCTTCGATCTTTCCGAACCCGAGCAGGTGCAACCGGATCCGGGACGGCAGGGCACTTCGTAAAGCGGACAGGATCCGGCGGATCTGATCGATCTTGAGAGGAACGGTGCCTCCGATCGCCAGATAGTCGTATCCCATGCCGACGAGTTTGAGCGCCGCCTTTGCCATGCTTTCTGTCGACCATCCTTGGATCACGCCCATAGGGGTGAACGACTTGCCGATCGACTTCGATTCTCGCCGGAATTCGCTTGCGTTCTGCAGCGTGATTTCGTAGCGGCGGCGCACGTCGTCCGAGACATCGCGGAAGGAACGCGCAAGTCCTGCTTCGTCGAAGTCGAAGATGAGGTGATCGGGCGAGCAACCGTGAGTGAAGCCGGCATCGGCGTAGAATTCGGCGGTATCGTGCGCATGATAGGGGGGCTCGGGAAGATTCTTGTAGTTGAACGCGCCGCAGTCGCCCACAAGCATGCTGCCCGGGAACTTCTTGAGCGGATATCTGAGAAAGCTCCGTGCGCCCTCGCGTCGGAAACGCATCATCTGAGCTTCGGAATATTTTCCCGGATAGACGGCGTCGCCAACGATGGCGCGCGAAATTAGAATCCCGTCGTAGGGCGCCTTTTCCAGGAATTCGTGCGGATACTGGTCATCTCGATGTACTAGTCGACCGAGACGGTTGCGGTCCGCGAGGAAGTCGTACAGAGGATCGATGGTGTCGATGCTATCGGCGAATACGAAGCGCATCATGCCACCTTCGAAAAGGCGTGCGCATGGTCGAGGCGGATGAGTTGACCGGCCAGCATCCTGACGTCCTTGCTGACGTTCTGAATATCGTTCCAGTCCCGTTGAAGCTCGTTCCAACGTCCCGCAGTCCAGCGGCAGTGGGGAGCGATCCGCATGAGCGCTTCGGCAGCATGCTGCCGAAGATCGACACCCGGAGCCGCCCGGGACATCACCCGATCCATCAGCACGCTCATGGCGGCGATACCGGCGGAATGCATCAACCGGCTGTCGGTTGGCGGGCGACCCCATGCGTCAGGAAAAACGTCCCGCGCCGCGCACCAGAAACCGACGAGGACCCGGAACATCGCGTCGACGTCGGCCGGTGTGCCGCGGGACGCTTTGTAGGGCGCCAATGCGCCGAGAGTGCTGTTGATGCTGCCGCGGATAGCCTTCAGCAGCGTGGTGTCGGTGACGACCGCTTCGGAGGAGTCCTCCGAGATTCGCTTGATCAGTCCCTTGAAGGGGGAGTCGTGAGAACTCTGCAGTAGATGCACCAATTGGCTTGGAATTTTGCGCAACGAAAGATCGCGCGGAAATACCACGTCGAGTTCCGGAAGAAGTTCGTTGATCAGGCGAGGGTCGAGAGGTCTGGCCTTATTGACGAGGATGAATTGCTCGCGGTGCACGGACAACTCCTCCGAGACGAAAGCCACCACGGGCACCGGATAGGCTTTGTTCTGGGCCTGGGAAAGCGCGAGCGACCGCTGCTGCCCGTCCACGATCCACGCGCATTTCGCGCCGTCCGTTGGCATCGGAATACGCAGCGTACCGGCTTCGCAGATCCGTAGATCGCCCTCCGGCCGTTCTCCGCGCGATTGAACGAATCGGGCCGAAGGCGCGATCGCGAGAATGATCGCATTAGGAAAGATCACGGGGCCCTGGTCGAGAAAATCCGTGATGGCTTGAACGTGGCTCTTTATGCCTTTGCGCTGGAAGCCGTGCAGGGAACCGTCGCCGTCCCGGTGGACGCGGCTGATTTCGGCGATCTTGAGGATGTCCGCTCCCGCCATGAAGAAGGCGTAGACCGGTTTGTCCGCCTGTTGGGTCCGTACGGCGCGTACCGCGAGCACCGGTTCGCCGGTCTTCTTCGGTCTGGTCATTACGTCCCACCCTTGCCGGAGGCGATGCGGTAGAGCCTGCCGAACCGCGACTGCTCGCACGCGACGCCCTCCTCGTGACGCAGGGCTGCGAGCATGTGTGCCGAGCCTGACTGCATCCGCAGACGTCTCTTGATAATCGCCAGGAGTTCCTCATCCGTTTGTCGCGGACGATGAACCACTTCGGGCAATCGAAGGCTTCGCAGCGCGGATTTCACGGCGGCGAAATCGTCTTCGCGCCCGCGGCTGGCCTTGACGGCCACCGAGCGCGCAAAGTGAAGCATCGCACGTTGGGCGAAGTCCGAACGCGCGCCCGGAAAGATCGCATTGAGCCGTTCATCGTAGGGCGCAATGGCGGAGTGCAGGGAAGCTGGTAGGGCGCCTTCTAGCGAAGCACCGAAAATTCTAAGTCTACCGAGCATCTTCGGTGAGGCCATAGCGAGGCTGGCGCCCACCATTTCAGCATATGGACGAGAGAGGGCGACCAGAATGCGCCCCGACTTCCGCCCCCCTACGTCTTTCCAATCGTCCGAGTGGGCTCCCCGCAGAAGGGCTGCAAACCATGCCGCCGGATCGAATTTGCCGAGGATCTTTCGGGAGATGGATTGTTGGTGACCGAGCGAAACTGTCAGGCCGTAGACAGGAATTGATCGAGAAGCTGGTACGATGCCAAGACCGGCGGAGAGCACGAACATGCGCGCGCCCGCTAGATTCGCGGTTTCCGCCGCCAATCCGAACCCTCGTCCAGCGTAAAGAGCTTCCGCAGTCACTGATGACGGGAGATCGCGAATCTTCGCCAACCATTGCTTGGCCACCGCGCTCTGGGTGCCTCGCGACAACGAAGACGGGGTCGCCACCCGCTTTGGTTGCGCACTTTTGCGGTGCGAACAGGTTGTCAGCACCACGTCTATGGGTATTATAGTACCTCTCTCACTTTCGCCGTTTTTTGAACCGCTCGGCATTTTAACTGCGTCCCACCTTGCGCTCGATGACCCATCGAACCTGCGACCAGCAAGCCTTCTGGCGCTCAAAGCGACTGAAAGGCCCGTGCAGATCGCACATAACTTCTTTTCTGCAGATTAGCTAGGCCATCATCCGGAAAAATGCAAATTGTGAATCACGGACGGCATTGGTCATCAACTGCATTCTCACGGTACGCAGTTATGGGCCTGTTCAGACAAATTGAATTCCGTTTAACTGCGGCCGTCTAAGGTCGTTGCCACGGTCGCGTCTAAACGACCGAATCGCACGAGCGACGTATTTCGATCTTGATTTCCCGGCGCCATCGGCATTGGGGCTTATAAGGGCGCAACGGGCTATTTCTCATACATTCCCAGCACGTTCACGTCGGGGCCGTCGCGCAATGCTCCCACGACCCGCATTCCATGACCGAAGCCGCGCCGGATCATGCGATATGCGAATGTTCCGGCGCTGTATTGTCCAGCCACCTCGATATGAAGATGCATCGTGTTCACCAGATCGTTCAGGGGCACGCGGAAATCAATCCACTCAATTCTCGTGCCATTTTCCGTGGCTGCCGATTCGAGGACGCCAAGCGCGCGCTCCTGATTGAAATTCGTCGAGAGCCACCTCCAATAGTCGGCTTTTTTTTCGTTCTCATATGGAGGGGGGCGCTCGCCGGAATCTGCTAGCAACCGGTCGAAGAGAGTCACGACTTTACCGTTCGTGAACTCTACGGCCATCGGGATGAACTTCGTGCCTTTCGGCAGGTCAATGAAAGCCAGCGGACGGGGCACGGAAAGGGTCGCACCCGTACGCTGCCATTCGAGGACGCCACCAGGGTCGCCAAAAAGCAACTGCTGACGACGCTCGAGCAGATAGAAGATAGCAAGTTGGACTAGTTGCCGATGGGGAGTGCTAATGGGCGCGAGAAGAATCTCGCTCTCTGATCCTGATGTGGTCGATCGAACGCCTTTTCCTTCCGCATTTACTTCTGCCGAACTTGATGCGATTGCCGTCAGCCAATTTGCCAATCCGACGCTCGCCTTCAGGCCGAACTTCGCTTCTAGATCCTTTTTGGTCGTATCCGTGATCTTCAATTTTATCGGAGACGCTTCGTCGAACGGCGGCCTCACCGCCGCATCGTAGAAACGAGCGACGTTCAAGGCGTCGATGAAGATGGGGGCATCATTTATCCAAAGAAGCTCCCGAGGGATATCGGCGGCGCCCGATCGGTCCATATTTGGTTTTCCCCAAATGCAACTGAGAAAAGCAACGGCGATGTCTTTAATCGGGACGATCAACGAGATCATGATCGACTCTCCGACACTAGCGAGTCGCGCGTCCCGCTACAATTCGAA
Organism: Bradyrhizobium sp. S3.3.6; assembly: GCF_040546905.1. Lineage (NCBI taxonomy): Bacteria > Pseudomonadati > Pseudomonadota > Alphaproteobacteria > Hyphomicrobiales > Nitrobacteraceae > Bradyrhizobium > Bradyrhizobium sp. S3.3.6. The sequence continues at coordinate 139,022 of NZ_JBEPOT010000007.1, read as the reverse complement.
ACGTCGGATCGCGGTGCACATGTTCCACAAAGCGGGCCTGCCCTTAATCGATAGTTCGTCTTGAAGTGCAGGTATTCGGCGGAAATGACGGGCGGGGATGCTCGGGCGATGCCCCTAGTCTTCGTCCTCGTCTTCTCCCGTGCTGAAAACATTGAGATCCTTGCGCCACGCCGTCGCGTCATCCGGATTCGCATGCATGTTTGCTTTGAGAATCCTAATATCTTTCTTGATGATGTCGCGCCCTCCGGAAGTATCGAGACTCTTGAGCGTCCACTCCTCAGTCCAGAACTCGGCAGGTATTCCGGAGATGAGCGCTGCTGCCTTCTTGCCGGCCTCGGCGCCGCCGTCGTCCATCACAGCCGATTGAGAGAAGGCAGGATCGAAATCCGACTTGATTCGGTCCACCACCATTTCCGAAAGCGATTGTATCGTCGCCTTCAAGATCAAGTTTGGAAAGTCTCCGGCGTTCTCGTGCGTGATGCTGTATTCTGCGAAGATCGCCTTCCAAATTGCATATAAGACCGCTAGAGCGTCGCTTTCATCCGACTTGGTTTCGGGAAAAGCACGATTGACAGCCTTGAGAGAGTTCTCCAGGGCGGCTGGTGGCACGAGTGGATTGCCGTCTTCGAAGCGATTGTTAACCCAGTCGACCATTTTGTGGAAAGGGCTGTCCTGATCCTCATTCAGAACGTCGACGGCGGTCGCAAAGATGGACCCTGTTATCGACGCGTGCGTCAGTCGATCGCGAAGATCGCCTTTGAGAAGATCAAAATTCGCATAGAGTGCTTTGAGGTTATCAGTGGCAAGTTTATGGGCTTTATTGTTGATCGTAACGAACTGGAATGCCCGTTCAAGTTTGGTCATGGAGAGAAATAGGCACACGGGCACCATCGGGTCGAAATCAAGTTCCGACATGCCCTTTAGACGGTGCTGGCCGTCGATGATGAACGTTGCAGGCTGCACTTCGTCTGGGAAAATGACGCGCGTTGTTCCTGTGCCCGGATCCTGCTCCAGAACATAGCCCACCACGCCCTTCTTCAAGGCTGCGGTATTCTTCACCTTGGTGACGGACTCGTCGAATGCGATCGTTACACTCGTCGGAATGACATTGTTCTTATGGGCTTTGAAGAACTTCTTGATCTGACGCCACCTGGCAGCAATCAATTCGCGCTGCACGTTTCCACGATCCAGTTTGATGCTGTCGGCGTGTGCCCAACGTACGATGTCTTTTGCTCCAGCGACGAAGACAAGAAAAGGAGTGCCAGTCCCAGGCTGTTGCTCCACCAGAAACCCCTCATACTTATTCACGGAGTTGAACCCCCTCTAGCGACTGGTCTGCACCGCACTGTCCGCAAGCAATGTCGACATTCATGGAATGGTAGCTATCTTGCCGATTTCGTCTTACAAGAAATAGTCGCTCATCCTCTGTGTCGTGAAACTTGGTTCCACAAATTGCGCACGATCCAGACTGGCGCCATAAAAGCGCAAATTTGTTGCGACCGCCAAATGCTGCTTTAACGTTTTTTCCTACCGAACTCGTTATTGCGTTCTCGAGGGGAAAGTCGGCGTAGCTGAGTAGTACATCCTTGTATTTATTGCAGTCCTCGCAGCAAGCCGCGACGTTGGCTGAACTTCGGCCGCCGCCGCGCTTTTGCGCAAAGATATGATCGATCTCGAATCCGCGGCGTGGTGCGAATGCTTTCTCGACCTTATCGACTTCCTTGGTTGCTTCCCCTTCGTCTTCTTTTTCGACCGCCTCCGGCTTTGCGTCGGCATATTCCAGATGCTGGCCGCAAATGTAGCACCGATGGGAATTTGCTCTTGCAAAGCGCTTTATGGTCCGCTTCTGATAGTTGGACAGCTTGGCGCCTCCAGAGACGATGCGAGGACAAATCTTCGACAGATGCCACGCCATGTCATCGCAGACCTCTTGGGCGACGTTGAGTACGTCGGAGACCGCTTCGGCCCATTGCTCCAAACGGACCTCTTCGGGTAGCGCGCTGGTTGCCTTGTGTATCTGGACACCTCTCGTGACAAGCCGTGCCAGGATGAAGTTCACCAATCGGTCGTTAATGTACTCGTAACGGTCTCGATCGCGAAGCACTGGAGCAATATCGACAGCGACATGCATGCGAAGGAGCTTCCAGAGCCGCTCTCCCCATTCCTCGGATTTTTCATCGGAGAAATCTCTAAAGGCATACTTCCTATCGAGTGTAATCGAGCTTGGCTTCATGGCCAGTCTGTTCCGCAAATGAACTCAACTGGGATTCCCCATCCCGCCATTTCGTACCACGCAATTGTTAAACAACATGACCTTCTGATCATCATCCCGATTCAATAGATGTACTTCCGGCTCGAAAACACGCTTCAGTTGTAAATCGACCAACGCCGGAGGTCAACATGCGTTGAATTCGCCCCCGGATATTATGCGGGCGCGCGTGAGATGCTCCGGTTTCGGGAAGGACATTTACTTCGACCGATTGACCGGCCAAATCTGCGCTGGAGACCTACCTCGCGATAGAGCGGATACGCTGGCTTGGGTTTTCGCATTGGTGGCATTTGTTGACGCGCCTGCGGAAGGCTCAGGAGGGATGCTCTGCAGATTTTCGGTCACGTCGAGGTAGGCCTCGTCGAGCGACAGCGGCTCGATGATCGGTGTGTGCTCTGCGAAGATTTCACGGATTTGCAAGGAGACCGTCTTGTACACCTCGAAACGCGGCTTGACGAAGATCAGGTCTGGGCATTGCCGCTTCGCGGTAACCGATGGCATGGCCGACCTGACGCCGAACTTGCGCGCTTCGTAGCTGGCCGCCGCCACGACGCCGCGCTCGCGCGATCCGCCGACGGCGACCGGCTTGCCGCGAAGATCCGGATTGTCCCGCTGCTCGACGGATGCATAGAAGGCGTCCATGTCGATGTGGATGATCTTGCGTTGGCGCCCCGGGGAAGCCGCCTGGTCGTCCTCGATGGTCACGTCGCTAACTCGACCATCTTCCTTGACGCCGCGGGCTACGATCCGGAGCGTTCCATCGGCAAGCGGCCGCTGCAACTTCAGGGCCTCGTCCAGAGGAGCGGTCATCCAGGTCTCGACTTCGTCCGGCGTCGTCAGGATCACCGGCATCGCCTTGGGGTGGATGGCGCCGACCTCCGCGTTTGGCTCGGTCGTGAGGAACGCGTAGAGGTCGTTGGTGGTCTCGCCTTCCTTGACCTTGCGAACGGACGTCCAGTTGGTCCAAATTCCGGCGAAGCAGGCAAGGGGGCGGGTCTCATCGCGTGCGAACCAGATATCGCCGCCTTCTGCCTTGTTGAACTCGCTGAACGAGTTGAACGGCACCACGCAGCGGTTTTCGGCTCCCAGCCATCTCGTCCAGTGCTTGCTCTCTACGTTTCGGATGTTAGTCGTGCCGCCGTCCGGCTCCTCCGCAGCAACTCCTTGAGATCGACGGGCTGCCCTTGGCCCGCAGTTTTTCGGCGCGTTTCTTGGTGGCGTCCATCAGTGCCTTTGACGACGATGGCATCCCCCAGCGCGCAGTGACGAGCTCGCGACCTTCGGCTCCGTTGCGAACGATCGGCGCCTTGTAATCCGGAAACACACCCGGCATCGGCGCCAGATTGCCAACATATCGGTTGACGACGCGAAACAGCGCGCTGATCGCGGCCTGGTTTGTCGTGATCGAGTAAAGGTTATGCCGACGTCGGCATAATTTGTATTGGACGAACCCGCTCCGCGGGAGGGTATCCGCGTTGAGCGTGGGGTATCCCCCTTGAAGCCAGCCCGTGTCTCTGACCCCAGCACCACCCGCACAGCGACGCAATCCACTGCATTTCAGAAGCGCTTGCCCTTGGCAAGATGGTGTTGCTGCCCGCGCGCAGCGTCCCTCTTGTCAAGGAGTTCGCTATGACCTCGCTTCGGTTACGCATGATGGAAGACATGCAGATCCGCAACCTGTCGCGACACACCCAGGATTCCTATTTGCTGCAGGTTTCGCAGTTCGCCCGGCATTTCGCTAAATCACCGGCTTTGCTCGGCCCGGAGGATATCCGCGCCTACCAGGTCTATTTGACGAACGAGAAGAAGCTGGCGCCACGTTCGGTGCACGTGACCGTCGCGGCGCTTCGATTCCTCTACCGCGTCACGCTCGGCCTCAATTGGGATTTCGAGCAGATCATTCCGTGCCCAAAGGCGCCAAAGACACTTGCCGTCATTCTCAGCCCCGAGGAGGTGCTGCACTTCCTCGGCTGTATCGAGAGCCTCAAACACCGAGCGATTCTGACGACATGCTACGCCGCCGGCCTGCGCATTTCTGAGGCCACCCGCCTGAAGCCTGAGGCTATCGACCGCCAGCGCATGGTGCTGCGCGTCGAGCAGGGCAAGGGACAGAAAGACCGCTATGTCATGCTGTCGGCCAGGTTGCTGGAGGTGCTGACGAACTATTGGCGCGCCGTGCGACCCACCGGAGCATGGATGTTTCCCGGCGCCGTTGTTGGAGAACCGATATCGACAAGCGCCGTGGATGCCACCTGCCGTAAGGCACATCGGGTGTCGAAACTCTCCAAGCCGGTGACACCGCATTCGCTGCGGCACGCATTTGCGGTGCACCTGCTCGAAGCCGGAACCGATCTCCGCACCATCCAGCTCCTGCTCGGCCATCGCAGCTTGTCAACGACCGCTCAATATCTGCGGATCGCTACCAACAAGGTCTGCGCGGCGACGAGCCCGCTTGAACTGCTGCCGCGTCCGATCCCCAAGGCCTCCTCACCGCCCGCGCCCGAACATTTCTGACGGCCAGCCCCATGGGCCGCTCCGGTCCGGAAGTGGCGGATATATTCCGTCGCTACGGTGCTGCTTGGCGAGAGCAGCACTGGGCTTTGCTATCGACCGAACGACGCGCAGCGATGACTGCCATCGAGCGCTGCCGAACGTCGGCGCTTGGAGGCCATGTCGAACAGTGCGACCGCTGTGGCGAACGACGGATCGCGTACAACAGCTGCCGTTCCCGCAGTTGCCCCAAGTGCCAGTGGCTCGCCCGAGCGGAATGGATCGAGGCTCGGCGGGAAGAGCTACTCGATACGCAGTATTTCCATGTCGTCTTCACCGTTCCCAATGAGATCGCCGCGATTGCCTTCCAGAATGCCAGCACGGTCTACAAGATCCTGTTCCACGCAGCCGCCGAGACGTTGCGCACCATCGCTGCCGATCGGCGACATCTCGGCGCGGAGATCGGGTTTTTCGCGGTGCTTCACACCTGGGGTCAGAACCTCAGCCATCATCCCCATCTCCACTGCGTCGTGCCTGGCGGCGGGCTGTCGCCGGACGGGAGCCGCTGGATCGCGTGCCGTCCCGGCTTCTTCCTACCAGTCGCCGTGCTGTCCCGACTGTTCCGACGATTGTTTCTCGAAGGCCTGCAAAAGGCATTCGATGCCGGCGAGTTGCGATTCTTTTCGTCATTGGAACAGCTGCACGATCCCGTCGCATTCCGGCGCTATCTGGATCCCGCCCGCCAGGTCAACTGGGTGGTCTATGCCAAGCCACCCTTCGCGGGCGCTGAACGGGTTCTGGAATATGTCGGACGCTACACACACCGGGTGGCAATCGCCAACAACCGGATCGTCGATATCGAGGATGGCAAGGTACGCTTCCAGTGGAAGGACTATCGCAACGAGAACCGGCAAAAGGTAATGACGCTCGAGGCCGGGGAGTTCATCCGGCGTTTCCTCGTCCATGTCTTGCCCGAAGGATTTCAGCGCATCCGCTACTACGGTTTCATGGGCAACCGCTACCGCAAGCAAAAACTCGCCCGCTGCCGCGAACTGCTCGGAATGCAGCAGTCCGACACGGCGGTAAAACCGAAGGAAGAGCGCGACTATCGCGACAAGCTCGAGGAGCTGACTGGAGTTTCCCTGCGGGAATGTCCCTTTTGCCGTCAAGGGCAGATGATGTGCATCGAGGTGCTCGCGCCCGCTGCGTCACAAGACCCACCTTTTCTGGACACCTCATGACTGTCACGATCTTTCAATCATTGATCATCGTTCTTTCTATCTGCCAGGATAGACAGCAGGCATCCTATTGTCGCACTTCCGAAATCAAGCCCTCCAAGCGCGGGTGTCGACGGTCTTTTCGACCGGGAGAACTTAAATGTTTCGGCATCAAGACCGCATCCAGCATGTCCCCGACGCCTGAGCGACGGCGCTGTCCGCTAGGAAGCAGCATCCAATTTCCATAGCGGCACAGGCGCGCTAGGCGGCTTCGTCCAACACGTTTTTAGATTACCGGCGCACTCGCAGCTGCGCACTTTGAAGCTCAGTGCCGCGCCGCCAATCTAAAAACGCTCTCTACTATGCCGACCTCGGGATTATGCCGACCATTGGCTCTGAACGGGCTCTGGCGGCGGCGATTGCTGCGTTAGAGTCGGCATAATCCGATTGGTCTCACAGCGTACAGTCTCCCTCTTGCCAATTGAAGGGAGGCTTTCATGTTGATTGATCTGTCACGAGTTGGGGTTTCGGGTCCGCTTTCGGCATTCGCGACTGGGTTTGCCGACCACATGACACGACAAGGCTATAACCCACACCAGACCCGCCTGCACTTATTGCTGCTAAACCACCTGAGCAATTGGCTTGCGAGCGAGGGGCTCGTTGTAGGGGAACTGCGCGCAAAGGAAGTAGAGCGGTTTCAGCTCAGCCGTGATGAAGCGGGTTACAGCTTTCTTCGCTCTATCAGAGCGATGCAGCCGATCCTCGGTTACCTGCGCGGTCTTGGGATCGCACCGCCGGCTTCGTCACCTCCGGTCAGCGGAGTGCTTGAAGCGGCCCTGGCGCGATACCGAGGTTACTTGATACTTGAACGTGGCATTAGGAATGCGTCAGCGTCCCGGTATATTGAACTGATGCGTCCCTTCCTTCAAACCAAGGTCTTGGCGGACGGCCATACTCTAGACCTTCGAAGCCTGACGGCGGTTGACGTCGTTTCTTTCGTGGTGACAAACTGCCCTCGCCTGAGCCCTGGGACGGCCGGGTTGACAGTGTCGGCCCTTCGATCACTACTCGGTTTTCTTTACGTCGACGGCGTTATCGATCGGTCACTCGTGTCTGCGGTACCGACCGTTCCCGGTCGGCGATTAACCGGATTGCCGAAGGGATTGGCCGCTGACCAAGTGCAGCGCCTTCTGGCGTCCTGCGACACCAGCACCCGAAGTGGCTGTCGTGACTTCGCGGTCCTGACCATGCTTGTTCGCCTGGGCTTGCGGGCAGGCGAAGTCGCCAAACTGCAGCTTGAGCATATCGATTGGCGAGGCGGCGAGATCGTGATTGCCCACAGCAAAGGCAATCGCGCCGAACGACTGCCATTGCCTGCAGACGTCGGCGAAGCAATCGCGGCTTACTTGCATCACAGCCGTCCCGCAAGCACGCAAGGCCGAATGGTGTTTGCACGGATCACAGCTCCGCATCACGCTCTCACCACTGGCGCGGTAACGCAGATTGTTCGCCACGCTGGCGAACGGTGCGGCTTTGAACCGATCCATGCTCACCGGCTGCGTCACACCGCAGCGACTCTGATGCTACGCGGCGGTGCATCGCTGCCCGAGATCGGACAACTCCTGCGCCACCGCAACGCCATTACGACATCGATCTATGCCAAGGTCGATCGCGATGCTCTGCGGTCGATCGCTCGCCCCTGGCCGGGTGTCGTCGCATGAACGCTCTCCGCAAGGCTCTCGCAGACTACTTTGTGGTTCGCCGCGCCCTCGGCTTTAAGCTCTATCGAGCCGAGAAGCTCCTCGGTCAGTTTCTCACCTTCGTCGAGGATCGCGGCGAAGATCATCTGACAACCGAGGCGGCGCTCGCTTGGGCGACGCTTCCTAAGCGCGGTCGAACCTGGGCATTTGCCCGGCTTTCCGTTGTTCGCCGCTTCGCTAAACACCTGCGCGGGATCGACCCCGCGACCGAGGTGCCCCCGACCCACTTGCTGGTGCAGCAAAAGGGCCGAGCAACGCCCTACCTATATTCGGAGTCGGATATCGCGGCCCTCATCGCCGCGGCCGGGACGCTGCGGACACCGCACCGAGTGGCGACATTTCGGACATTGATCGCCTTGCTTGCAGTGACCGGAATGCGGGTTGGGGAAGCGATCGGCCTCGACCGCGACGATTTTGACTCCGTCATTGGACTACTCACCATTCGGAACGCAAAGTTCGGCAAGTCTCGCCAATTACCGCTGCATCCGAGCACGGTGGCTGCACTGGTTGATTATCTGCGTCGAGAAGACCGTCCGACAAACTCGTCGAATACGCCGGCACTGCTGGTCACTACGGTTGGCACCAGATTCCACTACATGGGTATCCAGCCCGTCTTTCGTCAAATTGTCGACCGTGCCGGCCTCAAGCCGCGCGCGGGCTCATGCCGTCCGAGGCTCCATGACCTGCGGCATGGATTTGCCGTCAATACCATCCTTGACGGATATCGAGATGGCAGGGAGCCGGGGAACCGGATCGCGTTGTTGTCGACCTACCTCGGCCACGTCGATCCTGTCAGCACATACTGGTATCTTTCAGCTGCGCCGGAGTTGCTGACGCTGGTTGGTGATCGTTTGGAGCGGCACCTCGGAGGTGCCGCATGACCGCACTTGCCCCAACCCTGCAAGCGTTCTTCACGGAACGCCTCATCCGCCAGCGCCAGGCTAGTCCCCATACACTTGCAGCCTACCGGGACACGCTGCGGCTGCTGCTGGTTTTCGCGTCCGCGAGGAAGGACGTCGAACCATCGAAGCTGGACATCCACGATCTTGATGCGCCGCTCATCGGCGCCTTCCTCGACCATCTTGAGAAGCAGCGCGAGAATAGTGCGCGCACTCGCAACGCTCGACTTGCCGCCGTCCGTTCGCTGTTCCGGTACGCAGCGCTTCGACATCCCGAGCATGCCGCCGTAATCGAGCGGGTGCTTGCCATTCCACGCAAGCGTTTCGACCGAAGGCTCGTCACTTTTCTGATCGAACCTGAACTCGATGCGCTGTTCCGCGCACCCGACCGCTCGACCTGGACCGGGCGGCGCGACCATACCCTGCTTACGCTCGCGGCCCAAACGGGCCTGCGTGCGTCAGAATTGATCGGCCTTCGCATCAGCGATGTTCATCTCGGCACTGGCGCCCATATCAGTTGCATGGGGAAAGGACGGAAGTTGCGGATCACACCGATTACCGCGGGTATGGTCGCCCTCCTGCGTGTTTGGCTCGCCGAGCGCTCGGGTCAACCGACGGAGCCACTTTTCGTCACTCGATCGGGAACGTCACTCAGCCGTGACGCCCTCGAACATCGGCTCGCCAAATACGTTCAGATCGCCGCCCGCGCCTGTCCGTCGTTGGGACACAAATCCATCAGCATGCATGTGTTGCGTCATAGCGCCGCGATGCGACTGCTGCGGGCAGGAATTGAAACCTCGGTGATAGCACTTTGGCTCGGCCATGAGCAGGTCGAAACCACCCACATCTACCTACACGCTGATATGGGAATCAAGGAACGCGCACTGGCCGCGACAGCTCCAGCGGTAGCCACCCCCGGTCGTTTTCGACCGAACGACAAGCTTCTCGCATTTCTGGAGGCACTGTGATTATGCCGACCCCAACGCAGCGATCGCCGCCGCCAGAGCCCGTTCAGAGGCAATGGTCGGCATAATCCCGAGGTCGGCATAGTACAGGTTGCACATCGGTCAGGCTTCGGTTCAAGGGTGGCGCGGCTGCCAGGCCAATTGTAACAGAGTCGCGGATGGACGCCGGCCGGCCTTGGTGCACTTGCGGCAGCGCAGCCGGCTGGCGAGATCGTGCACGAAGGTAGTCGGCGGGTGCTTCATTGCCGCGAGGTCGACATCACTCGGCGTCTTGCAACGCGCGCACCTGATCTCAAGCCAAGGGAAGCCTCCATTCACGGCCTGGTCGATGGTGGGCGACGGATCGATCGGTTCGCCGTCTGACCACATCCGCTCGTTCCAGCTTTCGCAAAGCAGCCTGTCAGCTTGCTGAATCATCGCTTCGCCCTTTGCCCGCAACTCCACCGATTGGGCAGCCAAGATGTTGGCCATTGCGCGTGCCTTGCCGAGCTCCTTCGCCAGAGCCTTGCGATCGCCGCCCGACAGAGGCGTGGGGTGATACTTCGGGGCCATCCAGACATCCAGGCGCAAAGAGATCGGATCGGCGATATGGACGCGGGCTACGGCGTCTCGAAAGCCGGCCAGCACCCGTCTTCTTCATGCCTGCCGGTGCGTTGCTGGCAGGTATTGTCTAGCAGCCGCTGCGCGACGTCCTTCCAGACAGCGTTGCCGCCGTACAATCGGACGGCATCCGCGGTCTGGATTTCCACGCTCCTTTCGCAGCGGCGGCAGGAGACGCACAGCACGTGGCGCTGAATTTCCGACAGACGTCGCTGCCGCATCTGGGCCCCGGTCGCGCCGGCGCGAGGGTCTTTGAGGACCGATTCCCAATATTCGGCCGGGAGGGGCGCATCCGGAGCCGCAGCCGGAGCAGTCGGCCTGCGGGCCGCTTCAGCGGCCAGTTTTTCCATCTGCTTTGGGGTCGGCATGCGCCAGCTCGCGGGTCGATCAGTCATGCCGGAATTAGAACATAAAGAGAACAAAAGTCGAGTCCGCTTCAAGCCCGCGGCAAGAATAAACCATTCCGTTAGACGGGTCGCGATGTCGGAACCAAGCCGGGCCGTTCGTCTTGAATCCAGCATCAGTATCGGAGTTCCACCCGCCATGGCCCCCCGCGCGAACTGGAAAGGCTTTCTGCGTCTTTCCCTCGTCACCTGTCCGGTAGCGCTCTATCCGGCCACGTCGGAATCCGAAAAAGTCTCCTTCAACCAGCTCAACCGGAAGACGGGTCACCGCATCAAATATGCCAAGGTGGATCCCGACACCGGCGAGGAGGTCGACAACGAGGACATCGTCAAGGGTTACAAAGTCGACACCGATACCTTCATCGAGGTGACGAAGGAGGAGCTCGAGAACGTCGCGCTGGAGTCGACGCGAACCATCGAGATCGACGAGTTCGTTGACCGCAGCGAGATCGATCCGCGATATCTGATCCGCCCCTACTATCTGCGTCCCGACGGCAAGGTGGGACACGACGCTTTCGCCGTCATTCGCGAAACGATCCGGGAAATGAACAAGGTCGCGATCGGTCGGGTGGTGCTGACCAATCGCGAACACATCATCGCGCTGGAGCCGCTCGACAAGGGGCTGATGGGGACGCTGCTGCGCTATCCCTACGAGGTCCGTTCCGCAGACGAGTACTTCGACGAAATCCAAGACGTCAAAGTGACCAAGGACATGCTCGATCTCGCCAAGCACATCGTCAACCAGAAGGCGGGCCAATTCGAGCCGGACAAATTCGAAGACCAGTACGAAACTGCCCTCATCGATCTCATCAATCAGAAGCGCGCCGGCAAGCCGATCACCGCGAAAGTCCGTCCCCGCGGCGAGAACGTGGTGGACCTTATGGACGCGCTGCGCAAGAGCATTGGAGCCGACGCGGCGGCAGCGACAGAATCGCAGAAGAAGCCAGCCAATAAGGCGCGCAAGGCGGCGGCCGGGCAGAAGGAAATGCTGATGCCGATTGCCGGCAAGAAACCGGCGAAAGAGGCCGCGGCGAAGAAACCGGCGGCAAAACCGCAGCGGAAGTCAGCCTAGCGCGTCGTTAAGCAAGCATCCAGTGACGCCAGACGGCCGCTACGTCGTGTCCGCGGCAGGGAGCGATATGGCTGCGCTGAAAAAGACTTCCAGGAGATCGATGTTGAGCGCGGGCATTCTCGCCTACCGCAAGGGCGCTGGCGGGCTCGAGGTTCTGCTCGTTCATCCCGGCGGTCCGTTCTGGCGCACAAAGGATAACGGCGCCTGGTCCATTCCGAAGGGCGAAATCGATGCCGCGGATGCTCCGGAGCAGGTCGCGCGGCGCGAGTTTGCGGAAGAACTCGGCCCGAGCGCTTCGATTAGTCCACTGCAGCCCCTGGGGGAGGTCCGGCAGCGAGGAGGGAAGCGCGTCATCGCATTCGCGGGAGAAGGCCATTTTGACCCGGCGGCGCTGACCAGCAATACCTTCGATATCGAATGGCCGCCACGAAGCGGCCAAAGGCAGAGTTTTCCCGAAGTCGACCGCGCGGAATGGTTCAATATCGAGTTCGCGCGGACGAAGATGCTGCCCGCTCAGGTAGAGCTTCTCGATCGTCTTTTGGCGATCGCGCGAGCGAGCGACGGGAAATAATGTTCAGGATTGGAATCATTTCGGACACCCACGGCCTGTTGAGGCCCGAGGCGGAACGAGCCCTGACGGGCCTCGATCACATCATCCATGCCGGCGACATCGGGCGCCCCGAGATCGTCGACGCGCTTCGCCGGATCGCGCCGGTCACGGCCATCCGTGGAAACGTGGACAGCGGCGAGTGGGCCCGTCAATATCCTGACACGAAACTCGTGCGCTTGGCGGGAAAGTCGATCTACGTTCTGCACGACCTGAAGACGCTGGAGGTCGATCCCTACGCCGGCATCGACGTCATCGTCTCCGGGCATTCCCACGTGCCGAAGATCGACACGGTCGGTGGCGTTCTCTACCTGAATCCCGGCGGCGCGGGACCGCGGCGCTTCAAGCTGCCGATCACGCTTGCGACGCTCGAAGTCACGCGTGAGGGCGTGCGACCGGAAATCCACGACCTTGGAGGCGACTGAGAGCACCATTACGGACGGAATTCTCAGCGGGAGAGGTGAAGGCGTTAATTCGTTCCGTTTGCCGGTTACGTCCGAAGGGAAGCGCTATTTGCGCGGTCGTTCTCGCTCGCGCACGACATCCTTCGCCCGCTTGTCGGACCTGAGCCCGAGGTAGACGGGCTGGCGCAGTTCACCCTTGCTCGTCCACTCCGCGAATTTGACCTCGGCAACCAGCGAGGGCTTGACCCAGGTCGTGGCGGCCTCGTCCTTCACTTTGGCAGGGAAGGGTGACTTCTGGGCCGTCAGCTTCACGAGCTTGGCATGGAGGTCTTCCAGGACCTCGTGGCTGAAGCCCGTGCCGACATGACCGATATAGCGCCATGTGTCGTCTTCCCGCACGGCGAGGACCAGGGCGCCGAAGAGCGGCCTGGTGCGCTTAGGCGCCGTGAAGCCCGCGATCACCACTTCCTGCCGCTTTGCCGTCTTGATCTTCAGCCAATCCGCCGTCCGGCTTCCGGACGCATACGCGCTGCCGGCGCGCTTCGCCATGATGCCTTCGAGACCTTTGCGCTCGGCCTCAGCGAAGAATTTCGCGCCGTTCCCTTTACGGTGAGCGCTGAAGCCGATCAGCTTGTCGCGCGGCAGAATCGCCTTCAGCCGCTTCTTACGCTCGAGGAGAGGCTGCTTGCGCAAGTCCACTGCGTTCTCGAACATGAGATCGAAGGCGCAATACAGCAGCTTCGCTTCATGGCGCAACGCGTTTTGAAGCAGCTGGAAATGTGAGACGCCGTCCTTTCCGATCGCGACGAGTTCGCCGTCGATCACGGCGTCGCCCTTCACACCCTCCAGTGCTTTGGCGACCTCGATATAGCTGCGGCTGATGATCTTGCCGTTGCGGCTGTAGAGTGCAACCTTGCCCTGCCGGATTTCCGCGATCATCCGGAATCCGTCATACTTGTCCTCGAAAACCCAGCCAGGTTCGTCGAACGGCGCGTCGGTGAGCGTAGCGAGCATTGGCTGTAAGCGCTTGGGCAGGGTCGACGTCCGGCTCATTCAAGGCCATTCCTTGGCAGCGCGTTGCGAAATGCATGGACGTCCTTCAAGGATTAGGGAACGCTACGAGGCCGCGTCATGTTCCGCAGGCGCCGTGACGTGCGCGACGTTGACGATCGATCGGGGAGGGCGGATCAGACAGATGGCCAGGAAACTGAAAACTTATCAGACCTCGCTGGGCTTTTTCGATCAGGCGATCGCGGCGCCATCCATGAAGGCAGCTCTGGAGGCGTGGGGCGCCGACAGCAATCTCTTCCATCAGGGGGCCGCGAAGGAGGGCCACGATCCGGACGTTATCGCTGCGACGTTGGCAAAGCCCGGTGTCGTTCTCAGGCGCCCGGTTGGGACCGACCGGCCTTTCAGTGAACATGCCGATCTGCCCACGGATCTTGATGGCGCCCGGTCAACGAAAGCCGCCCGCAAGTCGAAAGGCCCAAAGGCGAAGAAGTCTTCCTCTCGCCCCCTTGACAAGGCGGCGGAGCGGAAGGCCGCTATCGCCTACGAACGGGAGCAGAGGCGCCGCGAGCTTGAACAGGCGAAGGGAGAGGCGGCCAGGCAGAAGGAGCGTGAACGCCGTCAGCAGGCGGTCGACAAGGCGCAGGCTGCGTTGGACAAGGCCGAGCAGGAGCACGCGAAGCGGGCCGCGGCGATCCAGGCCGAAGCCGAGGCTCTCGAGAAGAAATCGCAAACCGAACGGGCCCGCTGGGACAAGGAGAAGGCGCGATTGGAAGCCGCGCTGCGGCGCGCGCGGGGTTAGTTTCTGTGGCGGCACCCACGCGTGAAGGCCAGCGATCACCTTCAAGCGTTCAGCGTTCGGGATCTTGGACGCGTGCTGCGGCCTGGTTCACGGCGGCGCGGTCCCGTCGGTCCTCGGGAGCGAGCTCCATGGCGGCCCGACGTAGCTCGGCTGGAATCGTCAGTTGGCTTTCCAGGGGCTTGTTGGCCCACTGCCAGAAGCGATCGAATGCATCCATCACAAATCCTCCCGAAGGCCCCGGAAGAACGGGTGCCGAACCTTTCCCTCGGCTGACTTCGCGCGATACTCGATCTCGGCCAGCAGTTTTGGTTCGACCCAGATGCCCTTGTGTGCGATCCGCTTCGTGTACGGCTGTGTCTTGCGGATCAGCGGCTTCAGTCTTTTCTGGAGGTCAGCGGCGGACGTCTTGTCAAAGCCGTGGTCGACCTTGCCCGCATAGATCAGATCGTCGCCCTTGAGGCGGCCGACATAGATGCCGTCCCACTTTCCCTCCTCGAGCGCGAACCCGGCGATGGTCAGCGTCTCGCGCTGGATGCAGGTTTTCTTAACCCAGTCGCTTGTACGGCCCTTCGGATAGGGACCGTCTCGCACCTTCGAGACGACACCTTCCAGGCCGAGTTTGCAGGCGTGCGCGAACATCTCGCGTCCCTCGATCTCGAAGCCGTCGCTGAACTGGACGTCGATGTCGATTAGGATCTTCTTGAGTTCGGCTTTGCGCTGAATGAGCGGCAGCTTCCGGAGATCGCGGCCGTTCAGATAGAGCAGATCGAACGCCACTAGCACGATCTTGGTCGACCTACCCTTGAGCTCGTTCTGCAGCACAGAGAAATCGGTGCTGCCGTCGGCGGCGGGAACGACAATCTCGCCGTCGATGACGGCCGAGCTCGCCTTGATCTGCCAGGCGTCATGGGCGACCTTCTTGAAGCGATGCGTCCAGTCGTGGCCACGCCGGGTGAATATCCTGGCCACCTCGTTGGCCAGATGCACCTGCACCCGGTAGCCGTCAAACTTGATTTCGTGAATCCATCGCCTGCCGGACGGCACCCTCTCGATCGAGGTTGCCAGGGCCGGTTCGATGAAGCCGGGCAACGGCGCCTTCACGCCGATGGCCACGGGTCTTTTACGCTGAAACGCCACTCAAGCACTCCACGCAACAGCTGATTCAAACTGACACAGTTCGAATCGTTCCGGAACCCGTGAATCCCTTGCTGCGTTGGTTTGTCGTCAAATCCGACAGGAGGAGCCGATGGCGGCAGCGAAGAAGAAGAAGACGGCCCGCGGGCGCAAGCAGGACCGGGCCCGTGTGGCCGGCGGGCAAAAGTATGAAGTGGGGTATGAGTCCAAGAAGACAGGACGGTCGGCATCAGCCGTCAAGAAAGCTGTCAAGAAGGTCGGCAACAGCCGGAAGCGGGTCGAGAAGCGTCTCGGGCGCTGATCTTTGGCGTCGATTGTCCGGCACGTTGCCTAGAGCGTTTTCGAGCGAAGTGGGTACCGGTTCGCGTAAAGAAAACGCGTCAAAACATGACTCTAGAGACCCCGTTCCGATTCCATCGGAACGGAAAGGGCTCTAGACCTCGGGCGGGCATTCGGGACAGGTATCGCCGAAGGAGTCCAGGACCTCCGTCATCGCGTCGGCGGCCGCCTCGGGCGAAAGGCCCGGCGGCGGATCCTGGCGGGCGATTTCCAACGCCCGCTCACGTGCGTGCGGATCTGCGCGGTCCTGCATCCAGCCGTGGTACTCGCACTTGCGGATCGCGCCTGCCTCCTGCAGCACGGCTATCGCCCACCCCCGTACCGTGCGGATCGCCGCCCGCCTCTCCTTGGTCATCAGCATCAAGATCGCTCCTCCGCGAGGACGAATCCTTGCAGCCCTCCATTCGTTCCGGCTGCTAACACAGAGCAGGGATTCCAAATCGTCGGGGCGGGTGCTTGTCCACGTGTTCCGCCGCCCTGTGCAAAACCAGGCACTCAGCAATCTTGTCTTCCATGTCCACGCCGCGCATGACGGCTTTCAGCGCCTCGCCTGGTAAAGGGCGCTGCAGCGCCTTTGCCCCATCCCAGGGCGCGCCGGGACGAAAATTTACGCGCTTCTGCCGGCTGAGCGGCTGGCATTCGACGCGACCGGCCAAGATATAAGAATGACGGCGTCTGGAAGGGTTATGAATACACTTGGCAGATCGACGTAATTCTGTTCTGGCTCGCTTCGAGGGCCACTGGCTGGCAGCACGGAGTTCCATGATCCCGAGCGGCCCGAGAACCGGCCGGCATTGATGCCATTTGAGAATTGGCCAAAACGCGATCCGCGAGATTTGCGGGAGCTACAAGGTCATTGGAATGCGTCGAACCGCTGTCGCATTGATACTCGCCACTCTGTCGAGCGGGGCCTGGGCCGATGATTTTGTCGGACAGGCCAGCGTGATCGACGGCGACACATTGGAAATGCATGGCGTGCGCATCCGGCTTTGGGGCATCGATGCACCGGAGAGCAGCCAGTTGTGCCGCGGCGAAGACAGCCTGCAATATCGTTGCGGTGCGCAGGCCGCAAACGACCTTGACGCCTTCATTGCCCGCCGTCCTGTCAATTGTGTTCCAGTCAGCCTCGACCCATATGGCCGCACGGTGGCGACCTGCTCGGTTGCAGGCAGGGATCTCGGGGAATGGCTTGTACGTAACGGTCTTGCGTTGGATTGGCCTCAATACTCGAAGGGCGGATATCACGAAGCTCAGCGCGAGGCTGAGCGCACCGGCCGAGGACTCTGGAAAGGCAGCTACGTCGAGCCGTGGCTCTATCGTGCATGCATCCGCGCAAGTGGAAAGCCGTCCGCCTGTTCGGACGATGCAAATGCCCATCCTTGATGCGATCCCAGCAAGGCGCCAATCCACAACGTGTGTTGGCCAATGACCGCACTTGGGCAGGTGGCTCTGGCGCGGTTTGGGCGACTCACGCTACCCATCATTCCCAATCGCCTCACTGCACAATGGGAATGAAATGGTTGCAGCCACCCGTGAATTGCCGGCCTCTGGTTACGCGCTTGAAGTGGACGGCCGGCTCAAAGCCGAATTTACAACCAGGGACGGCGCCAGGGCCGGTGGCGAAGAACTAAAGAAGCGCTTTCCCATGCTTCAGATCAGGATCTATGACGCGCAGACGAATGCGCGCGAGGAAATCCAGGTCCGCTGATTCCGACTCGAGCCTTAGCGGAGTTCTTCCGTTTGCGCGCGTGCGGCTTTCGCCGCATCGGGCTCTCGTGTTGGGGTGGACGGCCCCCTTCCGCCGGTCTGCGTGGCAAGATGGGGTCGTCGATGACCTCAAAGGAAGGAGCCGCCCGTGGAAACAATTGTTCGCATCGGTTTGGACACGTCAAAGAGCGTATTTCAGTTGCATGGCGTTGACCGGATGGAGCAGCCGGTCTTGCAACGTAAGTTGAAGCGCAGTCAGGTTCTGGCGTTCTTCGGTCGTTTGCCGCCTGCGTTTGTCGCGATGGAGGCTTGCGGAGCATCGCACTATTGGGCGCGGGAGCTGCAATCGCTGGGGCATGAGGTGGCGAGGATCCCGCCACAATATGTCAAACCGTACGTACAGCGCGGGAAATCCGACGCTGCGGACGCCGAGGCGATTTGCGAGGCGGCCAGTCGACCCAAACTGCGCAAGAACTTTGTGCCGATCAAGAGTCCCGAGCAACAGGGCGCACAGATGCTGACGCGCGTGCGTACCCAGTTCATCGGTAGGCGCACCCAGCTCGCCAATTCGATCCGCGGTTACGCCGCAGAGTTCGGTTTTACCGCGCCCAAGGGGCTTTCGCGGCTTCAGCAACTGCTGATCGATATTCGGGCCGACGCGACAGTCCCCGAATTGGCAATGGAGTTGGTGGAGGCGTTGGCGACCGAACTGGCACGTGTTGATGATCAGATCGTCACGCTCGACAAGAAGCTCATGCAACTCCATCGGGGTAACGAGATGAGCCGACGACTGGCGGCTATTCCAGGAGTTGGTCCGATCGGCGCGACGTTGCTATCAATAAAGGTCGTAGACGCGCGCGGCTTCAAGTCGGCAAGAAACTTTGCGGCCTGGCTCGGCTTGACGCCAAAAAACCACTCGACGGCAGGCAAGAACCGGCTCGGTGTTATCACGCGCGCCGGTGATGAGATGCTAAGAAGCGTCTTAGTCGCGGGCGCTACCGCGGTCATCGGCGACCTACGCCGGGGCGGCAGTAGGTTGTGGCCTTGGTTTAAAGCTTTAATCGCGCGGAAGCCACCAAAACTCGTCGCGGTAGCATTGGCCAACAAGATGGCTCGGATCGCTTGGAAATTGATGATCAGCGGGGAGCGCTATCGACCCATTGGCAACGCAGTCCCAATGGCAACACCGATATAGGCCTGAACGAAATGCAAAGTTTGGCGTCAGCACCGCAGGTCTGACGCTAAGGCTGGAACTTGCAGGATAGGAAGAGGTGGTGTGATCGGCGCAAGCCGAACAGGGAGAGTTTCCGCTCGGTTCACCGGCAGCAAATGCCGTTCTCGTGTTTGGATCTCACTGTTCGCGAAGCCCATCTTGGCCAGTGGTCGCAGACCCAATCGTAGGCCGGACATATGAGCGCAAGCGATCCGAGCATGCTGCCCAAGCCAATCCTTGCAAGTCGGGGGCCGTCCACATATGAACCAAGCCGCTTTGCGTCTCGGCCGTGCGGCGTCGATCCCTCGCGCAAAGGGAAGCGGAGCTCCTCGCCGGGGGCACTCGGAAAAGGGGCTCGCCTGCGGCGATCGCTATCACTGCCCCGTTCCCGGGTGCCGCTATTGAACCGGTCTCGTCGCTGCACTCGGACCCGCGTGCCCCTTCGGGTCGCTATGCTCACGCTCTCCGGGTGCCATTTTCCCTTGAGGCGATGCGCCCTGGCGCACGCCTGGTCGGGCCTGCGGCCCTGGGTAGCTCAATACCAACCCTCAATGCAGAATCGGACGAGAAGCAGGCCGCCCCGCAGATTTCGCATTCTCTCATTTGGAGGCCTGAGAGTCAGAGTGTCGGCGCGGTTTTGCCGTGACGGGTTACAGGCTGCGAGAGAGGCTCGCGGCGCCCGTCGCGGAGATCCGCGATGTCCAGACGTTATGCTCAGGCGCGCACCGGTGAGGACCGGGCAAGCCTTTATGACGACATCACCAACAATATCATCGCCGAGCTGGAGGCTGGCCGAGTGCCGTGGGTGCAGCCATGGGGCACCGCGGCGGCGAAGGCGCCTTTGGCGATCCCGAAAAGCGCAGCGTCCGGCCGTCGATACACCGGCATAAACATTTTAATTCTCTGGGGGGCTGCAACGGAGCGCGCATTCACAGGTCAGAGCTGGCTTACATTCCGCCAGGCGCTATCGCTCGGTGGTCACGTCCGCAAGGGCGAGCGCGGCACGACCGTCGTCTACGCCGACCGCTTTGTGCCGGTCGACGAAAAGCGCCGCGCACATGAGACCGGCGAAGAGGCACAAGCTGTTCCATTTTTGAAGCGCTTCACCGTTTTCAATCTCGATCAATGCGACGGGCTGGCTTCGGACATCGTAACCGCTGCGCCACCACCGCCACCCGGCATGATCGAGCCGACGGTCGATGCTCTGATCAAGGCGACCGGCATCGACTTCCGCATCGGCGGCAACCGCGCCTTTTACGTGCCGACGGAAGATTATGCAGGTGCCGCCGCCGCAAGTCTATTTCGAACCGATCAATTGGCATCGAACGGCCTTGCACGAGCTGGCGCATGCCAGCGGCCATCCGTCACGCCTCAACCGCGACCTGTCAGGCAGCTATGGTACCAGGAAGTACGCCTTTGAGGAGTTGATTGCCGAAATCTCGTCCGCGTTCAGTTGCGCTTCTCTCGGCATTGTGCCCACGGTGCGGCACGCCGACTATATTGGCTCGTGGCTGAAATAATGGCGAGCTCGCCATTACTCCAATAATCAGCAGCAGATCATAATGTGAAGGAGCGCCACGTTTCCGGTGTTATGCGGGGATGGTGTGCGATCTCCTCCACATTATTTCCTTGCCGCTAAAGGGTATCGAGCCATGCGAGAACGCTCTGGTCCTGTTTCCACGATGGTCGCCTTGCCGATCGTGACGGGCTTTCGAGGCGTTCCAACGCCAGGCGCTTTGTTTCCAGATTTGCCTGAGCGTAGTGGTTTGTGGTGTCGAGGCTGACATGGCCGAGCCAGCTTCGGATCACCGTGACGTCAACACCTGCTGCCACCAGATGCACCGCCGTCGCATGACGGAAGCTATGAGGTGTTACATGCTTCGAGGTCAGGCTCGGCGTGATCTTCGCTGCCGCTTCGACGTATTGCGCCAGTTTGAAGCGGACACCCGATGCGCCGAGCGGGACACCATACCGATTGACGAAGATGGGCTCGTCGTCGGCCCTCGGCTGTCGCATGAGCTGTGACCTTAGCAACGACACGGTTTCTGGCCAAAGAGGGCTCAGCCGTTCTTTTCGTCCCTTGCCGTAAAGACGCACGCAGGTTGGCGAGTCGAACCGGATCGCCCGCGGGCAAACATCGAGCGCCTCCTGGATGCGCGCGCCGGTATTGTAGAGGAAGGAGAAGAGCGCGTGGTCGCGTTGCCCCTCAATCGTCGAGCGGTTTGGCTGCGCCAGAATGGCCTTCACCTCCTCGGGCTCCAGATAGCACGGCGCATGGATCGGCGCTTTCTTCATGGGCACGTGCAGAATCTGGGTGCATTGCTCGATAGCGGTCGGCTCGCGGTCAGCAACGAAGCTGAAGAAGCTGCGCAATGCGGACAGGCGACAGTTGCGCGTGCCGATCGTATCTCCGCGTTCCTGCTCGGTGTATTGCAGGAAGGTCTTGACCTCGGAGGCCGTCAGGTCCCCCAGTGTGAGCTGAGCTATCGGCCGGCGTCGGCGTTGAGCCACGAACCTGAGGAACAGGCGCCATGTGTCACGGTAGGACCGAACGGTGTGCGCAGAGGCATTTCGCTGCTGAACCATCCACTCGTAAAAGAAGGCATGAAGCAGCCTCGGGAACGGGTCGACCGGTTTCATGGCCGCACCCCTTCTGACGCGTGCAGGCAATGCGACGCGTACGTCCGGAAGCGTTCGTTTGCTTGCTGAAGGAGTTCCTGGGTGACCGTGATGTAAACCAGCGTCGAGTGGATATCGCGGTGCCCCAGATATGTCGCGAGGAATGGAAGCTTGTCCTGTGGATTGATGCCGGCGCGGTACCATTCGAGAATGCGGTTCACGACAAACGAGTGACGCAGGTCGTGGATGCGAGGGCCCGTCTTACCTTTCGCCGGCTTGAGTCCGGCGCGCCGCAGGATATCGACAAGGCAACCGGCGATAGCGTGCGACGTGTAGCGCGCATTGCCCTGATCGTGCCAGAACAGGCCAGATTCAGGGCTTTGTGGTACCTTTGCCTTGCGCCTCGCCTCCAGATATTCCCGCAGCACCGACAGCGCGCTGTCGGCCAAGGGCAGGATCCTCGATTTGAAGATCGTGCCGACCTGAAGATCGACATCGGCAAGGTTCAGGCGTGCGAGTTCTCCCAGCCGCAATCCCGCACAATAGGTCAGGACCAGCATGGTGTAGAGGCTGATCGGCCGTAACGGTGCGCGTGGAGAGGGGTAGGTCAGAGCGATGTCGAGGAGACGGCGAACCTCTGCCGGGCTGTAAATATAAGGCCGACGCCATTGTCGCGCGACCTGCTGTGCAGGACGGGGATCCGGACGCCTTGGTTTGGTGCTGGGGTCGAGATGATGCTGTGCCTTGGCCAAGGCGCGAGCGAGCTTTTCGCATTCGGCGGCATGGTTGGCGGTTGAGCGCGCGGCCGCCCAGTGCTGCAACATGATCGATACTGACTCTCCCGCCAACTCCGGATGCGCTTGCAAGAAGCGATCGAACCGCCAGAACCAGCGAGCCTGCGTCTGATAGCGATAACCTCTCGCCTGCATCAGCGCGATGTGGTTGCGCATGAGGTCGCCGAGAACACTGCCGAACGGTGGGAACTGCCGTAGCTCTTCGAGTGCCTGATCGGGATCCGGCGCGAGCAGCGACCGCACGATCGCCTTGTCGCTTTTCGCATGGTACTCGGCACGCAAATCAGCAATGGGATTGCTGACGATCAGCGCTTCCCCCACGAGGAAATCGAGAAAGCGATTGACGATGCGAGCGCGATGCAGCAGCGTCGCCATGGGCCAGAGCATGGCATATTCGCGCAACCACGTTTCGAGCACTTCTCGGCCAAGCTGTCCGGGTTTGCCTTGATCCCGGATAACCACTTCCTGGAAGGTTCGGAGCGCCTGACGGTAATAGATCGGAGTGGTCGAGCAGCGTAGCCGGAGCTGGCGAAGATAACGGGCAATCGTTCTGCCATCGGTGTCGGGCCAAGCGTTCATGAGCGCACCTCCTGTCCCGGGATCTCTAGGGCGATTGCGCGCAGGTCCTCCGTGGCAAGTTTCAGGTAGGAGATCGTCGATTCCGTTGAACGATGACCCAATACGTCTCCGATCAACTTTCGCGGGACCGACGCCCGTAGCAGACTGACTGCACGTGCGTGCCGGAAGATATGCGGGCCGCGCTTGCCGCTTGGTGTGATGCCTGCCGCCTCAAGCCGCCGGCTGACTTCGTTATAAATGCGCACCATGGGAACGTAGGGTGCGCGGGTGCGAACAAAGATTTCCCGCACATCAGTTTCAGGGCGGCCGTGCCGGAGGTACTCGATCAGCGCTTCCCCGACGGCCTCAAACAACGGTAGCCGAGAATGATCACCGGTTTTGGAGCGGCGGATGTGCAGAACATCGCCGCGCCAATCAACATCTTCCAGTCGCAACCGGATTATTTCACCGGCACGCAAGCCATAGACCGCCAGAAGCTGGAGGATGGCATGGTCGCGCAAGCCCATCGGTGACCGGTCTTTTCGGACAGAGTCCAAGACGGTCGAGATCTGATCCGAGCTTAATGCTGACGGGATGCCTTCATACGCATAGAGCAGCGGGGCAATAACGTGCTGAGAGAGATCGACTGCAACGCGACCTGTCCTATGGAGATGCCTCAGCAGTGACCGGAGCCGTTCGGCGACATCCTTCAAGGATTTTCGCGTCAGCCCGCGAGCCCGCGTGTCCATGTAGATATCGAGGTCGCGGACGGTCAGATCCGCAAAACTGGCGTTCGAATGCTTGATGAGCCAGGCACAAAAATTTCGTGCTTCCCACAGCAAGGCGTCGACCGAAGCCGTGGCGAGCCCGCGTTCCTCTCGTAGCCACGTCTGATACTGTTCGCACACCTCTCGACAGATAAGTTCGCCAGCGGCGGCCGCAGGTTCGGGTGGCCAGCGCTTCAACGCGAGCTTCAGCAGCGCGTGGATTCCTGATCTGGGAATGCCTGTCCAATAACGAGCTGGAGCGCGGCCATGACGTTTGCGAAATTGTAGAACCGCAAAGCGCAGATAATTCGTTACGTCTGCCGGCGTGACCGCTTCAAGAGCAACTTTACGCGCCGCCAGGTACGCAAGAAAGTCGCCGGCGTTGCGGCAGTAATTGTGAACTGCAACTCGATTATATCGCTGTCGCGTGAGCGCATCGTCAAGCTCCGCGACAAGAGTACCGTATCCATGTGGCATGAAGGCCTCCTCAACTGTGTTTGATCAACAGCCGAGGGTCTCATGCCCGAAATAATGCGCAGCAGATCGCAAGCCTTTTTCGCCGATCTCCACAAGCCGGCCGCGCTAAGAATCTTCCTTCACATTATGATCTGCTGCTGATTACTTGAAGTACTGCGAGAGGATAATCGCGCGATCGTGCGAGCTGCTTCGCAGTCCAGCAAGGTTGCGGATTATCTCCTTGATTTCCTGCCGGAAGGGACTGTCGACATCACGACCGAGAGAGGGGAGCAGGAGGCGGCGTGAGTTTCTCACCTGCTGCCTCGAACAAGAGAGTGAGAGGGGAGCGGCGGTTTTCGCGACGGGTTGGAGGCCGAGAGAGAGGCTCCCGGCCGCCCGTCGTGGAGAATGGATATGACCAAGGCTGTCCAAAAGATCACGCTATCCCCCTCACGTGACATTCCGTTCAACAAACTGGTCCTCAGCCAGTCCAACGTCCGTCACGTGAAGGCGGGCATTTCCATCGAGCATCTCGCCGAAAGCATCGCGCAGCGTACGCTGCTGCAAAGTCTCAATGTGCGCGCGGTTGTGGACACCGAAGGCAATGACACCGGCATGTTCGAGGTGCCGGCAGGCGGCCGGCGCTATCGCGCGCTGGAACTTCTGGTAAAGCAGAAGCGCATGGCGAAGACCCAGGCAGTTCCTTGTGTCGTGCGCGAGGGCGGCATCGCTGAGGACGATTCGCTTGCGGAGAATGACGAGCGAATTGGGCTTCATCCGCTCGATCAGTTCCGAGCATTCCAGACCTTGAGTGGCTCCGGATTATCCGACGAGGATATCGCTGCCCGGCATTTCGTGACACCGGCCGTCGTGAAGCAACGCCTCCGGCTGGCGTCGGTGTCGCCAAAGCTCCACGACGTCTATGCCGAAGACGGCATGACACTCGAGCAGCTCATGGCTTTCTCTGTTACGGCCGACCACGCCAGGCAGGAGCAGGTCTGGGAGAACGTCAGCCGATCCGGCTATGATGAGCCCTATCAGATCCGGCGAATGCTCACGGAAAATACCGTGCGCGCGTCCGATCGCCGCGTTCAGTTCGTTGGGCTGGATGCTTACGAGCTGGCAGGTGGCAGCGTTTTGCGCGACCTGTTCGAGCACGATAATGGCGGTTGGCTCCAGGACGTTGCGTTGCTCGACCGGCTCGTGATGGAAAAGCTCAAGGTCGAAGCCGAGGCGATTGCAGCGGAGGGGTGGAAGTGGATTTCGGTCGCCGTCGATTTCCCCTTCGATCACAACAGGGGCCTGCGCGAGCTCGAGGGCAAACCCGTCGATTTATCCCCGGAGGAGCAGGCCACCATCGACGCACTCAACGCCGAGCAAGCCAAGCTTGAATCCGACTATCAGGATGCCGACGAGTTGCCCGATGAGGTCGATCAGCGTCTCGGCGAAATCGAGGCGGCACTGGTCGCGTTCGAAGACCGGCCGATGATTTACGATCCGGCCGAGATTGCCCGCGCCGGCGTCTTCGTCAGCATCGATTCCGAAGGCCGCCTCTCGGTTGATCGTGGTTACGTCCGGCCGGAGGACGATTTGTCGGCAGCCGAGCCTGATGTCGGGCAGGGCGCCGACGCGCAGTCGATCGACGGGAAGGCGGCTGGTGCTTACATCCAGCGCACGGTCATCGCGGTCGCCGGCGGCTCTGCTGACGCGGAAGAAGATGATGAGGACGCGACCAAACCTCTGCCGGATCGGCTGATCACCGAGCTGACAGCGCATCGCACGCTGGCGTTGCGGGATGCGCTGGCAAAAAATCCTGCAATTGCGTTCCAGGCGGTGCTGCACAACTTCGTGCTGACGGCCTTTTACCGGTTCGCATCGACTGGAAGCTGCCTTGAGATCGGCCTTCGCACGCCGACCTTTCCGGCTCAAGCGCCTGGCTTGAGGGAAAGCGCGTCCGCGAAGGCCGTTGAGGCGCGGCATGAATCCTGGAAAGCACGGTTGCCGAAGGGCGAGAACGATCTCTGGAATGCGCTCACCGCCCTAGACGGCGCCGCACAGGCATCCCTGTTCGCTCACTGTGTGTCATTTGCGGTCAACGCCGTCTTTGAGCCGGCCAACCGCTACAATCAGGGCCGCGTCTCCGCCCACGGCGTCCGCACCCGGCTCGACCAAGCTGATGTGCTGGCAGGTGCCGTCGGCCTCGACATGGTTCAAGTGGGTTGGAAGCCCACCGTCGACAATTATCTCGGCCGGGTCACCAAGCCTCGCATTCTGGAGGCAGTACGGGAAGCAAGAGGCGAATCGTCCGCGCAATTGATCGACCACCTGAAGAAGGCCGACATGGCCAAAGAGGCCGAGCGTCTGCTCGATGGTTCGGGCTGGTTGCCGGAGCCGCTGCGACTTGTCGATCCCAATGCGGCATCAGTGGAGCAGGAGAGTGAAGCGGGCGCGCTGCCCGAATTCCTCGCCGATGACGAGGATCCGGACAAGGCGAGCGACGATGATCCGCAACAGCTCGACGCGGCTGAGTGACATCTAGAACGGGATGGCTCCTGCCGTTCCGCAGCTGCTTGGGGACCGGTGCATAGCGCCGGTCCTCATTCTTATGGGCGAGGGCTGAGAGGGAGAGCCGGGCCGGGAAGGGTTTGAGCCGTCGGGTCTTAAGGAGAGCGCCTGATGGTTCGACCCATTCCTGCTCTCCGAAAGAACCCTGCCATGACCGAATCTCTCGCCGGCGGCGCTGCCGCCGCGCCGCTCTCGATGCGTGCCGCTGCAAGTCTCACCTCCGCCGCCGTCGGGGCCGCGCGACAGCTTGTGATTGATCTCGAGCGCGGCCGGCGCATCGATGCCGCAGTCCTGCGCGGCGCCATGGAAGCTGCCTTCGGCGCTTCCGACGCCACTGGCGCCTGGAACTGGAAGACCGCCTACGATGTCTGCGAGGCGGCGACCGTTCTGTTCCTTCGCAAGTTTGGCCCGGCCATCCGGACCAAGGCTGCCTCGACGGTCGCGATGCTGCCGATGCTCACGAGGCTCGCCAGTCTTCTTCCCACCCACACGCGGCGCTCCGAGGCGAGCGCGTCCGGTGCTGCAAGCCCCTTGCGCTCGGTCGCAGCTGGTCTTGGTGGAACGGCGAGCAATGCCGGTACGGGGGAAGGGGATTCCTCGAGAGCTTCCGACAGTGCGCCCGCCTGGGTTCGGCGCATGAAGAGAACGCAGACGATCAGCCATGGCGCATCAGCGGCAACCCACGCGATCCGCTCAGGTGATCACGGCGGCGGCGGCGGATCTGTCGACCTCTCGCAAGAGGATCGCTGAGACTTCTGATCGGCCAATTCCGTTTTCTCACCCGTCACTTGAGGTCAAACAATGTTCAAACGATCGGCTGTTCACTATGGCCGCACGCCAGAAGCCGTCACTCCCTATCAACGCGCAGCCCAGGTCTGGGATGATCGCATTGGGTCTGCGCGCGTGCAGGCCAAGAACTGGCGCCTGATGGCCTTTGGCTGCCTCTTCTTATCTGCCGGCTTTGCCGGCGCCCTGGTCTGGCAATCCGCTCACGGGACAATCACGCCCTGGGTGGTCGAGGTCGATCAATTGGGGGAAGCGAAAGCCGTTGCTCCGGCAAATGCCAGCTATCAACCGACCGATCCGCAAATAGCCTTTCACCTGGCGCGCTTCATCGAGCATGTGCGTGGCCTGCCTATGGACGCCATCGTCCTTCGCGAAAACTGGCTCCGCGCCTACGACTTTACAACCGATCGCGGTGCGGCCGCACTGAATGACTACGCCCGCAACAACGATCCATTCGCCAAACTCGGCAAGACGCAAATTGCGATCGAGGTCTCGAGCGTCATTCGGGCTTCCCCTGAGAGCTTTCGCCTGGCCTGGATCGAACGCCGCTACGACAACGGTCAGCTTGCCGCAACCGAGCGGTGGAGCGCAATCGTCAGCATCATCGTGGAGATGCCGCGCGATCTGGATCGGCTGCGCAAGAATCCACTTGGCATCTACGTCAACGCCATCAACTGGTCAAAGGAGCTGGGCTAGCAATGCCGTCAGGTCTCGTTATTGCGTCACAGAGGGGCCGCCCGCGCCTGGCTCTCGCTCTTGTTATTGGTGTGTCCACGCTTGGCGGGTGCACCACGTTCAAGCCGCCGCAAATCAGTTACGATACCCGGCGATCTTGGCCGGCCGATCGTTGCAGCACAGGGCTCTTCGACGTCCAGCCCGCTCGGTGTTGACGCTGAACAGCAGCGCGTCAATCAGGAGAGCGAGGCGGCACGCACCAGCAAGGTGTTTGCCAGCACGAACGTCCGCGCACAGGCCTCTGTCGCATCGCCAAGTGAAGCCCCATCAAATGCAGCGCCATCATCCGACGAAGCATTTGCCCAGAATGGTCAGGATCGAAAACTTGCATTCGTCAGTGCTTCCGTTGACCGTCGAACCACCAGTCCCGATCGCCTGGCAAGACCGGTCTCTCCATTTGTAGTCCAGGCGGGAACGGTCATTCCGGCTGCTCTCATCACGGGGATTCGGTCCGACCTGCCTGGGCAGATCACGGCCCAAGTCACAGAAGCGGTATACGATTCCCCTACCGGGCGAGCTCGCCTTATCCCGCAAGGAGCCCGGTTGATCGGGACGTATGATAGCCAAGTCGCATTTGGCCAATCGCGCGTCCTCCTGGTGTGGACGCGCCTCATCATGCCAAATGGGCGGTCGATCGTCCTGGAGCGGCAGCCGGGCGCAGATATCGCGGGCTACTCTGGGCTTGAGGATGAGGTCGACAACCATTGGAAGGAGCTGTTGGGGGCCGCTGCGCTTTCGACGCTGCTCGCCGTCGGCACCGAGGTGAATTCCGGATCGAATACGGGGAGCACCAACAGCGACCTCATCGCTGCGCTCCGCCGCGGGGCGGGGGACTCGATGAACCAGACGGGCCAGCAGGTGGTCGGCCGCAATCTCAACATCCAGCCGACCTTGACGATTCGTCCGGGATTTCCGGTGCGGGTGATCGTCAATCGCGACCTGGTGCTCGAGCCGTACAGGGGACGATAATGGCCAAACTCAAACTCGGTGCAATCGAGGACGATAAGCCAGTCAAGGTCACGCACGAACTACCCGCGCGTGTCCACCGGGATCTTGTGGCCTATGCTGAAATCCTCGCGCAGGAGACCGGCCAACCGATCGGGGATCCAGCTAAGCTTATCGCTCCGATGTTGGCGCGGTTCATGGCAGCGGACCGGAATTTCCGGAAAGCTCGACGGGCGCGTCAACGTCCGACGGGCGGGGAATAGCGCTCAGAGAGCAGCTTCAGGAACTCCTGCAGGGCTGGATTATTATTTTCGGCTCGCCAATGGGCCGAAAAGTCGAAACGGCTCGGAGCCGAGCCATCGCGCAGTTCTCGGTACGTCAGGCCCGCAAAATTTGCCCCCATATCGGACTCAAGCACCAGGCTTATCCCTGTGTGCATGCTGATGAGGCTTTTGACGATTCCGCGACTGACGTCGTGGCGCTCGATCTTGGGGCGATCCTCGGGCGAGAAGAGCTTGGAAATCAGAAGATCTTCGAGCTCCTTTCCCGCGTCATAATGGCTGAGCAGCACTGTCTCGCCGCGCAGGTCAGTCCAGCACACAGTCTCGCGCCCGGCGAGCGGATGATCATGGGGCAAGGCTAGAAGAACACGCTCGCTCCAAAGCGGCATTTCTTCAGTGTCCAACAATGGGAGGCTCCCTGTCACGATCAGGACATCGATTGCGCCGTTTCGAAGTGCCGCTGCCAAACGCGTCCGTGATCGTTCGACCGTCGCAAGTGCGATCTGCGGGAACCTCTCTTTGAACGCGAGTAGCGAGGCTTGCAGATTGCCTGCCGAAAGCGAGGTGCAGAAGCCGACGGTCAGACGGCCGGTTCCGCTGTTATGAACGGATCTCGCGGTGGCGATGACGCGTCGAACTCATCCAGAATGGTCCTCGCCAGCCGAAGCACGTCGCGGCCGGCCTGCGTCGGGCGCACGCCTCCGCTGTGGCGCTCGAAGACGGCGATGCCCAAGTGGTGCTCGATCTCGTCGATCCTTCGACTGAGGCTCGATTGTTGCGACCTCAGCAACTCCGCGGCTCCGCGGAAGCTGCCGCAATCGGCCGCAGCAACGGCCGATCGCAGGTGTTTCAGTTCGATTGCCTTGCCGGCCTGAGGGGAGGGTGTTGATCGACGTGGTTTGTGCATCGTAAATCTTAAGCAGATGGGCACCGCTCCAATGCGCAGCGATGCCCCGTTTGTACTTGCTTCCAGATCCTAGGCGGCCGCTCGGATGACCGGAGCCCAGAGCACCGGACCTGAGATGTGTCCCGCTTTGCGGATGCGATGCAACGCATCGGGCGAGACCTCCAAGTATCCAGCACAATGGCCGTGGTGTTTCCGAGAGGACGAGCGTTTCCGATTTTGCGGAGCGGCCAGCCCGCGCGGCGAAGAATGCGTTCCATCTGGGCGTCAGTGACGGTAACGATTTCGGTCAATTCAATCGAAAGGCCGAATTCAATCATGCCCGCAAACAGCTCGTAAGTAGCAGCAGCAAGTCCACCATTTGCCTTCGGCGCATCCGGAGGAACATCGAGCGCGAATCGACTGCTCTCCCAAATCCGGTGGCTTCGTGGCGCCGCCTGGCCGTCCAGAAGGATCGGGAAGGTGTCTCTCAGCATGGTTGGGCCGGTCGAGGCCAGAAGGCGGACGCAACCCTGAAGACGTCCAGCGTTCGAGCGGTTCAGGAGGTGCACGGGTCGAAGGACGTCAAACTCGTCGACTTCCATCTCGCCGCTGACCTCGACGTTCCAGTCCAGGCGCTGTTTGAAAACGCGATACCGCAGCCGGTGCATCTCGGTGAGATCGTCGACGAATTCGCCGTAGTACTCCGGCGTGATGAGCTGCATCATTCTTGCCTCCTTGCCTTGCTTCGGGCAAGCAAGCAGAGAAGGCAGGAGAGCACATCCTGTGGAGGTGCACAGGTGCTTGCAGCTTGTGGTTGATCTATTTTCGACATTTTGACTCGGTCAACAGCACGATCGCTTGACGAAGCGAGCTGACGCCAAGCTTCGCGCGCGCGTTATCCAGGTGAAATCCCGCGGTTCGCTCTGCGATGCTGAGAATGATCCCAATCTCCCCAGCTGATTTGCCGCGCGCGGACCATTCGAGACACTGGTACTCTCGAGGAGACAGCACCACCCCACCGACCATGCGATCTATCGTCCAGAAGCGTTTTGCATGTGCATGGAAAAACGTTGCGATTAACTGCAGGCTCTGGGCGTGCTCGATCAGCGAGCGCTCGAAACCAGTTCGATTATCGTCGCTTGCAAAGCTCAGCGCGGCGAGCGCGCCCCTGTCATCGTGGATAGGGAATGTAAATCCGCAGCGAATCCCAAATTTGGCGGCTTTTTCGAACAGAGCGCGTTCTGCCTCAGACCGATTTCGCGCTTCGAATCCAAGTCCCCATTGGAAGGGCTTAGGCTGGCGCATTGCCCGACGTACCACCGGATCGACGGATTCGTAGCCGCGCTGCAGATAGATGGCGGTCCATGACGGTGGATATGTCGAGATCAGATTGGGAGCACTGCCCGGCCTACTGGGAAAAGCGAGATATGCGAAGCACGACAGTTCGAGCGCAGCGGCGACTTCGGCCATGCTCTGCTGAGCTGCGTCTCGATGCGTGCTTTCGGTCAATTGCTCTGCAAATCTTTGAAAAACCCGATCCATCGTTGATGAACCCGCGGGCCTCCCTCGCAAGCGCTACTCGCATTGCAGATCGAGGATCACTGCGAATGGGGCAAAACAACGAAGAAGCCCATCTATTCCGGCTTCGATCGATCTCGATCGCGAGACCCTGCATCGGTTGGTTGAGGCGTATCGGGTCAGCCGAGTCCTCGCGCTCAGTTGTGATATCATCGCGACCAAGTCCGCGAACTCCGTCGTCTGTTTGAAATCCTGCAAGAGGGCGCCGAAGATCGCCGGATTGCTGCGTTCTTTGCGTTCCAAGTTGGAGGTTTGTACGGCACTTGCGATCTGATCGTCACGCCGCAACTCAGTAACCATGCGTCTTCTTGGATAACGCGAAATTGGATCCGGGAATCACCGCCCCGGGGCCCTCTCGGCGGCAAGAGCGTGCAGGATTTCATACGGCCGCGAAGCCAGGAAGGCGGCGCTCGGACCAAGCCTTCAGCCCTTCCTGAGCATCGGCGCAAGAGAGACTTTCAAAGAATCTCGCGTTGATCTCTGCCGGATCGGCGGTACCTCGGCAAATTGAATTGAGCGACGCCTTTAGGCCGCGGAGCGAAGCCGGAGAACGCTGAGCGAGCATTCCGGCAACGACCTCCAATCGCGCTTCGAAACTGTCGGGCGTACAGGTTTCGGTGAGAAAGCCGATCCGCAACATCGTGGCGGTGTCAATCTGCTCCCCCATTAGAAACAACCGCTTGGCCTCGGGCAGGCCGAGTCTCTCTACGTATCGGCGGAGACCGGAATGGTAGTACTGGATGCCTAGCCGTGCAGGAGACATCTGCAAACGACAACCTTCGATCCCGATGCGGAAGTCGCACGCGAGCGCGAAGTCAGTGGCTCCCCCGTAGACATTCCCATTAAGTCCGCACACCGTCGGGATCGGCAACGCTTCGAGCAAGTCGCACATAGCCGCAAACGTGGCCGTGCACTCCACCGCTCGCTCGCTTGACAGCGTGTCGAGGTCAAATCCCGAGCTGAAGCTCGGCCCGCTGGCCGTGACGATTAGAACCCGCAGCCCCTTGTGTCCCGCCAATTCTCTTAGCATCGCCGAAAGCGCTTCGATGTCCGCCGGCTCGAACCGATTGTGCTGCTGCGGCCTGTTCAAAAGGATCCACGCGCTCGTTTCAGAGACACGCAGCGTCGGCAGCCCCGACCGCTCAAGTGCTTTCTCCTGATCCATAGGTGTTTTATTGTTCTTAAAAAAAATATCTGTCAAGATGGAAATGTCTGGGCTTACTGCAAGGGTCGCTTTCATGGGGAGATGGTCGTGGATTCCGCTTTGCTGACCAAGAAGCCATACCGAACAGAGGAGATCGCGCAGTGGATTCGCCACGAGATCGAGTCAGGCGCCTTTCCGCCAGGCTCGCGTTTGGAGGAGCGGCCACTCTCAGAACGGTTCGGCGTCTCGAAAACGCCGGTGCGCGAGGCCCTTATCCAGCTTTCTTCGATCGGCCTGGTTGAGTTGCGTCAGCGTCGTGGCGCTATCGTTACGCTGCTTAGCGTCGAGCAGGTGATCTCGATGTTCGAGGTCATGACCGAGCTCGAAAGCATGGCGGCCAGGCTCGCCGCGTCGCGGATCTCGCCTGACCTCCGGGAGGAGCTGGCCGAGATTCACCGGCGCAGCGCGGCATTCATTCCGACCCAGGATTTCGAGAAGTACGACGCGATCAATACGGAATTTCACGAGCTGATCTATCGCTGTTCGTGCAACGATTATCTCGAAACGAGCATCAAGGACGTCCGCGGTCGCTTACGCGTGTATCGCAGGTACCCCTTTCAGAAGCCAGGTCGCATCCGCCGCTCGTTCGCTGATCACGCCCAGATCCTCGAGGCCATATTGAGGGGCGACGAGGAGACGGCCGGGAGCGCGATGCGAGATCATATCAGCGTTGGCGGCCGCGTGTTCGCAGACCTAATTGTCGAAATGGGACGGCGCTCCTGACCAAGGACTGATCTGGAGGCCTAACAGCTCAACCCGCTGATTAGAATGGGGTCACCTCCGAGCTGCATTGAATCGAGTAAACGCGAATGACATCGGAAAACACCGATGGACACATCAAGCGTGGGCCAGCTTTCATCACCTCTCGACGCACAGCTACGTAACGTGGCGTCTCAACGCTGAGTGCAACTGGACGCACCGACGAAAAGCTGCATGAAGCGCCTCGCGCGCGCCGCAAAAGCCCCGAACCGTTGTGTAGCTCCTCCTGGCGGGAGAGGGCCGACTCGATCTCTGACAAATCCATTGCGGAAAATTAGGCTCATTCCCTTCCCTTTGAGGACGCACTCAAGGCTGCCACCAAAAGCTGTCATATTTTTTTCCTCTTGAAAGATATTTTTTTTACTCGTATTAAAACGTCAAAATTCGTTGAGAAGGCAGTTTAGGGGCTGCCCCACCACTGAGCGCGGGTTGCGCCCCGGAGACCCAAAACGAAGACGGCTCAAATCAATGACTGATGCAAATTTCTACCGGTTGTTCGAGACCTGGCTGCAACTGGAGCCAACCGGCGCGGTCTTCGAGCTCGAGACCGGCCAGACGCTCACGCGTGAATGGCTTCACGTCCTGTCAGGACGATATGCGAATGCATTGCGGCGATCCGGATGCGCAACCGGTGATCGCGTCGCGGTCCAACTGGAAAAGTCGGCGCACGCGTTCGCCTTGTACCTCGCCTGCTTGCGTGCAGGATTTTGCTATTTGCCGATGAACACCGCCTACCGGCCAGCCGAATTGGCTTATCTCCTGCAGGATGCTCAGCCGGCGGTATTCTTCACGGGACTAACCGCGGAAACTCTTGCGGCGGAGATCGTACCAGCGACAACGAAGGCCTTCACCTTCGGTCCACAAGGAGAAGGGACGTTCGCGGCCATCGTTGAGTTGGTAGATCCAACATACCGGACGATCGAGCTGACTGAAGGCGCCCCGGCCGCGCTTCTCTATACGTCCGGTACCACCGGACGCCCTAAAGGTGCTCTCATCAGCCATGGTGCGCTCTCGTACTCTGCGCAGACCTTGAGCGAACTCTGGGGCTTCTCCGCATCGGACGTTCTCCTCCACACTCTGCCGATCTTCCACAGCCACGGACTTTTCATTTCGTTCAACGTAGCTCTGGCAAGCGGAGCGCGGCTGCTTCTTCAAAGCAAGTTCGATGCTGCCGATGTACTCAAGGCCCTTCCCCGTTCGACCGTATTCATGGGCGTGCCGACCTATTACCATCGATTGTTGTCGAGCCCGTTGCTAAACAGTGATCGGTGCAGACGAGTGCGGCTTTTCGTATCGGGGTCCGCACCTCTTTCCGCGGATGTGCATGGCCAATTCGAAGCCCGCACCGGTCATCGTATTCTGGAACGTTATGGTTCGACGGAAGCAATGATCCTCTGCTCGAATCCCTTGGAAGGCGAGCGCAAGCCAAGTTCAGTAGGGCTTCCGATTCCTGGAGTCGATCTGCGCATCAGTGGAAGTAGCGATGAGGTTTTGAAAGCGGGAACTATCGGAATGATTCAAGCGCGAGGGCCAGGCCTGTTTTCCGGTTACTGGAATAGGCCGGACCAGACCCGCGCGGAATTCACAGCCGACGGCTTCTTCCGCACTGGCGATCTGGGATTTGTCGATGACCAAGGATACGTATCGATCACCGGCCGAGCCAAGGATCTCATTATCAGCGGCGGCTACAATGTCTATCCCGCCGAGATAGAAGCAGTGATCGACGAAATGCCCTCTGTTCAAGAGTCAGCAGTCGTCGGTGCTCCGCATCCCGACTTCGGCGAGTGTGTCGTAGCTTTCGTCATCCCTTCAGACAAAGAGCTCCCGCCGGCCGCCGGCGAAGTGATTCAGCGTGTCAAGGATCGTCTCGCAAACTACAAGGTCCCTAAGCAGGTGATCGTTGTCAATGAACTGCCGCGGAATACGATGGGCAAGGTTATGAAGAAAGAGCTTCGGAGCTCGCTCGCTGAGCCATCGCGACGCCTCGTCACCGGGGCCCAATAACACACTTCAATCGTTCAGCGCGGTTGGAGCAATCCTGTCTTTAGCTCATCCAACAACTCAACTCCGAGGATAATCCGTTGTCCGCCCAATATAGCCCCGCTGACTTTCAGCCTCTCACATTCCACGATGCGGTGCCGGCCTTTAAGGACGGTACGGACAACCCCCGCAAATACCTCGAGAGATGTCTTGAAACCATCGAGACCCGCGAACCGGTTGTCCGGGCCTGGGTCGAGATGAACATCCCGGCGGCGAGATCCGCTGCCGATGCCTCGACGAACCGGTATCAGGCCGGACGTGAGCTATCGAACATCGATGGTATGCCAGTCGGCATAAAAGACATGCTGATGACTAAAGACATGCCTACTCGCATGGGCTCGCCCCTATTCGAAGGCAATTACACCAAACAAGATTCTGCTTGCGTGCAAGCACTCAGGAGAGCCGGCGCCATTGTCCTCGGAAAGACGGTTACAACCGAGCTCGGTATGTCTCACCCCGGACCGACCACCAACCCGTTTGATCCGCTTCGTACCCCAGGGGGATCATCCAGCGGATCCGCAGCGGTGGTCGGTGCCCGCATGGTTCCTGCGGCGATCGGAACACAGGTCGTTGGCTCAGTGATCAGGCCGGCGAGCTTTTGTGCGAACTACGCGATTAAGCCCACTCTCGGCGCTCTTAATCGCGGGGAGCGGCTGGGTTTCAGCCAGAGCCATATAGGCATTCATGCTGGCGATCTTCAGGATATGTGGCAAGTTTCGATAGAAGTCGCCAAGAGGTCGGGAGGAGACCCCGGTTTTCCGGGCCTCTACGGCGGAACAGTGCTCCACGCCGCGGCGCGCCCAGCGAGGCTCATTGTGATGGAAGCGGAAGGAGCGCCAGAGCTGGATGAAGCCACTAAGGGAGCATTCGATAGTCTTCTGTCGGATCTCCACCGCGCCGGCGTAGAGATTATCGGCAGAACAGATCACCCACTCGTGGAGGCTTTTGAGCAGGCAATTAGCGAAAGTCTGGCGATAAGCCGGGACATTTGCGCATACGAAATGCGTTGGTCACTTGAGAACCTTCTCGAACAGTTTGGTGGAGGGTTGAGCGAAAGCCTTAGGTCGCGTCTCGATATCGCACGCAAGATGACGCTCGATGACTACCGTCTGGTACTCTCAAAACGTGACGCGGCAAGAGCAGCCCACCAGGAAATCTCGAACGTCGCCGATGCCATTATTTCTCCA
The DNA here is from genome assembly GCF_040546905.1 of Bradyrhizobium sp. S3.3.6. Taxonomy (NCBI): domain Bacteria; kingdom Pseudomonadati; phylum Pseudomonadota; class Alphaproteobacteria; order Hyphomicrobiales; family Nitrobacteraceae; genus Bradyrhizobium; species Bradyrhizobium sp. S3.3.6. The sequence continues at coordinate 101,972 of NZ_JBEPOT010000007.1, read as the reverse complement.
TCTTCCGTCGGTCCCGCGCCAACTTTGAACAACAAGGGCGTTGATTCCGGTGTCATACACACGACCGGCTTGCCTAACTACAATGCCGTCACCTCTGTGCTTGGTGCTCCAACCATCACAATGCCACTCCTTGCTATCCATGAGCTTCCCGTCGGGGTTCAGGTGATAGGGCAGCAGCATACAGACGACGGTCTAGCGGGAATTGCACGATGGATAAGCCAGACCATTCACGAGCGGCCCGTGTGAGCTCCAATGCTCTTTAAAAGGCGGCTAAGCAGGCGAGAACACGGTGGACGGTTCGCGAGGCGCGAGCTGCCGGAGTTCATGCGCAGTGCATCCAGCTCGGGACAAGAAGCGCGAAACGGCGTTTGCGCTTGGAGAGCTTGCGCTCGCCCGTCGAGATCGGATGAGGTCGACCCTGTAGTCACGCTACCAACCGAGACCCGGGACCAAGAAGACCGTGGGTTTAAGCCAGTCCATGCTGGGCGACACACGGCTGCAGCGCGCAACTATCTCGCGCCCAGGTGGCCGGAGCGGTGCCTCGCTCGCGAGTTGGTGTGCCCCATGAGAGTCCCTAGACATTAGTTGAACATCGGTTCACCGGATTGGATGAAGAACAAGACGATCTAGAAGTCGGCGGAGGCCGGTAGCATGCAAGCGCCAAACCGCAACTGGTGCTAATGCTCGCATCTGAGCTCCTCAACTGGCAGTTGGCAATGGGATCGAGCCGCGATCCGACCGATCGGTTCATATTAAGCATTACCAATTCTGCGCCGCTCCGAATATGGCCACTGGTCGTGCGTTTTCAGGCTGGCGTTGATTTTGAGTTCTTGGGCCGTGCACGTGGTGGTCTCCGGAGAGACGGCCTCCATCCGCCGAACGGATGGCATCCCATCGAAATGGCGGGATGAGATATGTAAAGACGATTTCCTGCGTATTGTCCGCCAAATAGGCAGGATATTCGCGTGTCTCTTTAAGTTCTTCGCCGTTTTCTTCTCAAGGACCCCGTAAGTTCGTTCCGCAGGCCGACAGGGTGTCTTATGAGAAATTCGAGGTGATCCGATCCACGCGACGATCAATCTTGCCTGCACTCGATCACAGTCGCTCAAACCGGTCGCAGTTCGAGACGCGGGAGCGGTTCCTATTTGCCCCCGCACTCTGCTTCACTCGACCACCTTTCGGGAATCGATAAGACAACTGGAGTTTTCGAAGTGCACGAGTTGATCCGTGACACAGCCTGCCGTATCGTCGAGAAGCTGATAGCGGGCGAGATCACGCCCATCGATCTTCTGGATGTGCTCGAAAAGCGAATCGCGGAAGTCGATAGTAAAGTCAATGCACTGCCTATCTTGTGTTTTGACAGAGCGCGCGACCATGCTTGCGCGCTGATGCATCAACCCGTTAGTCAGCGAGGTTGCCTAGCTGGTTTGCCGGTAGCAATAAAAGACCTGGTCGATGTCGCCGGCTTACGGAACACCCAAGGTTCGCGCATCTTCAGGGATAATACTCCGATCAGTTCGGACATTTTAGTCGACAGACTCGAGCGGAGCGGGGGCGTTATATATGCGAGATCGAACACCTCCGAGTTCGGCGCAGGCGCGAACACTGTCAACGAACTTTTCGGAGCTACGCTCAACCCTTGGAACGCTTCGCGCTCAGCCGCTGGTTCGTCTGGTGGCGCCGCGGCCGCCCTCGCCGCCGGGATGGCATGGCTCGCGCACGGCTCTGACATGGGCGGCTCGCTCCGAAACCCGGCAAGTTTCTGCGGTGTAGTTGGCCTACGGCCGAGCCTAGGTCGCGTGGCGCGAACCCCGAAATTCAAGATCGACCGCAACCTTGGCATCCAGGGCCCCATGGCGCGGACGGTCGAAGATGTCGCACTAATGTTGGACGCGATGAGCGGGGAACACCCAGGTGATCCGCTATCCCTTCCGTCACCATCTGAATCCTTTTTGGCGACCACGCGGAGCGGTAAGAGACCGAAGCGCGTTGCGTTTTCGTCGAATCTGGGCATTACGCCTGTCGACCCGCAAGTCGCAGCAGTGGCGGAAAGAGCTGCGCGGCGCTTCGCCGAGACCGGCGTGATTGTTGATGAGGCTCATCCGGATCTGCGAGAAGCCCATGAGTGCTTCCAGATCCTCCGTGCGTTCGACTTTGCTGTCAGCAAGGCTTCTCTTCTGCGAAACCATCGCGACCTTCTGAAGCCGGAGGTTATCTGGAACATCGAGGAAGGCCTGAAGCTATCCATGGAGCAGATCGAGCGCGCTGAGGCGCAGCGAGTGGCGATGGCTGCGCGGGTTCTCAAATTCTTCGAGGAATACGACCTACTCCTATCGCCCGCAACGATCGTGGAGCCATTTCCAGTGCGAGATCGCTACGTTTCGGAATGCAATGGCGAAAGGTTCGATAACTATATCGAGTGGGTCGCGATAGCTTTTGCGATCACACTCGTGTGTTGCCCGGCGCTATCTCTGCCCTGCGGCTTCACCGATTCGGGTCTTCCGGTTGGATTGCAGATGGTCGCGGCTCCTCGCGCGGACGGAGCGCTGTTGGCGGGCGCTAAGGAGCTCGAGGATATCTTGGGCCTCCGGGGCAGTACGCCAATCGATCCACGACCAGCAACTTGATTGTGGCTCAGTATGATGATGGTGCTTTTGCTGCGGCATATAGGTCTCGTAGATTAAGCAGACTGATCGCGCGCTTCGCAGTCTCCGGTGAGACGGCGTTATGAGACCGCTGTTCATCGATGTATTTGCCGCTGCTCGTTGGCTCGAGATGAACCACTTCGCGGACGGCGCTGCTGACTTATCATGTTTCTGCCTTTCAACAGTTTCACCGCTCGAATTGCACCAGATGACGAGAGGCGTGTTGGGGAGAGATGATGACGTTTGAAGAGCGACTCCACGCTGGCAATTCGTTTCCGTTAAGCTGGCTTCATTGCAGCGGACCGCAGGCGGCTCGTCGGGAGGCGCGGCAGTTGCCGTCGCGTGCGGGGTAGTGCCGATCGCGCGCGGAAGCGATGGCGGCGATCCATTCGAACTCCAGCATCTTGTTGCAGCGTGTTTGGCTTCCAGCCTACTCGTGGAAGGAGCCGGCTGGTGCATTCAAGGGTGACGGGTGGGGAGGGCTGGCCAGTGACGGCGTGATCAGTCGCACGGTACGAGACACTGCTCGGGCACTCGATCTGATTGGCGGGTTTGAGCCTGGTGCGCCTTATGCTTCTCCGAGCGGCTCAGTTTTCGAGGCATGCCTCGGCACGCCGTTCGGTCGGCCGCTCCGAATAACTGTCTGGCGAGATCCCTGGGGTCTTTGAGTGGATCCAATCTGCCTCAAGTGCACAGCAGATGATGGCCAGGTTGTGTGAAACTATCGGCCATGAAGTGGTCGAGATCGAGCCTCCTGATTTCGAATAATCTAAATTGATCGGCGCCATCACTACGATATTGGCTGCGAATATCACCTTGTCTGCTCGCACAAGGCTCGCATCGGAACAGCGGCACCCGAGGGCGGACGAACTCGAGCTGGCGATCCTGGACGGTTACCATCTCGGCAGCAGTTTGAGCGCACCCGACTACGCTTCGGCGACCAATCGGCTGCATACGACGGGGCGAATGATGGCGGGAATGATTGAAAAATGCGATCTTCTACTGACGCCCACTGAGTGGACTCGAGCAATTCTCGCCGAAGTGTCGAACGGCACAGTACCTTGTTGGATGCCAATCCGGTAGTTTCGTTTGAGAGAGGTGGTTGGTTTCGGACGGGCCCGAGCACGTGGTCTCGCGAATGCTCGGCGGCGGGCTCGTTCGGGCTGTTCGAAATCCTGCGCAAACGGAAAAACAAAGCTGTATTTCTACGCTGTTCCACTCTCTCCGAAGCTGGAACACCGCGATTTTTGATTACAAGGGCACATCGAACGAGGAGATTGATATGAAGGTCGGCGTTCCCAAGGAGATCAAAACACATGAATATCGTGTTGGTCTGACGCCTGGAGCCGTACGCGAGTATGTGAGCGCTGGTCACAAGGTCATGGTCGAGACCAATGCCGGCTCCGGCATCGGCTCGACAGATGATGACTATCGCAAGGCAGGCGCCACGATTGCAGAATCTGCTCGCGAAGTGTTTGCATCGAGCGAGATGATCGTCAAGGTGAAGGAGCCGCAGCCCTCCGAATGGGTACAGCTTCGAGAGAACCAGATACTTTTTACATACCTGCATTTGGCGCCTGATCCGGAACAAGCGAAGGGACTGTTGAAGTCGGGCTGCACGGCCGTCGCGTATGAAACCGTAACGGACGCGCAGGGCGGTCTCCCGCTGCTCGCGCCGATGAGCGAAGTTGCTGGGAGGCTCGCGATCGAGGCGGCCGGTACGGCGTTGAAGCGCTACGCAGGGGGCCGCGGACTGTTGATAGGTGGCGTTCCGGGCGTCCAGGCCGCCCGGATCGTTATAGTCGGGGGAGGCGTGGTCGGTACGCATGCCGCGCGGATGGCGGTCGGCCTTGGTGCCGAAATCACTGTCGTCGACCGGTCGATAAATCGCCTCCGTGAGTTGGACGAACTCTTCCAGGGGCGGGTCCGCACCAGGTTCTCCACGATCGAGAGCGTTGAAGAAGAGGTATTCTCCGCGGACGTCGTCATTGGTGCAGTCCTTGTGCCCGGAGCGAGTGCACCTAAGTTGGTGAGCCGCAAGATGTTGAGTTCGATGCGCAAAGGCTCTGTCATCGTGGACGTGGCCATCGACCAGGGCGGCTGCTTCGAAACGTCGCATGCGACCACGCATGCTGATCCAACATACGAAGTTGATGGCGTAATTCACTATTGCGTCGCGAACATGCCAGGGGCTGTGCCGCTTACCTCAAGCCACGCTCTGAACAATGCAACGTTGCCCTTCGGTCTTTCTTTGGCCAACAAGGGCTTTGCAGCGATTCTTGAAGATCGCCATCTTCGTGCCGGCCTAAATGTCTATCGGGGCCGTCTCACATATAAGGCTGTCGCCGAAAGTCTCGGCCTACCTTTTTCTCCGATCGATCAGGCTGCGGCCTGATCCCCAGAGGCTCCCTAGGGGGCAATTTCCTCCCTGACTTGGCGGGCCACTCCTTCGGGAGTGGCCCTTTTTTATCAACGTCTGTCATCAGGCCGATTCCGGACAGATCACCTGCGGAGTTCGGTTCACAGCGCTTCGACCTTATAAAAAGGGTTCTCCGGGTGGGTCAGCATCCTGCGCGTGTTGAGCTTCGCCCTGCCATTCCGCGGGCCGCCCCTTATGTCCGCTCACCTCCAAATTCCCGCTCTGCTTCTTGTTCAACTCCGAAGCAGTCGTTCACCGTGCATTGCATCCCTCGCGGCAGCATCGAGTAGGTCTTCTTTCCGGCGAACCGATCCAAAGGGGCGCTCCAGCATGCGCCGCACACGGATGGGCACTGGACCCATGTGAAACGCGGCCGCCTGTCTATCCAGGTCCCGCTCTGATTGGGTCGCGCGGTTACGCTGTCGCAAATAATCTAACCATGTTGGACAGTGATAGCGTTCGGTCCACAACTCCGGGTCAGCGATGTCTCGCGCGATAGACCAACCATACGCGCCGTTGCGCTTGCGCACCAGCTGCACGTCCTGCATCACTTTGTGGAAAGCTCGTGCGTTTACCTTTTCTACCCGATACTCAATTTCGACGACCAAAGGTCCGCTCCGAGCGGAAAGTTCGAGCCGAACCTCGGGGTCGGCCAATATTTCGGCGTCTTCTTCACGAGCACTTATGCGCGGCATGCGTAGCCACACACCGAGGACTGGTGATGCCATCATCAACCCAGCCGAGATCAAAAGGGCCGTTTGCACGCCGATTACGTCCGCCAGATACCCCCAAGCCCAGCTACCGACGGCGATCCCGCCAGATCCGGCCGCTTGGTACGCCGCCAGCGAACGGCCAGCGACCCAGCGAGGCGCCGACAGCTGAACTCCGATGTTGAAGAGCGCCCAAGCGATCATCCACACAGCACCGGCGAGGAATAATGCGACTATCGTCAACAGCGGCACGTCGCTCAGCGCTACTGCGGTAATCGCTCCACTCATCGACAAAGCACAGGCGCGGATCGCCGCTTCCCCGCTCATGTGTTTGCGTATAATCGTGATGTTAAGGGCGCCTACTACTGCTCCAAGGCCGAAAGCGCTGAGGATGATGCCATATGTTTGAGCGCTTCCCCGCAGCAGGTCGCGAGCTACTAAGGGCATCAGCGCGATGATTCCTCCGCCGATTACGCCCATCACCATTGATCGGAGCAGTACGATCTTGATCGACGGCGAATTGGCGATGTAGCGCACTCCCGAAACAATCGCCCGGCTTAGCCGTTCGGGTGGTAGACGAGCCGGTTCTGAGACGCGCTTCCAAAGAAAGAGCGCCAGAATCAGCGGGAGATAAAGCAAAGTATTGACCGCGAACGAAGCGACCGCCCCCGCGGTTGCGACGATGACTCCGCCGATAGCCGGCCCGACGCTGCGCGCAATGTTATAGCTGATGCTATTGAGCGCGACCGCGGCGGGAAGTGTCTCCGGTGGCACTTGCTCGCTGACGGAAGATTGCCAAGCAGGATCCATCAGGGCCATTCCGGTGCCCACCACAAAACATGAAATCAGCAGTAAATTTGGGGTGAGCAGGCCCATCCAAGCGAGCGTCGTCAATGAGGCCGCTCCGGTTAGCGCTATAGTAACGGACACCAGCGCCACGATGCGTCGGTCGTGCATGTCCGCAATCGCGCCGGCGGGCATCGAAATTAGCATCACGGGCAGCATCAGCGCGGTCTGGACGAGCGCGACCTTATCGGCTGACGACGTCATCTGCGTCATGGCCCACGCGGCGCCGACGCTCCGGATCAGCGCCCCCAGATTCGCAAGTACACTGGTGAGCCAGATCCTTCGGAAAGTGAGCTGGCGAAGCGGGGCTGTGATGCCATCCGAGCTAAATACCGGCGTCTTCAAGGACTGGCCCACCTCAAGTTCTGTGTTGCGCCGGAGGCCCCGATTGAAAGGCCGTGCTTGATATGCAGCAAGAACGAAGACAGTTGCCGCGCGCTACGCCCGAGGTCGACATAGTACCTGCGAGTCAATCTAGCGCCCGTGGATGCTGCGCGCCAGGTTCGTCTACGGCCCGCGTCTTTGGTTTCCCTCGCTGATGAGCGAACCCATTGGGCAAAGATTCGTAGGAAAAGTGCACCGATCTCGTCGCGGTTGAGGCCACTGAGTGCAAGCAAATTCAATTCGGTCGCGGGGCATCCTGTTTGCCGCCGTCTCAAGTCTATTCCTGCTTGATTCTGAAGTGCGAATTCGCCGCTGCACTTGCTCGAGCAAAGGTGAGCCAGTCGACGAACCGCGCGGCAGATGAGCTTCCGCCAAGTTCCTAGTTTATGCATCATCTCTCAAGCGAGTGGATGATCCGAGGATCCGCTTCAGACATAAGCCACCTTAGTCGGTATCGGCCACTTCATTGACTAACAATAGTGCACTCAAACGACGGTTTCGGGCTTTCTGCGCGGACGCACGATGAAAAACTTCGCATCATAAAGAGATACGTAGCCAAGCTAATCCTCTGACGGCGGTTCGATCGGAACGGCAAACCCGGCCTTCACGCGATCCATTATGACCATCGTCTTGAACCCCTTGATGTCCGGATTCTCATAGAAGAAGCGCCGCGTGAACTGCTCGTACTCTTCCATGCTGCGGGCCGTGATGTAGAGAACAAAATCGGCATCGCCGGTGACATAGAACCCATTGACGACCTCCGCGGACGACTTGATGGCCTTCTTGAACTTGTCGATGATGTCTGAGCGCTCCCGCTCCAGGCTCACTAGGACAAGCATCTGAATGGGTCTACCAACCGCCCTGGCGGAAACGATCGATACGTCGGCCTCGATGATCCCGTCGGAGCGCAGCCTCTTCAAGCGTCGTTGGCAAGCCGTAGCAGAAAGGCCGGCCATTTCACCGATGACTTCAGACGTCAGACGATTGTTCTTCTGTACGATCTCCAGAATGCGCGCATCGATCCGGTCGTATTGCATATCATCGTCCTCCAGCCTTTAGGTGCATTCCGTCGCAGAGCGTGCAGATGTTGCAGGAAATCCGCCCTGCGATAGGGAAATGTGACGCAAATCTCTGCGCACTATCAGTATCCTGAATACATGCACGATTTCAATATCGGACCTTGCGTGATGCGCAGATGAACCAGGCGACCCTTAACCAAACTGCCTCTCCCGCGGATCTTGCTGCTCGGTACCTCAGAAGCCTGCAACGGCGTGACTTCCTCTCGGGAGCGGCGCTGCTCGACGGGCGCTGGGTCGCGAACGGAGAGCGAGATCAAGTGATTGATCCCGCGACGGGGGAAGAAATCGCGGATGTTTGTCGCTGTAGCGCTTCAGATATGGACGAGGCGATTGGGGCGGCAGAGCGCGCATTCCCAAGCTGGCGAGAACTGCTTCCCGCCAGAAGAGGGGGCATTCTGAGGTCTTGGGCCTCATTGATGCTCGAACATGCCGAAGCGCTCGCGATCTTGGTGACGAGTGAACAGGGTAAACCTCTGTCTGAGGCCCGACAGGAAGTAGCTTATGGGGCCGGATTCCTCGATTGGTTTGCGGCCGAGGGTGAGCGCGCGTACGGAGAGACCATACCCAGCCACAAGGTAGGCAGTCTGCTTCAAGTACGGATGCAGCCCATAGGTATCGCAGCCGCGATCACTCCTTGGAACTTCCCGATCGCCATGATCACGAGAAAGGCAGGAGCCGCTCTTGCGGCCGGTTGCCCGATCATCGTCAAGCCCGCACCTGAAACCCCGCTTTCTGCGCTTGCGATCGCTAGGTTAGGCGAACAGGCAGGTCTCCCACCCGGCGTGCTTCAAGTGCTCGTTGGTGATTCAATCGAGCTTTCGCGCCCGCTATTGAAAGATCACAGAGTCCGAGCTCTTTCGTTCACCGGTTCGACCGATGTCGGGCGTCTTCTTCTCAAAGGAGCCGCCGAGAGCGTGAAGAAGGTGTCGTTGGAATTGGGTGGCCATGCACCTTTTGTGATTTTTGACGACGTCGACCTCTCCAAAGCGGTGGAAGGGGCTATGGCTGCAAAATTTGCCACCTCGGGACAAGACTGCTTGGCCGCCAACCGCATCTATGTGCAACGAGGGATTTATGCCGCCTTTGTTGACGCATTTGCCTCAAAGATCGGGCGACTCGAAGTCGGGCATGGACTAGAGCCATCAACCGATATCGGCCCAATGACCAAGCTTTCTGTTGCCGAGAAATGTAGGGCACACATTTCCGACGCGAGACAAAGGGGGGCGCGCGTTCTCTCGTCGAAAATTGGAAGAACTCTCGGCCCCAACTTCGTTCCTCCAACGCTTCTCAGTGATGTCACGGAAGACATGCTCATCGCTCGTCAAGAGACGTTTGGGCCCGTAGCAGCTGTGCTTCCGTTCGACACCGAAGAAGAAGTCATAGGCCGAGCTAACGCCAATGAATTGGGGCTGGCCGGATACCTGTACACGGACAGTGTCCGGCGAGCACTCAGAGTGTCCGAGCAGATCGAGTGCGGCATGGTCGGTGTCAATACCGCTTCGTTTACTGGGCCCCCTATACCATTCGGTGGTTGGAAACAATCGGGGCTGGGTCGCGAAGGGTCACGGCACGGATTGGCGGAGTACATGGAATTGAAATACGTCTGCTTCGGCGATCTGGTTTAGGGAGAATATGAAATGCTCGATATCAAAACCATTGCGGAACGTGATCGTTCGAGTGTTTTGCATCCCTTCACTCATCTGAAGGACTTCGCTACCGGAAAAGCGGGCGATCCTACGATCGTCACGGGCGGAAAAGGAATTAGCATCAAAGATGCGCAAGGTCGCACTTATATCGATGCCTTTGCCGGGCTTTACTGTGTGAACATCGGATACGGCCGAACTGAAGTTGCAGAGGCAATCGCGCGCCAGGCGTACAGTTTGGCGTACTATCATACGTATGCGGCGCACACGACCGAACAGCTGGCTACGCTATCGGATCGTCTCGTACGCATGGCCCCAGGCAAAGCGAGCAAAGTGTTCTTTGGACTGTCAGGGTCCGATGCCAATGAGACCCAGGCCAAGCTTGTTTGGTACTATAATAACCTGCGTGGTCAACCGAAGAAAAAGAAGATCATCTCGCGTGAGCGAGGTTATCATGGCTGCTCGGTAGTTTCCGGCTCGATGACCGGCATGTCCTTCTACCACGACCACATGGATTTGCCATTCCCGGGCGTTCTGCACACTGGGGCGCCGCATCATTACTGGCACGCCCACCCGGGTGAAACGGAAGCGGACTTTTCCCGCCGCCGTGCTGCGGAACTGGAAGATCTGATCCTAAGGGAAGGGCCAGAAACGATCGGTGCCTTCATAGCTGAACCGGTGCTAGGCACCGGGGGGATAACGCCGCCGCCTGAGGGATATTGGCGTGAAATCCAGGCGGTGCTCAGGCGGTACGACGTCCTCCTGATTGCAGATGAGGTAATCTGTGGATTCGGCCGCACCGGCGCAGACTTCGGCTGCACGCTTTACGAGATTGAGCCGGATCTGGTGACGGTCGCGAAAGGGCTTACTTCCGGCTATATGCCGCTGTCCGGAGCGATCGTCAGCGAAAAAGTTTACAAAGTCATGGAAGAGGCCTCCGATCGCGTGGGGGCATTCTCACACGGTTATACCTACTCGGGTCACCCGATCGCCGCCGCAGCTGCAAACGCGGTTCTCGACATCGTAGAGAAGGAGCGGTTGCGCGACCGGGCCAAAACCGTCGGGGAGCACTTCCAGAAGCGCCTGAAAGAGCGTTTCGCGCAATTGGAGATCGTGGGAGAAGTCCGAGGCGTCGGCCTACTCGGCGCCGTCGAATATGTTGCGGATCGCCAAACCAAGCGGCGATTCGATCCCGACCTAAAAGTTGGCGCGCGGATCTCCAAAGCTGCCCGTGATCGTGGGCTGATTGCACGAGCCATGCCGCATGGAGACATTCTGGGATTTGCACCCCCTCTGGTAGTATCAGAAGCTGAGATCGACGAGATCGTCGACCTGGCTTATCAGGCCACCAAACAAGTGATGGACGAACTCGCAAAAGAGTAGTCGGAGCGCTGTTTCCTGTGAGCAGAGGGTGAAGTGACCTGTTGTTCGATCGGATTGAGATCGGGACTGTATGGAAGCAGGAAGAGCAGATGCGCTCCGGTGGCGCGGATGGTATTGCGGGCGGCCTTGCCCTTGTGACTGCCGAGATTGTCGAGGATGACGACCTGCCAGAGTTGGCGCCAACACCTTCTCGACATAGAGGGTGAAGAGTTCACCATTGATGAGACCGTCGATGACCCATGGTGCGCTGATCTGATCGTGCCGCAGCGCCGCAATGAAAGTCATGGTCTCCCAGTGGCCGAAAGGCGCAGATGCCTGGAGCCGGCGCCCACTCGGACCCCAGCCGCGCAGTGGTGCCATGTTTGTCCTGAGCCAGGTCTCGTCGATAAGATCAGGCGTGAAGCGTCGATCCTGCCTTGATGGGCCCTCCAGCGCGTCCGTTTACGGGCGACGTCGGAGATCTTGTTCGCCCGGCAGATCCTTTTTTTGAAGCTCAGCCCTTCGGCATGCACAAACGTCCACACCGCCCGCATATCTGTCTTGATCCCGCGCGCCGCCAGTTCCCGTGTCGGCTTCCGCAACGTGAACGGCCCCGAGAGAACGCGCTTGCGCAGCCAGTCAGCATTGGCACCGGACAAAACCGGCTTCTTGTGACCACCGATCTTGCCGGGCGAAACGCCTCCAGTCTCCCGCCTCAGATTCTTCCACCTCGTTACACAGGACAGGCTAATCTAGCGCCTCGGCAATCGAACGAACCGTCTCCCCTGCGTCCGCCCGCGCCAGAGCGCGTTCACGAAGGTCTTCCGAATAGGGTCGCGTCATCCATGCTGGCCCCGTTCTCCAGCATGGAGCTTGAATCAGAAATCCGTCCCGCTGGGAATCCCGATTCTACAAAACAACAACATGCACTAATCGCAGTGAGCCCGATGCGCCCTCAGATATTCGCTAGAACACAAGCACATCCGAGGCTTGAAAATAGGCTCGCACAGGTTGTCCGGATACAACTCCTGGATTTCGGCCGACGTTCTTCCTAATGGCCAATAGGCGCCGTTTTCCGGGAAGCTCGACGACCACATGCACGTCAGGTCCGAGAGGTGCAACGTCTAAAACCATGCCGGCTAGAATATTCTGTTCAGGATCGTGAGTCGGTTCGGGGGCCGCGCCGTCGAAAAGTTCGATGTGTTCTGGTCTCACGCAAAGGGCCGCATCACTACGATTGGATTGCACCGCTCTTGCCCGAATTTCAAATCCCTCCTCAGTGATGTAGGAGCTGAGGCTTCGATTCATTTCGCCGCCAGGAACTGCCTGAAACCAGTTTGACCTTCCTATAAATTCGGCAACGAATTTGTCCGCGGGCGTTCGATAGATCTCCGTCGGAGTGCCACGCTGGACGATCCTACCCGCGTGCATAACGACGACTTCGTCCCCAAGACTAAGGGCTTCCTCTTGGTCGTGCGTGACAACGATGGTGGTCGCCCCCACAATTCTCAGAATTTCCTTCAGCTCGAGACGCAGTTCAAGCCGAAGCTTAGCATCGAGCGCAGACAGCGGCTCGTCCAGAAGAACGACCTTCGGATCGGTAGCGAGAGCTCGCGCTAGTGCAACACGCTGCTGTTGTCCGCCACTCAGTTGATTTGGATATCTGGTCTCCATCCCGGCCAGCTGAACGAGCGACAGCATCTGCGCGACTCGAGATGGTACTGCGGCGGCGCGCGTTCCTCGGTACCTCATTCCGTACGCGACGTTTTGCGACACCGTCATGTGGGGGAACAGCGCATAATCCTGGAACAGAAGTCCTACATTGCGCTCGTAGGGCTTCAGTTTGCCGACATCGTCGCCGCTGATCCGCACGCTCCCGGCATCGGGCGAGACGAATCCCGCAATGATGCGCAACGTTGTTGTCTTGCCACAGCCACTCGGCCCGAGAAGCGACAAAACCTTGCCCTGCTCGACCTCCAGCGTCACACCGTCGACTGCAGTGAAACCACCATACGTTTTTGTGACATTCCTCAGCTCGAGAACATTCATATACGCAGCCCTTCAAGTTTTACGGCCAATCGCCCGCTCAAGCCCGAGCACGCGGTCCAATACGATCAGGAGAAGCAATGTAACGCTCATCAGCGCGACAGCGGCCGCGGCGATCGTGAGATCGAAGCTGGACCGGATTAAGCTTGTAAGCGCCACCGGCAGCGTAAATGTATTGAAGTCACTAAGAAAGAGACTGACCGTCACATCATCCATTGAGGTCGCGAATCCAAATACCGCTCCGGCAGCAATACCATTCTTTGCGAGCGGGAGAGTTATCGTGAAAAAGGCTTGGATTTGGTTTGCGCCGAGCGACAATGCCGCCTCGCGAAGCGTCCCGCTGATTCCGGCCAGACCAACCAGCGTCAGTCTTACTGCGAATGGAAGCGCGATGATGAGGTGTCCAGCGAACAATTTCGCAAAAACCGGCAGCCCATCGTGAACGGACAGGAACATGAGCAGGCCGAAACCAATGATCACGCCGGGTAGCACTAGGGGCGACAGAAAGGCCGTAGTCACCAGGTCGCTCCATTTCGGCGTCATCCAGCTGATTGCGAGCGCAGCGCAAGCACCGATCGTGGTCGAAGCGATAGTGGTGGCAGTTGCAAGCAACAGGCTTGTCTTGAATGCTGACCAAAGAAAGTCACTTCCAGCAAGCTGGACGAACCATTGGGTTGAAAAGCTCGTTGGAGGAAATGCACCAATATAGTCACGAGCGTCGAATGCCATGAAGACCGTCACGATGACCGGGAACAGCAGGAAGACCGAGGTTATCGTGACCACGGCGATGACGCCGATGCGAAGGACGGCGTCCGCCGTTCGCTTGTGGAGCGCCAGCCTTAAGGCGAGATTCGCATTGATGCCGTGCTCCACCTGAACCACAGCCGCCTCTTCGGTCTTCAGCATCGCAGTCTCACGTCCGTTCAAACGAGGTTGCCAGTCTAGACATGCTGAATATCATGAGCAGCGAAAGGGCCATCATGACGATCGAAATGGCTGCGCCGCTCGGATAGTCAGCGACCTCGCTAAATCGGGTATAAATTAAATTCGAGATGAACAGCACGCGACCGCGCCCAAGGATCCAAGGTATAATGAATGCGCTGACTCCAAGTGTCATCGAGACCACAAATGCAGAGAAGATGCCCCGGGTACACAAGGGGATTGTCACGGTGATGTGGGACGATAGCGCCGAGGCGCCTAGAGACTGAGCAGCTTCGATCAGGCGCGGGTTTAGGTTTTGAATGGCTCCGAACAAGATCAGGATCGACATGGGGATGGCGTAGTGAAGCAATCCGGCGACGATGACGAAATTGATGTATTGTCTACCATTCGGGTTGATGTTCATGAACGACATCACCGGAGAGAGAACTCCCGCGGAGCCAAAGGTCAGCTCAAGCGCATAAACCCGCACTAATGCGCTGAGGAACATGAGGCCCACGATCGCCGAAAGCGAAGCTTTCCGTGCTGAAAGAGACTCGGTCCTTGCTATGCAATAGGAAATAGGAAAAGCAATGAAGACCGCGACGACGGAAGCGCAGAAGGCCAAGAAATACGTTTGAGCAAAATATTGCACGTAAGCTGGTAGAAGAAGCTCTGCATAGTTTGCGAGTGTAAGCGAGGCTCCTTGCACTGATCCGATGCGACCGGGCTCGAACACGCGGAAGCTCTCGTCGAGCACCATCAAAATTGGCGCTACTAATAACAGCGCGAAGACTGCCACAGCGGGTAGCAACAGCAGCACTTTAGACCTGGCGGCGCTCATGTTGTTTCCACCCAACCCACCTATTGTCGATTAGCTGGCCAAACGCTCAAAGAAGGGGCGCAATCTCCTGCTCCCACCTCTTCATCCAAGCATCTGTCTGTGTGGAGAGGAACGCCCAGTCGGGGATATAAGCAAATCTCTCCATCTGCTCGTTATTGAACGTGATGGGCTTGATCTCGTCGGATACCTTCGACTTGATGTTGACGGGTACGCCACTAATGGCTCGATTGAATTCGGCATTCGTCTCGGGTGCAATTGCGAAGTTCGCAAACTTGAACGCTGCATCAGTATGACCGCCTTTCAAGACGCACCAACCCTCGTGATAGATGAATGTGCGAAAGCCGGAGTCTTTCTCCATTTTGCTCAGAAAGCGAATTTTGAGGTTTCGTGCCCGTTCCATTGGAGCTGATGCGCCTTGAATGCTAAGACAGGTCTCTCCCGAAGTGATCGACGTGGTGATGTCAGTATCCGCATTTGCGACGCGGCCGATATTTCCACTGCGCGCCAGCTTCTTCATGAATTCCCATGCTGGCTCCATATTTTTCTCGTCGCCGCCTTTATGCAACGCAAGCGAGAGCATCTGAAGATTAGATCCGAGCGAAGGGACTGGGAAGCAGATCTTGCCCTTCAAACGCGGATCGAGGAGATCGTCGAGTTTGGCAATCGGGAACGGAGCGGTGTCCTCACGGTAGTACCAGATCATCGCTGAGATGGTTCTCGGGATATTTATAACGTTTCCGCCGCCGTCTTTAACCAGCAGCTTGTGCGGAATGTCTACCAGATTTGGGACCCGTTCCGTCGTGACTGGCTCCGCCCAACCTTCCCGGGCGATCATTTGCCATGAGGGATCCCATCCGGTGAGGAGATCGATCCCGGGGTTTGGCCATTTCGCCTTGATCTTCGGGAGGATGGCCATCGCCCCTCCAGCGTGCAGCTGCCAATTGACCTTGATGTCGGATTGCTTTGCTGCGAGCTTCTTGATCTCGTTCGCGTAATTCCCGCCCCAATCGACTGCAGTGATTGTCTCTTCGGCGCGGGCGCCGACAGTGGTCGCGAGCGATCCGCTCGCGCCAATAGCCGCGGCCGAAGTTGCACTTTTCAGAAATTGGCGGCGTGTACTAAACATGCTCGTCTCCCCCTGTGAAGGCGCCTAGCCGTCTTCCAGGGCGAGCATACCACCCTCAGCAAGCGATAAATTCTTCGTAGTGCGCACCGTAGGGGCATAAATTCGGCGGCGGCTACGTGCAAAGTGATGGATTTATGTGGCGCAGGGGGAGTGGGCCGCCTTGTCCGCCGCGCTCTACACGCTCCCATCGGGCCGTGTGCCCCGCTAATTCTTGCACATCGGCCCTGAACCTTCCAGAAAATGGGGAAACAGATTTTCGCGATAAGAAGCTCACTTATTGCACAAAATCGCCACGTTCGACGCGGATTGCGCAGCAAACAGCTGCGATTCGGCCGGTAGACTAAGGTGGAATGAGGCCATCAAGCATTCAAACACTCGGTAGGACAGATCAGGGGGTTAAAAGATGAAGGTGCTCTGCTTGTGGTACGCGGTGCAAGACGAGATCGATTACATTAAGGGTGCAATGCCAGCTGGCACAGAGGTCGTAGCCCCGAAGGGAGACTATCTCTCCCGATTTGACTGCGCATACTCTGATGTGAAGCACCTCGCAGTCGACGCCGATGCGATCATAGCCCTGAGCGTGCCCGAGGGCGTTCTTGAAGTCGCTCAAAAACTAAAGATCTTCTCCTGGCTACATTCCGGCGTGGATGACCTGCGGCAAATGGGAGCGCTAGCGCTCTTCAAGCAACGCGGCGTGAAACTGACGAACATTCGGGGTGCCAACGCGGTCGCAGTTGCAGAGCAAGCAATGATGTTTGTGCTGGCTCTGGCGAAGAAGACTCTGCTCAAGCACAACGCTCTGCAGGAGCGGCAGAAGCCGTTTCCGGTCTATGCCGACGAGAATCGCTCGGCCATGTTGCATGGTCGTACGATCGGGATCATCGGCCTCGGCCAAATCGGCAGTCGAGTCGCGAAGCACGCAAAGGGCTTTGACATGCAGGTGATTGGCGTCCGGCGAAACAAGGGTAAACCGGTGGATTACGTCGATGCCGTTTACGGGATCGACGAATTACACTCGGCATTAGCGAAATGCGACTATGTCGTGGTGGCGACCCCTAACACCACCGAAACCAATCAGCTGATAGGAACGGCGGAACTCGCGGCTATGAAGCCCTCGGCCTTTCTGGTCAACATTTCGCGGGGAGCTGTGATCCAAGAGAAGCCTCTCTATGAAGCACTTACCTCAGGCCGTTTGCGCGGCTACGCGGCAGACGTTTGGTGGAGTTATGGGTTCGGGCGAGCGTTTCCGGCTGGCTCAGGGTCTCGCCTCGGGGTCCACAAGCTACCGAGCGTTATTGGCTCGGACGATCAAGCTGCGAATGCCGACGATGTGCTGCAACGTAATATCGAATGGGGCACCAAGAACCTGTTGGAATTTGTCAAAGGCGGCCAGCTCACGCGGGAGGTTAGCCTGGAGCTGGGTTACTGACTGAGTCATCGCCCCCCCCAGCGACTGCTCGCTCATCGAGGCCGTCTAGCGCTCGGCGAGCTTTTGCCTTTGATTTCGTGTCTACCGGCAGCAAACTCTCACAAGAAGTTTGCTGCTGCGTTCGTAGGAGGCTTAGTTCTCTCCATCGGTGTAGGGTTTCCGTTCCGGTCAGCGCTGTGATCCCTGCATGCTGCTAGACGGAGTTCGAATCCGTCATACAGAGTGCGCGGGCAGTGCTGCTTGTGCCTGATCTCGAGCGGCAATTCTCGCGCATTAAACGCGCTCGCGACGAGCGTCCAATGCTTTGCCGCTGGGTGGCGAAGATAGAAGGCAAAGCTCCAGGTAGGCGGTAAGCGTCCCGATCATTGCTATTGGCGACATTGAACTGATCGGCCCCCTTGTGCGGCATGATCGTCAACCCGAAGACCCTTGCAGGCACATAAGCGCCTAACAGTCTCACCGGCAACCACTGTTGTGTTCGATTTATGAAACACCTCCTATACTTTTCAGTCATTTACGAGTCTGAAGAAAACGCCTTTTCAACACACCAGAGCAGCGTAAGGTGCGCCCAGCCTGAAGCTTCACAACAAATTCGGTGCTGGTCAGAGCACGTGGGGGAATGCCCGAAATGAAATCATCCTTAGTCTGGAATCTCCCCATCGACCACACTCACCACCTGTCCGGTAGTGCTGGTGCGATGACCTTCGTCGGCGGAGCGGGTGACTTCGACTCCGCAGGTCGGATACGCAATCCGGGAGAGTTCGACCAGCAGATCGAAGGAGCGATGACTAATTTGGCGGAAGCTCTCGCCACCGAATCCTGCACACTTGAAGACGTCGTCCGACTGAAGGCACACTTTACAGCCGAACGCGATGATTGGGAGGTGATCGCGGCGTTAGCTCGGTTCTTCCCGTCGGATCCGATGCCGGTAATTAGCACCATGCCCGAGGCATTCCAGCCTTTTGCCGAGCAGACCATCCAGATCCAGGCCATCGCGCAGCGGGGCTGGCGGGACTTAGCCGATGTGCGCGCAATAGCGCGCCCGGTGCCAGAACAAAGGAAGGCGCTGTTCAGGGGCCGAGAGGTTACCGCGGGTCTGCGCGCCGGTGAGTTCATCGCGGTTGCGAACCGTGCCGCCGAAGTTGCCGAAGGCTCCGTAGAGCAGCCGGATGACCCTGTGACCCAGAGCCACTGGATCATGGAGAAACACGGGGAGACATTGGCTGCGCTTGGAGCTTCCCTACAAGATACCATCAAGCTGGAAGGTTATTACTTTGGCAGTACGCGCGAGCAATGGATGCCGTTGTCCAAGGCCCGGGCGAGCCACTACCGAGAACCGGGCCCTGTCGCGACGGTGGTTCCTTGCCACCGCCTCAATCCAAAGGGCGCGCAGACCAAGATCGAAGTGATGGCAATGCGCGAGTTGCGCAACGGCTACGACAAGTACATTCCGCGAGAAGACCACTGGCCGGCGCGCGTATGGGACTGGACTTGGGCCACCCCTTACCGTCAGGCCATCAGACTGCGAGACATGATCTGGCTCGGGGGCCAGGTGCCTGCACAGCCGTACGACAACAAGGGCCGATCGGTGATGGAGGGGCAGCTCCTGCCGCAGACGCGCTTCACGATGAGCTACATCGAAGATCTTCTTCGCCCCTTCGGGCGCTCACCTGCCGATTTGAAGCTCATGGTGTGCTACTTCACCTCTACAGGTACGGAAGCCGAGACGGTGGCCTTCGCCAAGACGCTTGCGGATTGCATGGGTGGTGCGCTCCCACCCGTTACTTTCGTGCCCAAGCCGATGTTGCACAGCCCCAGCACCACTGTGGAGATCTGGGGGGTCGCGCAAGGGTGATCACACTCAACTCCCATAATCACACACCCGTGCGGAGTTCGCTCGGGCCGTCCGGGCTCCGCTCCCGACGTTTCCAGCTTTAGAGCGCTTTCCATTCGAGTCCGCATACCTCCCTGCGCAGTGAAGCTAGCACAGCTGCGCTGATCCACCGGGAGGTAACTTCAATTAAGCAACCGCGAGCGAGCATCGCGCAAGGATTGTAGACGATCGCGCATCGGTCCGTCTACCGCGGCCTTTTTGCGGATGCACCACTATCTGCAATTTGAACAACGAACTGCAAGATCCAGTCGATCACGGGTTGGAATAGGAGGAGTAGAAAATGGACAAATCAAAGAGGGTTCTCAGTATCTTGCTACTAACGTGCCTGACAGCAGGAGGGTTGGGCTCAGTGAAACCGGTGTTTGCGGACGATCAGCTTACGATCGCTTCATTCGGCGGAGCCTATCAGGCGGCACAGAGAAAGGTCTATTTCGAGCCGTACGCCAAGAAGGCGGGCGTGAAGATATCTGAGGAGGAGTTCAACAGCGAGACTTCAAAGATCCGCGCCATGGTGGAGTCTAAAAGCGTTAGCTGGGACGCAGTCGACATGGATGCTGTGGGGGGCGAGCAATTGTGCGCCGAGGGGGCACTTGAAACGATAGACTGGAAGCGGCTTGGCCTTGATAGAAGCAGGTTTACGGGCGCAGATAACGATTGCGTGGTACCGGCTGACTTTTACGCAACGATTCTCGCCTACGATAAGGACAAACTTCCGAACGGTCCAAAGACTCTCAACGACTTATTCGACACTCAGAAATTCCCAGGCAAGCGCGGGCTGTATAAGAGTCCATTCGGAAACTTGGAGTGGGCCCTTATTGCCGATGGCGTTGCGGTCAAAGACGTTTACAGCGTACTCGGGACATCCGCCGGCGTAGACCGGGCTTTGAAGAAGTTGGATACCATAAAGAAGGACGTTGTCTGGTGGCAAACTGGCGCACAGGCACCACAGCTTCTCGCCGATGGTCAGGTCGTGATGACGTCAGCCTGGAATGGCCGCATCTATGACGCGGTAAAGAACTCGGGTAAGCACTTTGAAATACTATGGGATGCCCAGGAACTTGGGATGAATGTCTGGGTCATTCCCAAAGGGGGGCCGCGCGTTGATGCAGCATACAAGTTCATCGCGTTCGTCACCTCTGGCTCAGTACAGGCCGATCAAACTCGGTACATCCCTTATGGACCTGCTAACAGGGATGCTATCGCGCACGTTGATCCTGCGGTCCTGCCGCACCTACCGACGGCACCTGACCACATGACTAATGCCCTTCTGATTGACGCCGCCTTCTGGGGCGAAAGGGGAGACGAGTTGCGTCAACGTTTCACGGCATGGCTTGCGAAATGATATCCCGACGGCGAGGAGAGATTCGCACTCCTCGCCGGTATAGAGGCGGAGATCCGGGGGTGCTCAAAATCGTCCGAACACCAGAGTGGCCGCAACCGCGCTGCCCCGGCCTTCAATGTAGGCCGCTCTTGACGTTTGCTCCACGTCGTTTCAGTGCAAAGTGCGGGGGCGCCGGTCTGCGGATTGCCATGCCCCGCCAGCGCGTGCTCGACACCAATGGGGGGTGCTGTGTTTCACGGCGCCTACATCTATTCGTATCTGGCACATGCCGGTAAAAGCTGGCGCGAGCATTTCGACTTCGCGCGCGCGGCGTCAACCTTCAAGATCCAGCGTCTCGGCAATGAGGCGGGCCTTCCCACCCTCGTCGAGATCAACAATCAGGGTCTAACCTCTCCGGGGTATCGCATGGGCGGCGTCTTCGTCGGCGGCAGCATCAACATGGATGTGGTGGCGAGGGCCGACCGGCATCCCAAAATCGGTGAGACCGTCGCCGGCAAGCAGGTGTTGTATTTCCCCGGCGGTAAAGGAGCCAATCAGGCCGTCGCGGCGGCGCGTCTTGGCGTCGGGACCACTCTGGTGGGCCGCGTCGGCAAGGACGCCTTCGGCGCTGAGCTCGCTTCCTTTCTGGCCGACCAGGGGATCGACCTCGGATATTTGCAGCAGACGAGTGAGGCTCATACCGGCACCGCGATCATCACGGTCGCCGAAGCCGATAACACCATTGTCGTCATCCCCGGCGCGAACGCGCTTCTCGGCCCCGAGGATGTCGGCGGCGTGCCTCTCGTCAAGGGAGATGTCGCCGTCAGTCAGTTCGAGATCCCACTGCCGACAATTTCGGCGTTCTTTCGCTGTGCGTGCATCGCGAAAGCAACAACGCTGCTCAACCCTGCTCCGGCGCAGACGTTCGACCGCGGACTCCTTGAGCTCGTCGACATTCTCGTGCTGAACGAAACTGAGCTTGGATTGCTGACCGCAACCGCGCTGTCCGACGCTATCGAGGTCGCCGGGATCGTTGAAGCGGCCCGCCGTATCCAGGTCGGCGCTGAGCAGATCATCTGTGTCACACTCGGCAGACGCGGTATCGTCGCGCTCGCCGGGCGCGAGGTGTTGATCGTGCAGGGGCGTATCGTGAAAGCGATCGACACGACGGGCGCCGGTGACTGCTTCGTCGGCACGCTCGCCGCGCAGCTTGCCGATGCGGTTCCGTTGCGCGAGGCGCTGGTGTTCGCCAATGCCGCCGCCTCGATTTCGGTGCAAAGGATGGGCGCAGGCCCGTCGATGCCGACTGCGAAAGAGGTCGCTGCCGTCCTCACAGCCGGCTGATCAGGTCACCGCGCTTGAGGTCGAAGCTCTCATGGCCAGCGTGGCACGCAAACAGTCTCTCCGCCTGTCTCGGTGGTACAGTCGCCGACGTGCGGTCGAGGATCTATCAAGTTGCATTGGAAGGTTGGCTGAAGCGGTCGAAAAATGTGAATGGGCATTGAACCGCTTAGTAATCAAAATTGCTGCAGGAGTTATAAGTAGATTGGTAAGAAGCAAGGATACTGACTCGCAGTCTCCAACCGCGCGCCATGCAGAAGACGCCGGCCTTTTCTGAAGCAACCCGCGCGCACATTCTCCAAGCGGCAGGCGACACCGAAGCAGAACAGCGAATAATTCAAGTACCACATCGGAAGCGCTCGTTGGTACAAGTAAAATAAAGGGACAAACAATGATCGTCATTCCTCACGATTACGCTGAACGCGTATATGCGGGCGTAATAGGCAAGCTGATTGGGGTTTACCTCGGGCGACCCTTTGAGGGCTGGACCTACGAGCGAATTATGCAGCAGTTGGGCCCCATCAACTACTATGTGAATGAAAGGCGCGATGTCGCCCTCCTTTCGCACCAACTAGTCGTCACAGACGATGACTTGGCTGGAACCTTCGCGTTCCCTCGTGCGCTTGCCGACAACGGCTTCCCGCAGCGCCTCACATCGGAGCAGGTCGGACAGGCTTGGCTCAACTACATCGTGGAAGAGCGTTCTACGCTTTGGTGGGGCGGCATTGGGAATTCGACCGAGCATACCGCTTATCTTCGACTGAAGTCCGGTATTCCCGCGCCAAAGAGCGGCTCAATCG
Source organism: Bradyrhizobium sp. S3.3.6 (assembly GCF_040546905.1). Classification (NCBI taxonomy): domain Bacteria; kingdom Pseudomonadati; phylum Pseudomonadota; class Alphaproteobacteria; order Hyphomicrobiales; family Nitrobacteraceae; genus Bradyrhizobium; species Bradyrhizobium sp. S3.3.6. Next base: position 79,165 of record NZ_JBEPOT010000007.1, on the reverse strand, counting down.
AACTGAACGGCAGAACCGTTGCCGAACAAATAGGTGCGCAGATTTTCATTGACGGCTGGGCGATGGTCAGTCCCGGCGATCCTGAGCAGGCGGCCTTTCTCGCTGAGCAGGCTGCGCGCGTTAGTCATGACGGTGAGGCTGTACACGCCGCGAAGTTGCTTGCAGCCATGGAAGCTCAAGCGTTTGTCGAGACGGACGTGCAAAAACTGATCGATGTGGGGCTCGACGTCTTGCCCGGAGACGCATTGATCCGCCGCGTCGTGGAAGATGTCCGGAGCTGGCATGCCGCAGACACTCATCGCGACTGGCAGCGCACGCGGGCTCTTATTGCCCAGCGTTACGGCTATGACAAGTTCACGGGCGGCTGCCATATTGTCCCCAATCACGCGTTGATTATCCTTGCGACCCTTTATGGAGAACATAGCTTCCAGGAAGCGATGAGAATTGCGAATACGGCAGGCTGGGACACTGATTGCAACGCCGGAAATGTCGGTTGCCTTTTCGGAATTAGGACCGGGCTTGCTGGTCTAGATGCCGGCCCCGATTTGCGAACGCCAATTGCCGACCGTATCTATATCTCCTCCGCTGATGGAGGCGCTGCCATCACCGATGCAGTGATCGAAACGCGGGCCCTAGTCTCAGCCGGTTATGTGCTTGCCGGCGTCAAACCGCCACCTGCTTCGAAGAGCGGTGCACGATTTAGCTTTGAATTCCCTGGAAGCCTTCAAGGATTCCAGTGTGAGACCGGTTCAGCGGCTTTGGTGCATCCTGTTGAATTGAGGAACGTTTCGGGTCATAGCCGGGAAGGCACGCGCTGTCTCGCGATCGAATTTTCGCGCCTCGCCCGCGGCCGCGTTGCACGAGTGGGATCTGCGACGTTCTTCGGCAAGGATGTTTTCGCCATGCGGACCTACGAGCTGATGGCGAGCCCTACACTTTACTCTGGGCAGGCAATCGAATGCGGTGTTTCGGCTGACTCGAATAACACAGCGGCAATCGCGCTTCGCCTATTCATCAGCGCATTCAATCAATCCGACGAGCTTATGAGAATCTACGGAGAAACCATAGAGCTTGCACCTTCGGACGGACGTGTCATGCAATGGAAAGTTCCGGATACGGGAGGTTATCCGATTTACAATGTTGGCCTAGAGCTTGAAGCGACGAATTCGACTGGAGTAGATGGAGCCCTTTATCTGGATTACGTTCGCTGGGAAGGTGCACCTGATCTAACGTTGCGCCGTCCAGACGACGACAGCGTCATGTGGAAGCACGCGTGGGTAAATGACGCGAGCCATTTTCAGATCAGGTGGGAAGACGGCCTTCGCATCTCCAACAAAAGCGGTTTAGGTGCGATCTTTCAGGGATCTAGAGATTGGAAAGATTATTCCGTGGAGGCGGATATCAAGCCTCTCATTGGAGACCAATGGGGGCTCGCCGCCCGAGTTCAGGGACGGGAAAGATATTACGCTCTGATGTTCGATAAGGGTGGGAAGATCCGTCTTGCGAGGCGCTGTCATATTATGGAGGAAATCGCTAGCGTGCCGTTCGTCTGGAACCTTGATCAGACTTACATCTGCAGGCTAGAGGCGACCGGGAGTACACTCCGCGGCTATGTCGACGACAGGCTTGTCCTTCAGGCTGAAGACGCCGACCAAAGATTTTCGGGCGGCGGTATAGGTCTACTGATTAACACAGGTTCGATCGTAAACCGCGAAGTTCGCATTCGGCCTCTCTGAGGTGATCGGAAACATGCGCAGCAAGAAGTAGAACGGTTCAAGCCTAGCTTGCGACCACTATCCAAGCTGATTCTAGTCCGCGACGAGCAGGCAATATCGAGGTGGTCGGCGGCCCACCTTGTTCTCACGGCAGTCTGGACCCGGAAAGTGGAATCCGTTTTGCACGCACGACGTCAAGACCGTGCGCACGCGAGTGTCGGTTGGCGCGCGCGCGGTCTTCCGCGGCATTCGTCGATAAGCACCTCTCCAAACGAGTTTTAGCAACATTTTCCTACGCTTCCGCGCTGTTTGCGCTTGACCGATTTCCCAGCAGTTGCGCAGGATTTCGAAAAGTCTGCAACTGCGAAGAGCTTCCTTTAGATCTCCAGTGGCCCCGAGCAATGGATTGATCGTCCGGCGAAAGTGTTGCGCTGCGGCCTCGAGGACTTGAGAGGTTTGACATCGCTCGAAAGGTTAAAGTCACTTTTTGGCAGCCACCGGAGCTATCGCCGAAAGTTGGTGACGGCGGGAATCGGAAAGGCGGCATATCGTGGGGGTGCTTGAAGCCTCCACTTCTCCAACGAAGGAGCGATATGCCGTCTCCAACGAAAACGTCATCCAGCTGATTCAGCCAGGAATCTTCGAAGATCAACTCACAGAAGTCTTGCGTGACGGGGCACTTGCCCTTCTCGCCAAGGCGGTCGAAGCCGAGCTTGCAGACTTTCTCGGCCAGCATGCCGATTTGAAGACCGCGGACGGCCACTAGCGCGTCGTCCGCCATGGCACCTGCCGGAGCGCGAGGTGATGACCGGTATCCGTCCGGTCGCCGTCCGTCAGCCGCGTGTACGCGATCGCGACGCCGTTGCCGATCCTGGCCGCATCCGGTTCTCGCCCTCGATCCCGCCGCCCTTCAAGCGCCGTTCGAAGTCGATCGAGACGCTGCTGGCGGTCTTGTATCTGAAAGGTATCTCGACCGGCTACTTCTCCGACGCGCTGGCGGCGCTGCTTGGCAAGCATGCTTGCCGGGTTGCCGGCCTCCGCGATCGGCCGCTTGAAGGACTGCTGGCTCGACGAGCATGCCGCGTGGCAGAAGCGCGATCTGTCGGCCAAGCACTACGTCTACATCTGGGCTGATGGCATCCATCTTTAAGCCCGCCTCGAAGACGGAAGCAATGCATGCTCGTGCTGATCGGCGCGACGCCGGAAGGCCGCAAGGAACTGGTCGGCTTCACCGATGGCGCCCGGGAGAGCGCGCACGATTGGCGCGATCTGCTGCTCGATCTGAAGAGGCACGGGCTCAACGTGGCCCCGCAGCTCGTCATCGCCGATGGCACACTCGGGTTCTGGAAGGCGGCCGGTGAGGTCTGGCCGAAACGCGCGAGCAGCGCTGCTGGGTGCACAAGACCGCCCGATCGAGGTCATCACCAAGTCGACCGACCGCCAGCCCACAACCGCCGCCGCCTAACCGGCTTAGGCCGTGACCAAAATTTGGCGATAGCTTCAGCCACGGCGATTTGACATCAAGAGAATGTCTATGCGCAAAATGGCTGCGCGTAATGAGCGAACCCCAGCGTTTAGACCCCAAGATGTAGTCGTTCACCAATTACCGCTGATAACAATCGAGTCCGACCAGGGTATGTCATTGATGAACTGAAATTGATCGCCATCTCTGGGCCCGTCTAACGGCGCCACCTCCCGTAATGAACGGAGATCGAGATCAGCACAGGCAAGAATACTGGAAGTGGCCGGGACTTCGTCGTGTAGATCAGACTAGGCCAGACCAATCCAGGCCAGACCGGTGCGCCATCGTCGCTTAATCGAGCGAGTGGAGACATCGCTGGGCCGGCGGGGAACGACTGAGTGCGACATCCCCCTGCGGCGTCTGCTGGCAATATTGTTTTGGGACCGGAGTGTCTTGTTGCTACCAAACCGCTGGCGACTCAAAACATTGCTAGTCCGATTAGTTGCGCAGAATTTCTCCTCAATACGGCTTAAGATCGAAGAATCTCCCCGTTCCGAGCGAATATGTTTTGTTGAAAGATAAACACAATGCGGCCGCAACTCCGCAAAGGCGCACGTGGGAGGGGAATTGTACACCAACTGCTTGACCGTGAAGATGCCGTGGGCTGGGGCTTTTCCACGGTTCGACCGGGCGTTCAAATTGCAAATCGCCAAATAGCACGTGGTGGTCTGCGCGCGTAGCGGCAGCTAATAGCGCGAGATCAAGGAGAGGGTAATGCTAGGCACTCAGGCTGCGTTTGTGAAGTTTTCTGAGGTGCAAAAGACGTATGATGGTGAGACGTTAGTCGTCAAGAACCTCAACCTGGATATCGCGCAAGGCGAGTTCTTGACTATGCTGGGGCCGTCTGGCTCCGGCAAGACGACAACTCTGATGATGCTCGCCGGCTTCGAGATGCCCACTCAAGGTTGGATTCTTCTGGAGGGGCGCGCGATCGAGACGACGCCCCCGCACAAGCGCAACATCGGTATGGTTTTTCAGAACTATGCGCTTTTTCCTCACATGACCGTGGAAGAAAATCTCGCGTTTCCGCTCAAGGTTCGCAAGCTCGGCAGGGCTGAGATCGAAAGTAAGATCCGGCGGGCGCTCGACATGGTCAGGCTCGGTACCTACGCCAAGAGGCGGCCAGCTCAACTATCGGGTGGGCAGCAGCAGCGCGTAGCACTCGCCCGCGCGCTCGTATTCGATCCCAAGCTCGTGCTGATGGACGAGCCGCTCGGGGCGTTGGACAAGCAGCTCCGGGAACAGATGCAGCTGGAGATCAAGCATATCCACGAGGATCTTGGTGTCACTGTAATCTACGTGACGCACGACCAGAGCGAGGCCCTGACGATGTCGGACCGCATAGCCGTGTTCAACGACGGCGTCATCCAGCAGCTTGCCACCCCCGCCGAACTGTACGAGCGCCCGCAGAATGCCTTTGTCGCTCAGTTCATCGGCGAAAACAACCAACTGACCGGCAAAGTCATTGCGATGGATGGTGGGATCTGCACGGTGGAGATTCCGGGGTTGGGCAATGTTCAGGGGCTGCCGATCAATGTTGAGGGTGTCGATCGGCCAACCACGTTGTCTCTGCGGCCGGAGCGCGTAAAGCTGAACCCGGTGCCGGGGTCCTATTCGAACATCGTAAGCGCGCACGTTAAGGAGCTGATCTACCTTGGCGACCATGTGCGCATCCGGGCCTCGATTGCGCAACAAGACGACTTCGTCGTCAAGCTGCCGAATTCCGAAGGTGTGGCGCAGGTTGAGCCCGGAGAGCTGATCAGGCTCGGCTGGAAGACTGAAGACTGTCGGGCGCTTGACAGGCTGTAAGGTCAAACCCCGCCCATCTCCCGACACGTATAAAGCAGCCCATCACAACGGGATGGGCCGAGCCTCAGAACCACATTCCCCAATCCGCCCGGGGACAGCATAGCAGGAGAGAGTGAACCATGAGTAAGGCATTGAGGATCACGGGCGCTTGGTCTGTGATGGCGCTCGTAGCAGGGGCCCTTCCATGGGCGCAGCCCGTCCTTGCCAGCGATCAGCTTACCATCACCAGCTTCGGCGGTGCTGGACAGATGGCGACGCGAAAGGGGCAAATCGAGCCTTTCGCTAAGAAGACCGGCGTTAAGGTCACTGAGGACGAGTACGGCGGCGAGATCTCGAAGATTCGCGCCATGGTCGAATCCAAAAGCGTGAGCTGGGACTTGGTTGTCGCTGATGCAACAGCGGCATCCCAGATGTGCGCCGAAGGGATCATCGAGCGGATTGACTGGAACAAGCTCGGTCTCGACCGGGGGAAGTTTGTAGGTGCAGACCAGCAAGATTGCGGCGTTCCAGAAAATCTCTATGCGACGGTTCTGGCCTACGACAAGGATACGCTGCCGACCGGGCCGACTACCATCGCGGACTTGTTTGACCTGCAGCGTTTTCCTGGTAAGCGCGGTCTTTATAAGAGGCCCTTCGGCAATATTGAATGGGCACTCGTCGCGGATGGCGTGCCGATCAAGGACGTCTACAAAGTCCTGCGTACCCCCGCCGGTATCGAGCGCGCCTTTAACAAGCTTGATACTATCAAGAAGAATGTCGTTTGGTGGGAGACGGGCGCCCAAGCGCCTCAGCTTCTCGCTGATCGCCAGGTCGTGATGACTTCGGCCTGGAACGGGCGGATTTACGACGCGGTCAAGAATTCAGGCAAGCACTTCCAGATCATGTGGCGCGCGCAGGAGCTGGGCCTGAACGTCTGGGTCATGCCAAAGGGCGGGCAACACGTGGACACCGCTTATAAATTTCTGACATTCGCCGTCTCGCCGGCCCAACAGGCGGAACCGACGCGTTATATGGCGTATGGTCCGGCCAACAAGGAAGCGAATGCGCATGTCGACCCAGCGATACTTCCGGACCTTCCAAGTGCGCCTGACCATATGGCAGACGCCCTTCTGGTAGACACCTCGTTCTGGGCTGAGAACGGTGACGAATTGCGTCAGCGTTTCACGGCCTGGCTTGTAAAGTAAGACAACGGCTAGGAGGGCTTGCGCTCTCCTCCCCACATCAACGAATAACTCAGAGAGAGTAGCTGATGGCGACGATGGCCGCCCAGATCACCGGTAGTGCCGATCGCGTACCGCTGCGGCTCAAGCTTCAGCGTGTTGAACGTCGTCGCAAGCTTAAAGCTTTCCTTCTGGTCCTACCGCTACTGCTGTTCATCTCGACTACCTTCGTTCTGCCGATCGGACGAATGATATTCAACGCTGTTCACGAAGATACGCTGCTGAGACTGATGCCGCGCACGATGTCGGAGCTCAGAGGATGGGACGGCAAAGACTTACCCCAGGAGGGCGTCTATGCCGCGCTCGCGGCCGACCTGAAGCAATCCTGGGCCGATAAGACCGCGGCCGAGATCGGCAAGCGTATGAACTACGAACTGCCCGGCACCCGCAGCAAGGTTACCTCAAGCGCACGGAAGGTCAGCACCCTTCCCACCGACACGTATAAGGACGCTCTGATCGACATCGACCCACTCTGGGCACGCCACGAGGTCTGGAGTCTTCTGAAGCGTGGAAGCTCCGCCTACACAGCGTATTATCTCTTGCGCTCCGTCGATTTGCAGTACGGGCCGGATAGTCAGATCGTCGCCTCGCCACCAGAGAACGCAATCTTCCGTAACATCTTTTTGCTTACGCTCGGCATAAGCATCAGCGTAACGTTCGCTACCCTCGTTCTAGGCTTTCCCGTCGCCTACCTTCTCGCGTCATTACCGGCCAAGTACACCAATCTCCTAATGATCATGGTCGTGCTGCCGTTCTGGACCTCCGTGCTGGTACGCACTATCGCCTGGGTCGTGCTTCTGCAGCAGCATGGACTTGTCAACGAGGCGTTGATGGCGCTGCACATCCTTTCTCAGCCTGCCGAGCTCATATTCAACCGGGTCGGAACGATCGTGGCAATGACCCATATACAGCTGCCGTTCACGCTTCTGCCAATCTACAGCGTGATGAAGACGATCTCGCCGACTTACGTTCGCGCCGCCCGCTCACTTGGCGCGGGGCCATTCTACGCCTTCTGGAAGGTCTATTTCCCGCAGACGCTGCCAGGGATTGCTGCTGGGTGCCTACTGACGTTTATCCTCTGCCTCGGCTACTACATCACACCCGCTCTTGTCGGCGGCCCGAAGGACCAGATGGTCAGTTATTTCGTTGCCCACTACACCAATGAGGAACTCAACTGGGGAATGGCCTCTGCCCTGGGCGCCATCCTTCTGACGGCTACCCTGATCCTCTACTATGTCTTCAACAAGCTAGTCGGCACCGACCGCATGAAATTAGGTTGAGAACGATGTCTACTCTTGCGTATGCTTCTCCACTGGAGAAGGCTTGGTACTATCTGCACCGGTTGTTCTGCGGGGCAGTGCTGTTGTTTCTCATTGCGCCGATACTCGTCACCTTCCCGTTGTCGTTTAATTCTGTGCCGTTCTTCAGCTATCCCATGCCCGGCTTTTCGTTGCGCTGGTATGAGGAATTTTTCCTGACGGACCGATGGCAGTACGCGCTGCAAAATTCGATGATCGTCGCGGTCACAGTAACTTTGCTATCCACCGCATTGGGAACCGTCGCCGCACTCGGTCTGAGTCGACCGAATTTTCCGTGGCGCACGACGGTAATGAGCCTGCTAATCTCGCCCATGATCGTTCCGGCCGTGATTACCGCAGTAGGGGTCTATTTTTTTTATGCCGACGTCGGGCTGCTAAACAGCTATGCCGGATTGATCCTGGCGCATACGAGCATCGCTACGCCCTTCGTCGTCATCATCGTGACCGCGACTCTAAGCGGCTTCGACTACTCGCTGGCGCGCGCGGCAGCCAGCCTCGGTGCTGCACCAATGACCGTGTTTTTCAAAGTGACGCTGCCCTTGATCATGCCCGGCATGATTTCGGGCGCGCTCTTCGCCTTTCTCTCCTCTTTTGACGAGGTAGTGATCGCTCTTTTTGTGGCCGGAGCAGAGCAGCGTACCTTGCCCAAAGTTATGTTCGCAGGCATACGCGAGGAAATCAGTCCGACTATCATTGCCGCTGCTACGGTTTTGACATTTATATCGATTGTAGTACTTGCCGCAGCAGAACTTCTGCGCAGGCGGTCTGAGCGGCTTCGGGGCGTTCGCAGCAGCTGAGATCTATCTATTTTCTAGCCAAGCGCTGGTGCTTCCAGTGCTCCTCAGGTTGTCGGAAAGCCCGGCTCATCCGTTTAGCTTGAGATTCAATGCCCGCCGGACGAGAGCTGAAAACGATGACACGATGCGAATGTGCGGCAGCCCACTGGCTGCGAGCAGGAGATCTAGCGGTAGCCATCAGCATCGAAACCGGAGCCGTGACCGGAATGCGGCACGGAGAATGGAGCCTGCTAGACCGCACCGAGCTCGGCCGATCCTTCCGTTTGCTGGTGCCCTTGCCCGACCGACGCTCAAATTATGTCGAGGGCTGGCAGCAAGACGACCCCACCAGCTCGATAACCGACGACGGTCATACCGTAATCTGTTCGTGGGACGGCGTCGTGGACGACCACGGCAACAGACACCCTATTAACGTGCAGACAAGGATCACTGCGCAGGAAGACCGGATTGTCTTTGCTGTCGAACTGAACAACAAGAGCGACCACGTTATCGAGAATGTGTACTTCCCTGAACTTGGTGACATCCAGCCGCCGCCAAGCGGCCACTTAGATTATTTTGCATACTCGTACGCCACGGGAAGACGCTCCAGCATCTGGCCAAATTTCAAAAGCGATGCGCACCGCTGGACGACGCTCGGGATAGGCTACTGGAGTCACAGCCACCCCTTCAGTCTCGGCGGCAGTATTCCCACGGTCCCATGGATCCTCCTTGAGGATGGCGCGATGGGCGTCTACGTCGGAGTGGACGAGCCGTCCGTCGAACTGGTGACGTGGTTGGCCGAGCTCACTCCAGGTTACGGTGACTCGCTCGACGCGGAAACACCGTCGGGTGCACGTGCGGCCGAGACCGCCGCGCATACGGTCGCGGTGCGGTTCGCAGCGGTCCACGTACCCTACATTGGGCCCGGTGAGCACCGTGCCCTGACGCCAATTGCCATGGCGGCGTATAAGGGCGACTGGCATGCTGGTGTCGACCGCTACAAGCAGCGCCGTGCCGCGTGGGGTTTGGATACCGCGCTTCCGCCGAGTTGGGCCTCCGAGCCGCATTCTTGGCTTCAACTATGTCTTAAAACAGGAGAGGGGCATCGTCGTCGGGTCAGTTTCGCACAGCTGCCCGAAATTGCCGCGGAGTGCGCCAAGCACGGAGTCGCCGCGATCCAACTCAGCGGCTGGCAGGAAGGCGGCATGGATCAGAGCTACCCCTCATGCGACCCTGACCAGGAACTCGGCGGGAGTGAGGCGCTGCGCACTGCGATTGCGCGCTGTCAGCAACTCGGGGTGAAAATCGTGCTATTTACCGAATTCATCAAGGCAGACCGCTCCACAGAGTGGTTCCACCGCGAACTTGCTAACGAGGCTGTCAAGGACCCGTATGGCGACTATTACATGCACCCGGGTTACCGTTTCGACACGATCACGCAATTGCTGGATATCAACACAAAACGGCTAGTCCCGATGTGCTTCCTGAGCGAGCGGTACTTGAAGATTTGTCAGGAGGAATTCGCCAAGATTGTACTTCTGAATGCCGACGGCATCCTACATGACCAGGCGTGGAGTCACGTGCCGGCGCTTGTATGCTTCGACGGTTCCCACAACCATCGGCGTGCTGCGCCGGTATCAGCGAACGATCGCGAGATTGTTACTAGATTCCGCAAGGAATGCGGGGTTGGCGATAACTTCCTATTCGCCTGCGAGGCGCCCTACGACTGGCAGCTGGATGCATACCAGCTCGGTTATCACAGGAGCGAACATCCGAACCATTCGCCCGTGAGCCGCTATCTTAGGCCCGACGCTATCTTGATGACGGCAGTTACCGGCTTCGACGACCGTAACATGATCAACCAATGCCTGCTCTACCGCTACGTGATCAGTTATGAGCCGTTCAATTTCCAAGGCCGTCTCTCTGACGCGTTGAATACCGTTGCTTACGGTGCACGAATGGATCAGCTTCGGACCGAACTCCGTGAATGGGTGTGGGATGCCACCTTCATCGATACAGTGGGCGTCGACGTGCGTAGATCGGACGGCAGCCGACACCATCCGTACTCCGCCTTTCGGCACCGGGATGGTCAGATTGCGGTGGTGGTAAGTAACTTCTCCGGCCAGCAGACCGATAAGCTCTCAGTGATCGTCGACGGTCAACCTACGCCCCTGCGGTACCGGCTTGTCGACGATCCCAGGTGGCGCCGCGTTGACAGCAACCTAGCCATCCCACCGCGGTCGGCTGCCGTTCTCATCCCAATCACCGCATCCGTCGCCCTCGCCGACTGATGCCGTCACCCACGATCGCGGCTACTCGCCGAACCTTGATCCTCTCGGCTGGGGCGCTCTGAATGGATCTTCCGAGATGAACTGCCTTTCGGCCCGCTTGTCGCCAACGGTCAGCCTTTGGCAACTGAACTGCCACGATTTTGAATACGAGCACGCTCGGGTTTCAGCCTTGCTCTGGGTAGCCGCATTAGCGCTGCGGGTGCGCGTGACCGTTACTGCAGCCCGAGCGGCGTGCCGACTGACCTTATATTCGGTAACGAGCTAATTCATCTGGACGTTCTCATGACCGAGAGCTGCTCATTTTCGCAGTCTGCTGGCGCGATGCAGATTATCCGTTCCGGGTTCAGTATACCGTGGGGATCTAGTGTCTTCTTGAGGCGCCGCATCAAGTTCAGCTCTTCCGGGCTGCGCGAATATGATAGGTATTCGCGCTTAAGTAGACCAATGCCGTGCTCGGCAGATATGGAGCCGCGATGGTTGCGTACACTATCATACACGATGGTGTTGATGCGGTGCTTCTCGGTCGCATCGACTTGCACGGCCGAAACGCAAAGATGAATATTGCTGTCTGCGATATGGCCGAAAACGGAGACGTGAATACCCGGAAACTCAGCTGCCAACGCTGTGGTCACCTCCTGCGCATATAAGTCGAGCGATCCGATCGGCAGGCTGACATCGTATTCGATCAGCTTTGGCAAGGTACCCAATGAGAGCCCTTCGCGCACCTTCCAGAACTTTTCGCGCTCCTTCTCGGACTTGGCAATCAACGCATCCGCTATCAGGCCTTCCTCAAACATTGTCGCAAGGAATTCTTCGAGATTTACAGCCTCGCCAGACTGCTCAATAATGATCAGAAAGGGGTATTCAGTCTCAAACGCTCTGAACTCCTCCGCCTTAGAGCTGAAGCGGAAGAACGCTCCCCACATCAACTCGAAGGCCGAGAGACCCATCAGCTTACCCGCGTTGCGGAGCAAGAGTAGTACATCCTCATACCTCCTCAAACCGCACAACGCCGTTGCTCGACAAGCTGGCAGTGACTTCAGCTTCAACACTGCGCGTGTTATGATGCCGAGGGTTCCCTCGGACCCGATGAAAAGCTGCTTAAGGTCATACCCAGTATTATTCTTCTGCATGCGATTAAGCGAGGAGATCACCGTTCCGTCTGCTAGCACCGCCTCAAGCCCTAATACGTTGTCGCGCGTCATACCATGATTGATGACACGGACACCGCCCGCGTTGGTCGCAAGATTGCCGCCGATCTGGCACGAACCCCGCGCGCCGAGATCGATCGGAAGGAGAAAGCCGGAATCCTCTGCTGCTTTCTGTGCATCCTCCAGAATAGTTCCCGCTCGTACCGTCATGGTCGCGGCGTTGCTGTCGATCTCCTCAACACCGGCAAGTAGATCCATCGCGATGACAACATCTTCGCACTCGGGATTAGCGCCCCCTGCCAATCCCGTCATGCCGCCCTGGACGACGACCGAGCTGCGGTGCGCATTGCAGATCCGCAACGCGCTTGACACGTCCTGGACGCTGCGAGGGCGAATGTAGATCATCGGCAGATGGTGCCCCGTGCGGCTTCGATCACTCATTGCCTTCGCTGGTATTCGCCCGCCGGTCAGAACGAGCTGATCGCCGAGCGCTTGCTGTAAGGCGCCTAGAAGCTTTGCATCATTCGCCCGATTCATCGTCTTCACTCCGCGGAACGATGGCGGCTAACGGAGCAAAGCCCCCATTTCCTGCCGTACAACGAGAGACGACATGCCACTCGACTGGCTGCAGGGTGGCAACATGGCAGCAAATCCTTTGCCGTCATCTTCCTCCTCCAAGGCTGCCGCCGCCGCGAACCCGCTCCCGAGAATACACAATAGCGAATGCCACACTGCCGGTTCTGAGCGAAAACGCGTGTTGCGCGCAGAATTCCTGCAATTCCTTGTTCCAATCCTGCGGGACCGTCGCATGTGGGGGCACAGCGTAAACTATCCCTCGCTCCTGCAACGGTGAACGGGAGCCAATTGCAACAACCGAGCAGGCATTTCGAATGAAGTGGATGTCCCAGCCGGCGGGCTCCGCACCCGGGAGCAGCTCTGTATGCTCGTTCGCAATCGGTCAGCGGGCAACGCATTGACTCATCCCGGGCGCCGGTGAGAAGTGAACGTCGATCAGAATCTTCATGGAAAGCCGTGGAGCGCTGAAATTAAGCGCGTTTGGTGGCGTTGTCGGTGGAATCGATATGGGCGCGTTCTTTATTGTGCCAGTCGAACGTTGATCCCGGCGCGGAGAGCATATCGACGGGCACCGTAGGAGTTCGAGCAAACTCTTGATGTCCGGCGAAAGACGGGTGCATAGCCAGCGAAAAAGAGATGCAGATGATAGAAAAGGCGCGCTTTCGAGGATGCTTTACTGCTCTGGTTACGCCTTTTGCTGAGAGCGGCGCTCTGGACGAGGAGAGGTTTCGGAACCTTGTAGAATGGCAGATTGCGCAGGGGATCCATGGTTTGGTGCCCGTCGGCACGACTGGCGAGAGCCCTACTCTCTCTCACAATGAGCACCACCAGATCGTTCAATGGTGCGTAGACCAGGCGAGAGGGCGCGTGCCCATAATCGCTGGTGCCGGCTCTAACTCCACGTCCGAAGCAATAGACCTCGCCAGGCACGCAGAGAGGGTCGGCGCAGACGCCGTGTTGATCGTTACTCCTTACTATAACAGACCAACTCAGGATGGTCTTTTCCAGCACTACAAGGCGATCAATGATGCAATCGGAATCCCTATAATCATCTACAACATCCCCGGTCGATGCGCTGTCGACATGTCACTGGAGACAATGACCCGGCTTTCCGAATTGAAGAACATCGCTGGGGTAAAAGATGCGACCAACGATATGGGGCGCGTGTCGCAGCAGCGGGCCGCAATGGGACGAAACTTTATTCAATTCTCTGGCGAAAATATCACCGCTCTCGGCTTTATGGCTCATGGTGGCCACGGTTGGATTTCCGTGACATCGAACGTCGCTCCGCGCCTTTGTGCCGACTTCCAAAACGCGTGCCTGGCTGGTGACTACAGGACAGCGCTCGAACTACAAGACGGGCTCGCGCCTTTGCACACTAGTCTATTCATTGAAAGCAACCCAGCGCCGGTCAAACATGCGCTGTCGCTGATCGGAAAGTGTTTACCGACTGTGAGATTGCCGTTGGTGCCCGTAGGAGGAGATACGAAGGCTGAAATCGTCGCGGCCATGGCGCACGTCAGTCTGATAAGTTGACAGCCACGGTGAGTATCGAATGGATTCGAAGCGACACGAAGTTACAAACGAGTCTCAACTGATTGAACGTCTTCCGCGCGTTAGGAGGAACTGGCACCTTGCAGGTGGACGGACCGGAAATATGCCCGAAGGCGTCAACGAAAATGTCGGGGCACGTTTGCGTGAAATTAGGCAGCGCAATCGGATGTCTCAGAGGGCATTGGCGAAAAAGGCGGGCGTCGTCAATTCAACCATCTCGTTGATAGAGGCTGGACATTCTAATCCCTCGGTGGGGGCCTTGAAACGCATTTTAGATGCCATTCCGATCAGCTTGGCGGAATTTTTCTCCCTGACGGAGCAGGGCAGGGACCAGATCTTCTTTGGAAAGAAGGAATTCACCGAGATCGGGAAGGGAGGAATTTCCTACCTCCAGATTGGAAAGAATAAGGTAGGACGTTCAATCCAGATTCTGAAGGAAACATACCGTCCTGGATCGGATACTGGAAAAGTGCGGCTCGTTCATGCCGGCGAGGAGGGGGGAATTGTAATAAGTGGGCGCTTAGAGGTGACAGTCGAAGATCAGTGCCGTGTGCTAAGCCCTGGCGACGGGTATTATTTCTCCAGCAGTCTACCCCATCGATTCAGGTGCGTCGGGGACGAGCCCTGCGTGGTGGTAAGCGCCTGTTCGCCTCCATCGTTCTGACCGGTCGTGCATCGTCTGAACTGGCCGTAGTGCTACGAATGCGCGAATGCAATATCATGCTGCAACTATTGTCGCGGATACAAATAGCCGAGGTCGGAATCAAACGAGCTCTTCTATCTATGGGTTTTCAGTTGTGGGGCTCGCGCGCATGGATGCGTCCTCAGCAGAGTAGGAACTATTAGAACGAGAAAAGGGCTTCAGCCGGTCGATGCCCGCAATAGCCTATAGCACCGAAACATGAGTTGTGGATGCTGTCTTGATCAGACGCCCAAACAACGGAAGGAAATAGTCTCGTGAACATAGCCAATCTTCCTTTTGACTCTGAGGTGATGCTGCAGGGGCTGCGCGCCTGGGTGGAGTGCGAAAGCCCGACATGGGACGTAACTGCAGTCGAACGTATGCTCGATCTCGCAGCTCGGGAGATGGCCGTAATCGGCGCGACGATCGAGCGCATCGCCGGGCGCAAGGGTTTTGGCGGCATTGTCCGTGCGCGCTTTCCGCATCCTAAGCAAGGCGGCCCGGGCATTTTGATTGCCGGACACTTGGACACCGTGCACCCCGTCGGCACTATCGACAAGCTTGCATGGCGCCGTGAGGGCAATAAGTGCTACGGGCCTGGCATTTTTGACATGAAGGGCGGAAATTATCTCTCACTGGAAGCGATCAGGCAGTTGATCCGCGCATCATTCACCACACCGCTGCCGATCACGGTGCTGTTCACTCCGGACGAGGAAGTGGGCACGCCTTCCACGCGGGACATCATTGAGGCGGAGGCCGCCCGGAACAAATACGTGCTGGTACCCGAGCCGGGACGCACCGACAACGGTGTGGTCAATGGGCGCTATGCGATCGCGCGCTTCAATCTCGAAGCCACGGGGCGGCCGAGCCATGCGGGCGCGACGCTGTCTTCGGGCCGCTCGGCGATCCGTGAGATGGCGCGGCAGATCCTGGCGATCGAAGCCATGACGACGGACGATTGCACGTTCTCCGTCGGGGTCGTACATGGGGGACAGTGGGTGAATTGCGTCGCCACGACGGCCACCGGCGAAGCGCTTTCTATGGCGAAGCGCCAACCCGATCTCGACCGCGGCGTCGAGAGAATGCTGGCGCTATCGGACACCACGAATGATGTCGCCTTCAAGGTGACACGGGGGGTAACCCGGCCGGTGTGGGAGCCTGATGCGGGGTGTGCTGCAGATGCACACGGAAGGGGGTTTGCAGTGAACAACTGACCGTGGGGATAAGCTGCGCGAAAGATGAGGGCGGGCCCCTCGGGATCGGCTTTCAGGAGCAGGTCCCAAACCAGTCCAAGCTGCTGCGTTCAAAAGGCGTGGTGGTGAGCGTTGGATCAAAAGTCCGAATGAAATTCGGGCAGGTGAGCATTCGAGAGACGAGCGTGAGCAAACCCTCGGTGACGCGCCGAAAGGCTTTAGACACTGCCAAAACCGGAGGCGCTCGCATCCTCTGGGATAAATCTGTCGGTTACCTGGCTACTGGGCAGATAGCAGTCGGCGTATAGGGGGCGTGAATCGGATGCAGGCTTTCGTGTGGAACTGCAGGAACCAGTCCCTGGATGCCAAGGGAGAAGCTGAAGCGGCCAAAACTGCGAGGCGAGAGTACCGAAGCCAGGGCCTGGGGCGGACCGACCCGTACTAGCGGTGAAGGCCCCGTAATCGGGCCGGAGCAAAGGGGTCGGGTCAGGACAAATCGTATTGACGTACCAACTGGAAACAGGATGACGACGACGATCACGACAAACAAGCCGTTTCATATCGATAAGAAACGTGTGTACGACGCTTACAAAGCGGTCAAATCCAATGCGGGTTCGGCCGGTGTGGATCGACAGACGATCGAGCAGTTCGACTCCGACTTGCAGAACAATCTCTACAAGCTTTGGAATCGGATGAGCTCAGGAAGCTACTTTCCGCCACCGGTGCGCGCCGTCTCCATTCCCAAAAAGACTGGAGGCCAGCGGATTTTAGGTGTGCCAACCGTAGCGGATCGAGTGGCCCAGATGGTTGTCAAACAACTCATTGAGCCGGACTTGGACCCAATATTTTTGGCAGACTCCTATGGCTATCGGCCGAGAAAATCGGCACTCGATGCTATCGGCGTCACGCGCAAGCGGTGCTGGAAATACGACTGGGTTCTCGAGTTCGACATCAAAGGTCTGTTTGACAACATCGACCACGAACTTCTGCTTCGGGCTGTCCGGAAGCACGTGAGGTGCAAATGGGCGCTGCTCTACATCGAACGATGGTTGACGGCACCTATGGACAAGGACGGAATAATTATCGAGCGAACCCGCGGCACCCCTCAGGGTGGCGTGATCAGCCCTATATTATCCAACCTTTTCCTGCACTACACTTTCGACCTCTGGATGGGACGGGCGTACCCTGACCTCCCATGGTGTAGGTATGCAGACGATGGTCTAGTGCACTGCCGGAGCGAGCAAGAAGCAGAAGCCGTAAAGGCCGAGCTACAAACTCGCTTGGTGGAGTGCGGACTTGAGATGCACCCCACCAAAACCAGGATCGTCTACTGTAAGGACAGCCGGCGGAAGGGGAGCTATTCGAACGTCAAGTTTGACTTCCTTGGCTACTGCTTCCGGCCCCGACGGGCAAAGAACTCGCAAGACGCCTCGGTGTTCTGCAGTTTTCTGCCTGGGGTCAGCGCTTCGGCGCTGAAGTCCATGCGGGCGGCAATCCGGGATTTGAACCTCCGAAGACGAACCCATGTGCCAATGGCTGACATCGCTCGGCAGCTCAATCCACTCCTGCGGGGGTGGATTTAGTATTACGGTCGATTCACGCGGGCGGCTCTGGGGCCAATCCTTCGATACGTCAATCAGACAATCGAGGCTTGGATGATGCGGAAGTTCAAACGCTTTATGGGTCGCAAGGCCAAGGCCGGCCGCGTTCTCGAACGACTATCTCGAGAACGTCCCGGGTTGTTCGCACACTGGAATATCGGCATACGCGGCTCGTTTCCCTGATGGGAGCCCAGTGAGGCGAGAGTCTCACGCTGGGATCTATGAGAGGCCGGCGGTGAGATTCCACCGGCCTACTCGCCAACGATGGCGCTCTATGAAAAGGCGCGCGGCATTGCCTGGTCCCTAGGAAGTGATCTGCCGCATGTGAGCGCCGGCGGCGGCTCGGACGGCAACTTCACCGGGGCCTTGGGCATCCCGACTCTCGACGGCCTCGGCGCGCGTGGCGGAAACGCTCACACGCTCGAGGAGTTTATCGAAGTAAACAGCCTGGCGGAGCGCGGCCGTCTGATGGCGGGACTGCTCGGTACGCTGGACTGACTCCAGCCTCGCCCAGCCGATATGAGTTTGGCGTTGTTGTAGATGAGGCTGTTCGCCGTAGAGCGGCTCGTCCAAGCCAATGTGGCCATGGCCAACTTGGAAGAAGGACGTAGGGGCAATCCGCTTTAGGCGCGAGGATTCTGCTTCAAGGCACTAGTCCGGCCATGACGGAAGCTATGGTCAATTGGCAGAGGGTGGTGATGTCGTAAACTGGCAATTTCGCAGAGCGGCGGACTGCCGCGGCGACCACGGGAAATCCGGCGCATTCAAATAACAGCAGACCGATTTCAGGGTGCGCAGCCCGAAGGCGCGCAATGCAAGCGGTGACATCGGCCTCGATTGCGGGAACGTCAAGCGGTGGCGCGGGTCGCTTCAATTCGTCATGCCAGAACTTGCCACCTTCGATGCCTCCAATAACGATTCTGTCTCGTTCCGAGGGCTCCTCAACACCCAGCAGCTCGTCACCGCAATGGGTTGAATCGTATGTGAGAACTGCCATCTTCCTATTCCGCGGCATCTGGCGAAGCAGGGCCGGTAACAAGAGCAGGCTCGACATCACGACCGGAACATCAACCGACGCGGCCACCGCCGCCTGATGCCGAACAGAGAAGCCGCAGTTCGAAGTTACTGCGATCGCCCCTCGTTCAACTAATCGTCGGGCGGCTGCGATGTAGGGCGACTCAAGAGTTGGGTCGCCGCGTACGACGTTCTCGACCCAGGCTCCTTGAACAGTTTCGGAGATGACCGGAAAGTCGAAAGTAGCCGGATTTGCAAGCGAGCCCGGAAGCGGCGGGCGTGTTGAAGCAGGCTGAGCCCCACGTTCGAGGAGCAGGAGGCCTAGAGACGGTTGATTTTCGGCTGTCATGCTTGAATGCTAGCGCGCCTTGAAGCCGAAACGCGCTAAAAAATCGCTCTTTACCTTGGAAAATATGCGCCGATTGAAGGAATACGGACCGAGCAGGACTCGCTCGTTTATGAATCGAGGTGCTCGAGAACTGCTCTCGCTCGGCGTTGCTGGACCGGGACGGTAACTAAGGAAAAGCGCGCGATGGATCTCTCAAACGAAGCGGAGGCCTGCGCGCGGGCAGCAGCGCAGGAGTTTTCCGCCGGCTTCCAACCGCTAAAATAGTCACATGCTAGGGAGACTACTGACGGCCATCACGCATAACGGGCGTCCTGCAATCTGGTAGACACGAGTGCGCCTTTTCGTTTGGTCAGCTTCGAAGCGTTGCTGCCCGTGAGACCCCAATAAATATGGCAGCAACATGCAAGCCGTTCACGAAAGTGTCGCGGCGATGGGCCGCGGCCCTGCATAGGCAGTCTCCGGACGACCTGCGCTTCGCACCAATGAACTACCGCGAACGCGCTCGCCAATCATATGTTGGAGCTAATCCTCTCGCAGCTCGCACAAAAACTCCAAGAATCCGACGCTGACAAAGGATTTCGCGCCCTTCCGCACCTCCATTGAGGGAATCCGGCGCTCGGAACTCCTAGAGTCTCGCGCTGCGACAAGCGGCGACTCGTCGGGAGAAGCCATTGCGCTGCGAAGGCACATAATCGGCATCAGATCGGGCGCTTTCTCAGTTGCACGAAGGGGTCAAATCGATGGAGTCTGGTGCTCGGCTTCGCCGGTGGAGCAATTTGGCATCTACTCGGCGCGACGTCTCTTCGTTTGTCCGCGGTCTAACGTTCGAGCACTGCACGCCAGCGCGGCGGCAGAACTGGGCCAGCTCGTGGGTGAGGACTGGAGATGATTATCAACGCAAAAGCCATCTGGACATAGAGGTGCAAGCTTTCGACGAGGCCACGGAGGCGTTGCTCTGTGCGCTGACTGCGTTTGAGGTCGCCAGGAGGCTGCTCGAAGACGATCGAGACCGCTTAGATGTCGAAGGTAAGGTCGAGGCTGCCATCCAGCGCTTCGGCGTATCCCTCGGCGGCGCAGCGGAGAACTTAGAGGTCGGATTCGATCACACGATATTGTCCGCGTTATACTTGCCTGGAGGCGCTCCGAAATCATGTTGCCCCGCTGTCATTTGCCTCAGCAGCGATGAAGACAAAAGGACGATGCTACTTGGTAGGCTCCTGCCTTTAGCCATCAAGCATGGAATGTCCGTTCTCATCGTCGCCCGCGAGGAGCTTGTAAAATACTCCCCCGGTGAATCGAAGATCCTTCTATCTCTATGTTTGGACCATCTGTCATCCCGCACGGAAGTCGATAGAAGACGAATTGGTGTATACGGTGATGGGTTATCAGCGGAGATAGCTACAAACTTCGCTGCGTTCGATAAACGTGTCGCCGCTGCGGTTTGTGACGGCGGGCTTTGGAGTTCCGCGCGAACTCTGGCTTCTATCGGTTGGATCACCGGCGCGGCATGTGAGGAAACCGAAGAGGAGGTATCGCCACGGCGTTCCCGAGTGGCGCGGCGGTTAGATTGTCCAGCACTCGTAGTTGCAGGCGGCCGTGGTCTCGTTAGCGTTTCCGAAGCCATCAAACTTCACGCCGATTGTACAGCAGAGGGCATCCCTTTGGATCTGATGCTACCCGAAATTGTCTCCGCGGAGCACGGTGAGTACTTCGAGAACTTCGTGATGTCAGATGATTGCATTTTCGATTGGCTGGACCGCAAACTAAAGCGATGATGCCGTTAGCTGCCCTGCGGCGCTTATAAGACTCCAATCGTAAGTTTTTGCGAAGCCAGCCGGCAGTTCTTGGCAATCGAAGTCAGTCGTTTGTTGAGGTATTCGAACGAAGCCTCATCAAGGCCTTCCATCAAAGTCGCGTTCAACGCCTCTCTCAGCCTCGAAAGCTTCGAAATTTCCGCGCGTGCTTTTTCAGTCAATGACATCTGTACGAATCGTGCGTCATCTGGAGAAGGCTTCCTGGCCAGCAACTGCATCGCTTCGAGTTGCTTTGTTTGATTGGTGACGAAGGGCGGATGGATTCGGAGCTTTCCCGCCACTCCTATCCCTGAAACGCCGCGACCTTCGTCCAGTTCGTCGATGGCCATAAGGATCAGCCATTGCGGCTCAGTCAATCCCAGCAGTTGCGCCCAGCTTTTGTGTATCTCTTCCAGCTGAGAATGGACTTCCACGATGTTCCAAACGAAGTCCCTGATGGATCTGTCGGTTTTTTGTTCTTCAGCCATGCTGCTATCCCGCGAGAGGACCGGTGACAGTTCGGCCCATCTTCCTAACAGCGGTATCTGTCTTGGAAGGGGCAGGGAAGGTCCCCAAAAACATAGGTACCATGTATGAAATTAATTGACGAACTTAATCAACTACGGTAGGCCTTTTCGAGTCGATTGAGGAAGGCTCTTCAAGCTTCATACCAAATCTCCAGAAAGTCCGTCGGGATGCCCCCTGACGGGCTTTTCTTTTGCCTATTTTGACATTCTGAGATTGCGCCGTCGCCCGTGTTGCTCGCACGCAACATGTTCGAGTCCAAATATAGCTTACTAAAAGTAATTCATTGCAGTAATTAATGATCAGAATTATCCCTAGAGCGGACGGAGAGGGGGCGCCTCGACGTCGTCCGTCAAGCACCCGCCAGACGCGAGGCCGGCTGAGGCGGATCTTTGAAGGACGGAAGCGACGTTTCCAACTTGGAGGTTCCAGTAATGAAGTTGATGAAGAGTTTGATCCTTGGCTCGGCCGCGATGTTCGCGAGCGTCGGAGCGCAGGCGGCCGACCTTCCCGTGAAGGCGAAGGCCATCGAATATGTGAAGATCTGCTCCCTTTATGGGGCTGGTTTCTATTACATCCCGGGTACCGACACTTGCATTAAACTTGGTGGATACGTGCGCGGCACGGCCATCCTCAACTCGAACGGCGTCTGGTCGCCTGCCACAGGAGGCGTCGGTGGGGCGCACAACCGCCTGAGCAACTACTTCACGTCGCAATCCCGCTTGGACCTCGGCATCGATACACGTACTGCGACTGAATACGGCGTGGTCCGTACATACGCCGAGCTGGCATTCACTTGGACGGCCGGCGGTTATGCCGGCGCCGGCACAAATCTCACGAATGGCGCAACTGCATATAACGGCAGCAACCCCGCTGGAAGTGGCAGCGGTATGATCTCCGGCGGTAGTCTTAGCGTGTACTATGCGTTCCTCCAATTCGCCGGCTTCACCTTCGGTCGTGCCCAGTCGCAGTTCTCG
The DNA here is from genome assembly GCF_040546905.1 of Bradyrhizobium sp. S3.3.6. Taxonomy (NCBI): domain Bacteria; kingdom Pseudomonadati; phylum Pseudomonadota; class Alphaproteobacteria; order Hyphomicrobiales; family Nitrobacteraceae; genus Bradyrhizobium; species Bradyrhizobium sp. S3.3.6. Next base: position 57,098 of record NZ_JBEPOT010000007.1, on the reverse strand, counting down.
TCGCCCTGGGCCAACTATCCCGGCAACAGCTTTGACGGTCTGCCCGGCGGCGGCGGGTGGGAAGCTGTCAATCAAGTCGCGTATACGGCTGATTTCGGCCAAGGTATCACCGCGAGCTTCTCCGCCGAGGATCAGGCCGGTCACACCACAACTAACATTTGGAACGTAAGTGGCGCGACGGCGGCAGGTCTCATGGCGGGCAGCTACGGTGCCGGCGACATCGGAGGTACTCGATCTCCAGACTTCGTTGCGGCGCTCCGGGTTGATCAAGCATGGGGTCTTGTTCAAGCGTCCGTCGCCGCACACGACAATCACGCCGCTTATTACGGGCTCGATGAAACGACCGGGCATCCGAACGACAAATGGGGCTGGGCTGGACAGCTGGCGCTGTCGATCAAGAATATTCCAACTGGCGCCGGTGATACGATCAACGTTCAGGGCGTCTATACGAATGGTGCCAGCAGCTACAACTTCCAACCCTACACGGCGTTTACATACGCGATGTACGGCAGCGCCGGTGTGGGAGGGGCTTACCAGAGTCTCGGCATTGCGGGTGTCTCTGATTCAGTCTTCGTAACCGGAGCTGGCCAGCAGTTGACCACCAGCTACGGCTTCAACGGCGCCTATACTCATAACTGGAATCCGCAGTGGAATTCGGCTCTTTTCGGCGGCTGGGCTGCTGTCCGATACAACAACACGGCCAAAGGCTACATCTGCGGAGCGCTCGTAGGAACGCTTGCTCTGTCCAGCGGAGCGGGCGGTTGCAATCCCGACTTCAACTATGGGGTTGTTGGTGTGGCCACTCGATGGACCCCCGTCAGGGGTCTGACCTTCTCGGCAGAAGCCGCTTACGTCATGCTTGATCAGAAGTATGCAAGCGGCAGTACAGTTACGGCGCCCGCGCAGGCTGGCATCGCAAAACCAGCAGCTGCATATGAGCTGAAGGATCAAAGCAATTTCCAAATGATGCTCCGCGCTCAGCGCAACTTCTAATTCTGTTCAATAAACGGAAGGAGAAAACGAAAAGGCTTAGGATCTAACATAGCTAACCTCCAAGAAGACCTCTGGCATGCCCGCCGGAGGTCTTTTCATGACTCGGGTCTTTTGTTGTAGGGTTGGCGATCGATCGGTGAGGTGTGCACCGAGGCTCAAAGTGCAACCGGAGCCCTGAACGGGAGCCTGCGTTCTCTACCCGACAGCTCGTGTGTAAACCTTCGAAGTGTTCGATGCCAAACGCGTTTTTAACGGACCTGCTCGCTACCATCTCCGAAAGAGGCCGCACTCTGCTTGGCGGGCGCTTCCCTTGATGTCCGGCAGGACGCAGGTGGCCTGATCCAGCTCTGCGAAGCGCTGCTGTCCGGCCGCGGCGAGGCCTCCGGCAGGGCGCTCGCCCGCGGGGTGCTACGCCGCTCGCAAGAACTCTCTAGAGAATGTCCGAGCAAATTCAGGGGGACCGTAATACTTTCGATCTCTGGTGGCACTCTTCCCGCCGAGGAGCCGTTCGATCCTCCGCAATCCTAGCTTCACTCACCACGTTGCACCGTTCGCGCAAAGCCGGGCGGAGGTGCTAATCTCGAAGTTACGGTGCTAGATGCAGGAAAAGCTACAAAAACTGCCCTTGAGGCGCTGGATTTCGACAGAAAGCCGCGGAGAAATGAAGAAATCTCATTCCGGTACCCGGTAACATGAGCGTGAAACCACTACGCGCAGGAGCGAACGTGAACCAGTCAGTGAGCCGCAGGCGCTTTGTACAAGGCACATCGTCCCTCATAGCCGCCGGAGCGATGTTTTCCGTCTCTAGGCCTGCTGCAGCGTCCTCGGGCGACCTGCGACTCAACATGAGCGCCGGCAATTTCGGCGATGCGATCATGGCGGCCTTTGTTAGACCCTTTGAAGCGGAGACGGGAGTCAAGGTCACCCCGATCTACCAAGATCTCCGGGCGGCACAAGTCGGGTTGATGGTGAAGAACAACAGCGTCACCATCGATGCGGTTCTGGTAAGCCAAGTGACCGGACTTACGCTGGCGGGAGGCGGCTATCTCGAACAAGTCGACTATTCGCTGCACAATCCTCGCGAGCTGGAAACGACCGAAGGTCGCTGCAAGCACCCATTTGGGTTCGGCAGCTATCTCTACTCTTTGAATATGGTCTACAACACTAAGAAGTTTCCGGCCGAGAAGCCACGTCCGACGAATTGGGCCGAGTTTTGGGACGCTACGAAGTTCCCAGGGCCGCGTTCATTGGGGAACGGTCAGGGTGGGAGCCCCCTGCCGGGGCCGTGGGAAGAAGCGCTACTTGCGGACGGCGTCGCGATGGACGCGCTCTATCCAATGGACATCGACCGCGTGTTCGCAAGTCTCGACAAGATTAAGCCCCATATTCGCAAGTGGTGGACTACAGGGGCTGAGATATTGCAAGTAATGCGCGACGGGGTCGCCGATCTCGTCCAATCTGTCGATGGTCGAGCATTATCGCTGATTGACAACGGTGACCCCATAGAGATCAACCGTAACCAAGCCAAGCTGACGTTTGACTACTGGATTATACCGAAGGGTAGCCCCAACGTGCTGAACGCACAGAAGTTCATTGCATTTACCGGTCGCGCCGACCGTCAGGCAGCCTTCGCTCAGCTGTTTGCGCAAGCTCCGAGCAATCAGCGGGCATACGAACAGATACCCGAGAAGGTCGCTCGTAAGCTGGCAACCTATCCTGAGTACATGAAGACTAGCTTTCTTGTGAACGGCGAGTGGTATGTTCAAACTGGCGCAGATGGCCTCACAAACTCTCAGCGGCTCACTCAGCGGTGGAACGGCTGGATCGTGAGATAGATGCGCAAGCTGCTGGGACGCGTCTCGTCGGCGTCCCTGGGCAAAGCCTCAGCGCACATCGCTGATGCGGTGTACCCGTGGCTTACCTCGAGAAACTCAAGTCTGCTTCCGGAGGCTGAAGCTTGACAGAAACTTCTGATACGCTGCAGGTCGAATTCCGAAACGTCACCAAATTATATGGGGCGGTGGCCGCGGTAAAAGATTTATCCTTAGGCGTGCGTCGAGGCGAGTTCCTCACGATCCTTGGTCCAAGCGGTTCGGGAAAGACAACTGCTCTAATGCTGCTCGCTGGGTTTGTGGCGCCGAGCAGCGGCGATATCATCATTTCCGGTAAGTCGGTAGCTTCGGTCCCGTCTTATCACCGTGATCAAGGCATCGTTTTCCAAAACTATGCGCTTTTCCCACATTTGTCGGTGCGTAGAAATCTAGAATTTCCGTTGGAAATGCGCGGCATGGAGGCAAGCGAGAGAGCAACGAGAGTGGCTCGGATGCTCGAGCGCGTCCATCTCAAGGAATTTGGGGACCGCATGCCCTCGCAGTTAAGCGGAGGGCAGCAACAGCGCGTGGCGCTTGCTCGAGCGCTGATAGCTGATTCGCCTATCCTCTTGCTCGATGAGCCTCTTGGCGCACTCGATCGGAACCTCCGCGAACAGATGCAAGGAGAAATCAAGAGCCTGCACTGTGAGTTTAGCAAGACGACGATATGCGTGACACACGATCAAGAGGAAGCGCTGACGCTTTCGGATCGGATCGTGGTTATGCGTGCCGGGGAAATCGAGCAGATCGATACCCCAGAAGCTCTTTACGACCGTCCCACCACGCGCTTCGTCGCGAGCTTCCTGGGCGAAGCTAATTTCCTCACTGATCGCGAATTCAAGATAGAATCGGATGCACGAACGTCCGATGCGATGCCAATGATTCGGCCGGAGCGCATTCGCATCATCCCACCTAACGGGCGGCTGCAAGACGGTACTGGTGAACACCAGTTTGCCAGCGGTACTATCGCGAGCATGATTTATGCAGGCCCATTGAGAAAATACGAAGTGCGCGTAGGCAGCACCGTTGTGATCATACGCGAGCATGTAGCCGCGGGGCAGCAGATATTTAGGCCAGGCGATGAAGTGCAGCTCGAGTGGCGGCGCTCCGATATCCGCTTCGTCGCGAGCTATAATACGAGAGGCTCCGAATGAACGAGCTGCGGAAGATCTGGCGAGTACCCCTTGGACTCACAATTCCTGCGTTCGCCATTCTACTCGTGGTGTTCGGGCTCCCAGCTATTCAACTGTTCCTGATCAGCACAAACGCACCGTCATTCTCAATCACGAATTATCACGCGTTCTTCGAACAACCAGGCAATATCCTGATCCTATTGCAGACGATCAAGGTAAGCGTCGTAACTACCTTCATTTGTCTCATCATCGGCTACCCGACTGCTTATCTCATCGTAAATGCGTCGAAACCCGCCAGCGCGGCGCTGATCGTCCTTGTCTTCATTCCCTGGTTAACCAGCGGCCTTGTTCGCACCTATGCATGGACCGTGATCCTGGGTGACCATGGATTGATCAACAACGTTCTTATCGGGATTGGTATCATCTCCACTCCGCTTTCTCTTCTTTATAATCGACTCGCCGTCTACATCGGCATGGTTCACATCGTGCTTCCGATAATGATCTTGCCGCTGGTCAGTGTTATGTACGGTATCGACAAGTCGTTAGTAGCGGCTGCCCGAAGTATGGGAGCGCGTCCTGTCCTGGCCTTTTGGCGAGTGTTCTTCCCTCTGAGCCTCCCCGCTGTAAGAAGCGGGACTATGTTGGTTTTTGTAGTCTGCCTTGGCTTTTACATCACGCCCCAAGCGCTCGGCGGACTTAGCGACGCTATGTTGTCGAACTTCATCGCGGCCCAGCTCACGAACTCTCTGGATTTCGGCCCTATAGCTGCAGAGGCCTTCATTCTTCTGCTGATAGCCATCATCATGCTGTCGCTTTTCGGACTGGATCTATCTGGTACGCAGAGCCAACCCGAATCGGTTCGCAAATCGGAACGCGGCTGGGCATCCGGTTTGGGAACGTTGCGACGACAGGTCGGCGAGTTTGTTGTTCCCCTTCGGGCACGTCGCTGGCCAAAACAGCTGTACCAGCCAGTACATAGCGTAAGGGTATGGAATGCTCTGGCTGCGATATTCGTAATTCTGGTGATGATGTTCCTGCTGTTTCCGGGTTTGATCGTCATAGTCATGTCATTTAGTGCCGGAGCTTTTCTAGAGTTTCCCCCTTCAGGTTTTTCACTGAAGTGGTACCGATCGTTTTTTGGTGATTCCTCCTGGACTGGCGCGCTCTGGAACAGTCTCCAGATCGGCGTGATGGTCACTGTGCTCTCGACGGTCACGGGGACGCTGGCGGCGTTCGGGCTTACCCGAACGTCTTCACGAACTCGCAGATTCCTCATGCTGGTCATTCTGACGCCTATCACGTTTCCGACCATCGTAGTCGGGGTTGCGTGTTATCTTGGCTTGGTAAACCTTGGACTGATCGGCACGAAACTTGGCATTGTTCTCGCGCATAGTATTGGCGCCATTGGCTACGTCGTCGTCATCGTCGCTGCGACGTTATCGAATTTCGATCAGCGTTTGGAGCAAGCCGCCAAGAGCATGCGCGCCGGTCCCATTCGGACGTTCGTTAGGGTGACGCTCCCGCTGATCAAGCCAGGGATCATTGGAGGTGCGGTATTTGCCTTTATTTCGTCCTTCGACGAGGTGGTCGTCACGTCACTTGTGAGCGGGTTTTCCTTGCGAACTCTTCCGCTGAAGATGCTGGAGAACATGAACCAGCAGATCGATCCGACGATCGCCGCGGTAGGCGCTCTACTTGTGCTCATGCCTGTGCTCTGGATAGCAGCTCTATATCTCACGCTGTGGCGCTCCAGACGCGCGCATGAGGCAGGTCTGCCGCTCGCAGGGCTCGCCGATCGGGCTGAAGTGCCTAGCAGCGCCGCGGGTCAGCGTCAGTAGAGCCGGATAATCAGCGCGGGAAGCTCCCCACGAGTGTGTGCACGGATATCCGATCGGTTTCGGGCGCCGTTCGTTCTGACGCGATCGGTGAGCTCCCGGTGAGGCAACATGATCACAACAGGTCGGCAGCCCTCCCGGTGTTCGGTAAGAGAATCGCAGGGTGTTCGCCAGCTATTGGAGTGCAGGGCAAGATGGCTTCTTAAGAGTAAGCGTCGTTCTGCACCCACCTTCTCGCGGCACATTGGATAGGCGAGTTTCACGATCTCTTTGAAGGGATCGGCTTATGTCTATGCTTGACCATACGCTTAAGTCGGATGTGACGACGCATCGACTGGAAGTGATCACGGAGACGGGACGACGTCGCTGGTTTTCCAGGGACGACAAGGCCCGGATTGTCGAGGAGACGCTGGTGCCAGGCGCGGTCGTTTCCGAGATTGCTCGACGACACGGGCTGACACCGCAACAAGTGTTCACTTGGCGCCGGCAAGCACGCCGGCTGCCGACGCCGATGGCTGACGATCCGCCGTTTGTACCGGCGATGGTAGACGCCATGGTACCGGCCGTGGCTGTTGGCCATGAGCGCAAAACAGCGCAACGCAAGACCAAGCCGGATGTCGGGGGCATCGAGATCGAAGCCGAAGGCGTCACTATCCGGGTCGGCCGAGGCGCGGACGTGGCGATGATTGCGGCCATCGTCCATGCGCTGAAGGCAAGCCGATGATCGGCCCGTCCGGAACTGTCCGGGTGATGGTGGCAACCAAGCCGGTCGACTTCCGCAAGGGAATGGAGGGGCTTGCTATGTTGGTACGCGAGCACATGAAGGCCGATCCGTTCTCGGGTGCTGTTTATGTGTTCCGTGCCAAGCGGGCGGACCGGATCAAGCTGATCTTCTGGGATGGTACGGGTTTGTGCCTGTTCGCCAAGCGGCTCGAGGAAGGCGTCTTCCGCTGGCCGAAGATCGAGGATGGCGTGATGCGTTTGTCGGCGGCGGAATTGTCGGCGCTGCTCGAGGGGCTTGATTGGCGGCGTGTCCACGCGGCACGGGAGACGGTTGTCCCGACGCAAGCCGGATAATTGTGGGCCGCGCTGCGGCGAAGTGAATCAGGGGCATCGAGCGCGTCGTCAGGCGGGCGCGAATATGCTCTGATTTGCCTGTGAGCGATAACCTTCCTGATGATCCCGAGACGCTCAAGGCGATGCTGCTGGCAGCGCTTCACGAGAGCGAACGGCTGCGTCAGATTATCAAGGAGCTGCAACGCCACCGCTTTGGCCGGAAGGCCGAGACGCTCCCCGAGGAGCAGATGCTGCTGGGCCTCGAGGACGTCCAACAGGTCGCAGCCTCTGCCGAGGCCGGTCAGGACGAGACAGCCCCGTGCGGCGCGACAATCAAGATGGGAATCCCGCGACAATCAGGATGAGAATGCGCTGCTGCCGGGGTGACGAAGGGAGGGCGTAGCCCGACCGGAGTTACCCCGGCAGCGGCGTTGGCGCCCGAAGGGGCCTCATTTGGCGGTAACGGCGGCAGGTCAAGGATCGGTTTTCTCCTTCGAGAGGACCAATTCCTTGGCCGGCCGGCATGTCACCGATCAACAAATGAGGCTTTTCATGAGCTTGCGTCGTACCCATTCGCCAGCCGTCGCCGGTGCCGAGGCCGGTTTCAGCACTTCCGCCGCCTACCGGTTCGAAAAGGAGTATCCCTCCGGCGGCGGCCGCCTTGTCTAGTTTGAGAGGCGGGCCGAGGATTTGACCTTAAGTCTAGCTTTAAGGTCACGTGGCGAATGCAGGTCAATGTGCTGGGCGCCGAGCGTCGGCGGCGATGGAGTTACGACGAGAAGGTTCGCCTGGTCGAAGAGACCTTGCAAGCTGGCGAGACGGTTTGCGGCGTCGCGCGCCGGCATGGGGTGGCCCATAGCCTGCTGTTTACGTGGCGTCGACAAGCGCGCCAGGGTCGACTGGGCGGAGATGCCGCGCCTGCTCTTGTTCCCGTCGAGATCACACCTGTGGCGGCTCCGATCTCGAACGGCGTGCCACAACCACCGTCTTCACCGCCTGCGCAGCGTGCAAGGGCTGGAATCATCGAGATCGAGCTTGGCGGCTGTCGTGTTCGCGTTGACCGCGACGTGGACGTTGAGGCGCTGCAGCGAGTTCTTGAACTCCTGCGGCGACGATGATCCCGATTCCGAGCGGCGTCAGGGTTTGGATCGCCACTGGCCACACCGATATGCGTCGTGGCATGCGAAGCCTTGCTCTAACAGTTCAGGAGAGCCTGAAGCGCGATCCCCACGCTGGCGATCTCTACATCTTCCGTGGCCGCCGCGGTGATCTGGTCAAGATTCTCTGGCATGACGGGTTGGGCCTGTCGCTCTACGCCAAGCGCCTGGACCGCGGAAAGTTCATCTGGCCCTCGGCATCGGCCGGCGCGATATCGATCTCAGCGGCGCAAATGGCTTACATGCTTGAGGGCATCGACTGGAGGAATCCCCAACTAAGCTGGCGGCCGCAGAGCGCAGGCTGAGCGGATTAATCTGCAGCTTTTTTTGCATTTTGGGGAGTCACATCGCGTCCAATCTGTGATTCACTGCGTCGCATGCATGCTAATCGCGACCCTGCTCCGGATGACATCGCCGCCCTGAAGGAGGCGCTGACCGTCGAGCGCGCGAAGGGTTTGGAGATCGCTGCTGAACTCGCGGTCGCCCGCGCGAAAGCGTCGGAAGACGAGGCGCTGATTGCCCAGCAGAGGCTGCAGATCGCCAAGCTAAAGCATCAGATCTACGGACAGCGGTCGGAGCGTTCTTCGCGCCTGATCGAGCAGTTGGCGCTGACATTCGAAGAGCTGGAGGCCGATGCCATCGAGGACGAGCTTGCGGCAGAACGAGCCGTGGCCAAGACGACGACGGTGCGCGGATTTACGCGCAAGCGCCCCGAGCGTCAGACGTTCCCCGAGCATCTGCCACGCGAGCGGGTAGTGATTGATCCGCCGACAGCTTGTGAATGCTGCGGCAGCAACCGTCTGCGCAAGCTCGGCGAGGACGTGACGCGGACGCTGGAAGTGGTGCCGCGCCAGTGGAAGGTGATCGAGACGGTGCGGGAGAAGTTCAGCTGCCGTGACTGCGAGAAGATCAGCCAGCCACCGGCGCCGTTCCACGCCATCGCCAGGGGATGGGCCGGCCCAAGCCTCTTGGCCATGATCGTGTTCGAGAAGTTCGGTCAGCATCAGCCCTTGAACCGTCAGGCCGAGCGCTACGCTCTGGAAGGCGTGCCAATCGCGCTGTCGACCATGGCAGATGCCGTAGGGGCGTGCTGCACGGTGTTGGAGCCGTTGTCGCGGCTCTTGGAAGCCCACGTCATGGCAGCCGAACGCCTCCATGGCGACGACACCACCGTGCCCGTGCTGGCCTTGGGCAAGTGCGATGTCGCTCGATGCTGGGTCTATGTGAAGGACGATCGCCCCTTCGGCGGCTCAGATCCGCCGGCGGCGATGTTTTATTACTCGCGCGATCGAAGTGGTGAGCATCCGCAGGCGCATCTGGCCAACTACACCGGGATCCTCCAGGCCGACGCCTTCGGCGGATACATCAAGCTCTACGAGCCCGCGCGAAGTCCTGGGCTGATCAGGGAAGCGGCCTGTTGGGTCCATGCCCGGCGCCCGTTCTTCGCCATGGCGGATCTTGAGGAGAACGCGCGGCGCAAAGCGGCCGGAAAGAAGGAGATCGTCATCTCGCCCGTCGCCATGGAGATCGTGCGCCGCATCGACGCTCTGTTCGAGATCGAGCGCTCTATCAATGGTCAAAACGCCGACCAACGAAGGGCTGTTCGCCAGGCGCAGAGCGCGCCGCTCGTCGCCGATCTGGAAGCCTATATGCGCGAGCAGTGCGCCAAGCTCTCCCGCGGTCACGATCTGGCCAAGGCCATGAACTATATGTTCAAGCGCTGGACCTCCTTCACGCGCTTCCTCGACGATGGCCGCGTCTGCCTCTCGAACAATGCCGCCGAAAGAGCGCTGCGCGGCATCGCATTAGGTAGAAAGTCGTGGTTATTCTGTGGATCCGACCGCGGAGGGCGCCGAGCCGCCGCCATGTATAGCCTCATCGTCTCTGCCAAGATGAACGCGGTTGACCCTCAGGCCTGGCTCGCCGATGTCCTCGCTCGCATCGCCACCCACCCCGCCCACAGGCTCGATGAGCTGCTGCCCTGGAACTGGAAGACTGCGCAACAGCAAGGCCTTGCGGCGCAGGCGGCTTGATGGGGCACGTCAACAAAGTCAGCCACGTGTTCACGCTCAGCCATGTCGCTGAGATGCTCGGTGAAGACGAGGAATGGCTGTTCGAGGTCGCCGAAGAAATGGACACCGAGGATGGCCAGCTATGGGTCGTCGGCGTCGGTGAAGACGGGGTGATGGCGTTCACCGATGACGGGATCGAGAACCTCAAAGAGCTGATCGCAATCCACAAGGACACCCCCAGCATCATCGAAAAACGCCGCCAAGCGCTCGCCGCGATGATGAAGCCGAAGACCGAAGAGTCCGACGAGATCTAACCGCTAACCGGATAGATCAGCGTGCTTGCGGCCTACAGCGCATGGTTACGAAAAGGATCCCGGACTTCCATCTCAAAAGAAGGTGCCCCGCGAACGTCGCCGGGCTGATCCATTCGCCGATGTCTGGGAAAATGACGTTCTCCCTATGCTGAGGGCCGCCCCTGGCTTGCGGCCGATCTCCGTCTTCGAGGAACTATGCCGCCGGCATCCGAAGCTGGGTACCGGGACACGGCGGACGCTTGAGCGGCGCATTCGGGCATGGCGGGCGGTGAACGGCCCGGATCGGGAGGTGATCTTCCGCCAGGAGCATCCGCCGGGCCGCATGGGCTTGTCGGACTTCACCGAGGTCGCCGATCTCGGCGTCACCATCGCCGGCCAGTTGCTGGACTGCCGGCTCTACCACTTCCGCCTGCCGTTCTCCGGCTTCGAACACGCCCATGTCGTGCTCGGCGGCGAAAGTTTTGTAGCCCTTGCGGAAGGGCTGCAAAACGCCCTGTGGTCGCTGGGCGGGGTTCCCGAGCAGCACCGAAGCGACAGCCTCTCGGCGGCGTTCCGCAATCTCGGCACTGATGCCAAAGAGGATTTGACGACACGCTACGAGGCGTTCTGCGGCCACTACGGCATGACGCCGACCCGCAACAATCCCGGCGTGTCGCATGAGAACGGTTCGATCGAAAGCGCACACGGCCATCTCAAGAGAGCACTCGCAGATGCCCTGCTGCTGCGTGCCTCGCGCGACTTCGACGATCTTGCGGCATGGCGGGCCTTCGTCGACGAGATCGTTGGCCGCGGCAACGCGCGCAATGCCAAGCGCATCGACCAGGAGCGGATGGCGCTGAAGAAATTGCCGGCCCGCAAGACCGCCGATTATGAGGAGGTCAACGTCGACGTCACGACGTCCAGCGCCTTCACATTGCGCAAGGTATTTTACTCGGTCCCATCCCGCCTGATCGGTCACCGGCTGCGGGTGCGGCTTTATGACGACCGGCTCGAATGCTTCCAGGGCGCCACGCACATCATCACCTTGCGGCGCGGGCGAACGCTGCCGAACGGCAAGCACGGCCATGTCGTCGACTATCGCCATGTCATTCATTCCTTGCGCCGCAAGCCGATGGCGCTGCTCAATCTGGTCTATCGTGACCAGCTCTTCCCCCGCCGCGTCTACGCCCTCGCGTTCGATGCCTTGCTCGCTGGACTCGGCGAGAGGCCAGCCTGCCGGGCCATGGTCGGACTTCTGGCGCTCGCACACGAACGTGCCTGCGAGGCGGAACTCGGCGTCATGCTGCAATCAGCCCTCGACGACGGCGTCCTGCCGGACCTCAAGTCGTTGATCGAGCGCTTCCGCCCGAAGGACATGGCACTACCGGTCGTCATCGTCACGCTGCCATCGCTCGCCATCTACGACCAGATCGCCGCGACCGTGGGAGAGGCAGCATGAATGCGCCCGACAAGATCGACGCCGCCCGTCTCGAACTGCTGCTCAGCGATCTGCGCCTGCCCGGCATCAAGCTGATCTGGACCGCCCTGGCGGAGACCGCCGATAAGGAAGGCTGGCCTGCAGCCCGCTTCCTGGCTGCGCTGGCCGAACAGGAGATGGTGGAGCGAAGCCGGCGCCGCTTCGAACGTCATCTGGAGGAAGCGCGACTGCCTCCGGGAAAGACCCTCGACGCCTTCGACTTCGATGCCGTGCCGATGATCTCGAAGGCGCAGGTGCAGGCGCTCGCCGCTGGTGACGCCTGGCTCGAAAAGGGCGCCAATCTCTTGTGTTTTGGCCCGCCAGGCGGCGGTAAATCGCATCTGGCGGCGGCGCTCGGCATGGCCCTGATCGAAAAGGGCTGGCGCGTATTGTTCACCAGAACCACAGATCTCGTGCAAAAGCTCCAGATCGCGCGCCGTGATCTCGCGCTCGAAGCGGCGATCGCCAAACTCGACAAATATCACCTCCTGATTCTCGACGATCTTGCCTATGTGACCAAGGATCAAGCGGAGACCAGCGTTCTGTTCGAACTGATCAGCGCTCGCTACGAACGACGATCGATGCTCATCACCGCCAATCAGCCATTTGGTGAATGGGGAAAAATCTTCCCGGATCAAGCCATGACCCTCGCGGCAATCGACCGCCTCGTCCATCACGCCACGATCCTCGAAATGAATGTCGACAGCTATCGCCGGAAAGAAGCTGTCGACAAAGCGCGCGGAGTCGGACGACCGCCAACGCGCGCGACAATCAAAGGCTCAGCTTGATTGTCGCTCCACGACAATCAAATCACGCGTCACGAAAATATCGCTTGCGTTATCGTCGCGCCGCGACAATCATCCTCCCACCACGACCGCCGAAATGGCCAACCTGATTGTCGCTGGCTTCTCATCCAGATTGTCGCGCTATAGCCCCGGAAGGCCGGGCCGAACGGGCGCGCAAGCGCCGCAACAATCGCGGAGCACTGCCGGCGCATCTGCCGCGGATCGAGGTCGTCGTCGACATCGACGACAAGACCTGCCCCTGCTGCCAGGGCGAACTGCATCGGATCGGTGAAGACAGGAGCGAACGGCTGGACGTGGTGCCGGCGCAGTTCCGCGTTGTCGTCACCCGGCGCCCCAAATACGCCTGCCGCGCCTGCGAGGACGGCGTCATGCAGGCCGAGGCTCCGGCCCGGCTGATCGAGGGCGGCCTACCGACGGAGGCAACCGTCGCCCAGGTTCTGGTGTCCAAATATGCCGATCATCTGCCGCTCTACCGGCATGCGCAGATCTATGCCCGCCAGGGCATCGTTCTCGATCGATCAACGCCAAGCTGTTCGCCGACGAGACGACGGTGCCGGTGCTCGATCCCGGTCGAGGGCGCACCAAAACCGGCCAGCTCTGGGCCTATGCCGCCGACGATAGGCCCTGGTGCGGCCTCGATCCGCCCGGCATCGCCTATGTCTATGCACCCGACCGCAAAGCCGAGCGGCTGTTCAGCCATCTTGCCGGCTTCAAGGGCATCCTGCAGGTCGATGGCTACAACGCCTACCCAAAGCTTGCCGAGCGTGGTGAGGTTGAGCGTACGCATACGACGAAGACCGCCTGATTGACGCATGCGCGCGGGCGTGGCGATCTGCAAGATAGCGTTGGGTGAAGGTTAGGCGGCTTGCTGATCGTCGATCTTGCGGGTTTGGCGCAGAAGCTTCCATTCCCAGGGCAGCAGTTCGTGCAGGCGCGAAGTGGGAAGATCGGCGATGCGGGCGAGGACGTCGGCGAGCCAGGCCTTGGAATCGACGTCGTTGAGACGACAGGTCGTGATCATCGTCAGCATGATGGCAGCACGGTCGGCACCATGCTGGCTGCCGGCGAAGGTCCAGTTGCGCCTTCCCAAGGCGATGCCTCTCAATGCGCGCTCAGCACAATTGTTGGTCAGGCAGATCCTGCCGTCGTCGAGGAAGCGGGCGAAGTCGTCCCAGCGCCTGAGCATGTAATTCATGGGCTTCAGGACCTCGGAGGAGCGCGAGAGGGTTTCTCGCTCTCGGAGCAACCAGGCGTGCATGTCGTCGAGCAGCGGCTTGCTTCTCTCCTGGCGCACGGCTCGCCGCTCGTCGGCGCTGCGGCCATTGATGGCGCGTTCGATCTCGAACAACGCGTCAAGGCGTCTGACCGCCACCAGCGCGATCGGAGAGACCGGTTTGCTCTTGCGGCCTTCCCGGGCGGTTTTCTCGATGTCAGCCAACTCGAAGAAACCCCGTCGCGCATGGGCGAAGCAGAATGCCGGCGTGATCGGTAGCACCTTCCTCTGCGGGTCGAACATGGGTTCGAAGCCGCTGTAGCAGTCCGCCTGCAAGATGCCAGCGAAGCCAGCCAGATGCTTCTGGGGGTGTGCGCCGCGGCGGTCGCCCGAAGCATAGTAAACCGCGGCCGGCGGCGCAGGCCCGGCGAACGGCTGGTCATCCCGCACATACGTCCAGATCCGCCCAGTCGTGCACTTGCCCTTCGCCAGGATGCGGATGGTGGTGTCATCGCCATGTAGGCGCTCGGCCGCGAGCACATGGCGCTCGATCAGCTGGAACAGCGGCATAACGGCGAAGGTCCCGTGGCCGACCTGGTCGGCCAGCGTCGACAGCGGCAAATCGATCCTCTCGGCCTTAAAGCGCACGCTCTGACGGTTGAGCGGGATATGCATGCCGAACTTGTCGAACAGGATTGTCGCCAACAATTGTGGACCGATGAAGCCACGCGGTGTGGCATGGAACGGCGCGGGCGGCTGGCTGATTTTCTCGCAATCGCGGCAGGTGAACTTTTCTCGAACCGTCTCTATCAGCTTGAACCGGCGCGGGACCTCCTCCAACGTCTCGGTCACATCCTCGCCCAGCTTAGCCAGGCGCGCCCCACCGCAGCAGGCGCAGGTCGTTGGCGCCTCAATGACGACCCGCTCGCGTTCGATGTCGTCGGGCCAAGGCTTGCGCACCGGCCGCTTGCGCGTGAAGGCCCGAACGTTCTGTACCTTTGCAGCCGCGGCACGAGCGGCGAGCTCATCCTCACTCGCCGTGGTGATGAGTTCTTCGAGCTCCAATTCCAATTGCTCGATCAGCCGCGCCGTACGCTCGGACCGCGGCCCGTACAGTTCGCGTTTGAGCTTCTCGATCCGCAGCTCGAGATGTGCCATCAGCGCTTCGTTGTCCGACAGCTCCGCCCGCGCGCTGGCGGCATCCGCGACTGCGATATCGCGCTCAACCTCCAACGCCTTGCGCTCGGCCAGCAGCGCCATGTAGGCGCTCGCAAGATCCGCAGGAAGATCGTCCGGCTTCGAGGTCATGAAGCCATTGAATCAGATCGAGCAGCAGATTCAAACCCAAAACCGTTATCCGACTCGCGTCGGACGCTGGGTTTCTTGCGGGGTGCGCCAATCGATTCCGGACAACAGATAGCTCAACTGCGCCGGCGAGATCGTCACCGTTTCACCGCCAACCGATGGCCAGATGAACCTTCCTCGCTCGAGTCTTTTGGTAAAAAGGCATGCTCCCTGGCCATCGTGCCAGATCAGCTTCACAAGATCGCTGCGGCGACCGCGGAAGAGCAAACAAATGACCGCTGAGCGGGTCTTTGTGCAGCACCTCCTGCACTTGGAGCGCCAAGGACGGAAAGCCTCGGCGCATGTCCGTGTAGCCTGTCGCGAGCCACACTCGCGCGCCCGTCGGAACCGGGATCATCGGCGGACCAAAGCATCGAGAACGCGACGTAGCGCGTCTCCGTCCACGTCGCCATCGACCCGGATGCGGTGCCCGCTACCAAGATCAATCTCGATGATGCCTTGGCTCTTCCGTCGACGCACCGCCGTCGTCGTCAACGGCGCTTCGGCCGCCTCCCGCGATGGCGCAGACGGCCCAATCTCGACTGGAACAAACGGCGCTATGCTCGCTTCGCCGTGCCTGCAAAGCTCCTTGCGCCACCTGAACAGCTGGCTCACATGAAGCCCGGCCACGCGAGCCACCTCGGAAACATTGGCGCCGGGCTCGAGCGACGCTGCAACAAGCCGTTCCTTCTCATCCTGCGACCACCGGCGCCGCCGCTCGACCGATGTGATCACCTCCGCCCTCGAAATCGTCATAGCGCTTCTCCTAGGATTACCCCTAGGACCTGCAGCGTTCGCCTCCGTCAAACAAGGCGGCCTTCCTCGTAGGCGTACGGTTGAGCTCGCCTTCTGCTGGGTGCACATGCGGCGCAACTTCTACGAACTCGCGACAGCCGGCCCCGCTCCGATCGCGAGCGAGGCGCTGAAGCACATCGCCGCATTCTATGCGATCGAGAAGGAGATCCGCGGCCGCAGCGCCGAGGAACGTCGCCTCGTGCGGCAGCAGAAGAGCCGGCCGCTCGCCGATGCCTTCGAGGCCTGGCTGCGCGCCAAGCTGGCGCTCATCAGCCAGAAGATCAAGCTCGCCGAAGCCATCCGCTATGCCCTCTCGCGCTGGCAAGGCTTAACGCGCTTCATCGAAGACGGCCGCATCGAACTCGACAACAATACCGTCGAACGATCAATCCGTGGGATCAAGCTCAGTCGCAAAAACGCGCTGTTTGCCGGATCCGACGGTGGAGCCGAACACTGGGCTGTCGTCGCGTCCTTGGTCGAGACTTGCAAGCTCAACGACGTCGATCCGCTCGCCTATCTCACCGGCGTCCTGACCAGGATCGTCAACGGGCATCCAAACCGCGACATCGACCAGCTACTGCCCTGGGCCTACCGCGCTCAAGCCCTCAAAGCAGTGGCCTGAGAACGACGCTTACTCTTAAGACGGCTCGCCGGACAATGGAACGGTGGGAGTTCAGGAAGGTTTTCGGCAATTGCCGGACCGCGTACGCCGAGAAGGCCCGGCAAGCTCTGCCGGATGCTTGTTCACCGCACTGGCGGCTATGCTGTAGCTCCCTCGTGCTGCGACGAGGCGCCTGAAAACCTTGCGTTCTCCGCAGCCTTGCCCTCAAAGTTCTGCGTACCCACCGCGCGCGCGGCGCGTGGACTGTGACAAGCCTTCTTCATCTCCTCATCAGCGCTCAAGGTCATGTGCAAACGTGCTGAACTGGGCCTCGCGCTCCGGCGCGGTGAGAGTGGACACAAGAGTTTAGCGCTTCCAAACAAGCGGCATCGCAGAAGGTCTCGTTCGATAGTCTCCCTAATCGTACGGCAGACACCGTCCGCTTTCTCGGAGCAACTCCGTCGGTTGAAACATGCAGAGGAACTGACCCGCGCCATCGCGTGGTCCACGCGGGACATGATGGGTGGGCTCAATGAAGGCGTCATGGGCGACGCAATGACTTTGCCTAACACGGCGGTTCTTTCCAGGTGCAGAATCGTCCGGGTCTGACTGCCCTTTGACGGATCTCTCCGCGAGAAATCACAATCAGAAACTTAAAGCTGGAACAGCTCGCGCGGCAATTTCGTAAATGGTTCGCCTCCCGCATCGGTCACGCGGAATGTTTCGCTGATTACGTAGCCCAGGTCTTCGTCGATCCAGTTTCCGAGCATAAGGTGAAACGTCATATTCTGCTTCAGGACGGTCATGTCGCCTTCCTTCAGACTAGCCGTCGGCTCCGTCCAATCGATTCCAACGGCATATCCGCACCGCGATTCCTTCTCAAAGCCATGTTTTCGCAGCGTCGTGTTGAATGCCTTCGCGACATCGTTACACGTTCTTCCGGTCCGAGCGGCAGCAAGAGCGGCCTCCAGCCCCGCTACTTCGCCTTCATGCAGCCGCCGTAGCTCATCCGCCGGCTTTCCGATGATCATCGTCCTCATCAAAGGGGATGTGTAGCCGTGGCGCACGCCGCTGAACTCCAAATTGATCTGTGATCCGGGACGGAAGGTGTCCTCGGTCCAGCGGATATGGCAAGTAGAGGTGCGTGGCGTAGAGCACAGGAAAAAGCTGGCAAGGTCGGTACCTGGCTTGCCATCGGCTCCGCGTACCAGTGTGGCGATGATCTCCGCGGATGCATCCGCCTCACGCACTCCTGGGCGGATGACTTCCGTCGCTTTGAGCATCCCGGCGTCGCTAATCGCCGCCGCCTCACGCATAATCGTAATTTCCAAATCAGATTTGAGACCGCGGATCCAGGTCACCGCATTTGTGCAGTCGACGATCTTCGCATCAGGCGCGCGCACCTTGAACTTTTCGTTGGCCAGCGCCGGCAAGAACTTCGCTTCGAGGCCGATACTTCCTCGGCCAAAGTCTTCGTCCAAGATGAAGTCGATGATCGCATCATATCCGTCTCGGTCGGGATTGGCTATGAGCGCCTCCGGATAACCGATTACGCGATCTCGATCGATGAACATTTGGTGTATCGCCGCCGGCGCGTCCATGCGGCGGGTGATGAAAGTTGGCTCCTCGGCCTTGGAAGAAACGATCAGGCCCTGAGGTACATATCCCGATTTAGAGGTGTAACCAGAAAGGTACGTGATATTCGCAGGAGTTGTGACTACAAGCACGTCAATCTCCCGCCTCCTCATCTCCGATTTAACGGCAGTCAGCCGCCGTAGATACTCTGAACGAGGGAAGGGCTGCGGGCTGCTCTTGGGCATAGTCATGAATTCAGCTCCTTGAGAACTTTTTACCATGCAGTTGTCGTCGCGAAAGTCGCGCGAGCGTTCATGAATTCAGCATCGCCAGGCAGTACTTAATGGTGAGCTCGGTTGTTGGTACGAGCAAGTCGTCGGATGCTCCGAAAGTCGGCGTGTGGACGCCGGACTGATTGCCGGGCTGCTCGCTGCCAAACCAAAAATAGATCGAAGGCACACGGCTTGAGTAAAAGCCAAAATCATCGCTGCCGCCGCCGCCTGTCGGAGACTGTTTGTCAGAAAACCTGTCCTCGCCGATTGTTTCGACGACCAGACGTCTAAACCGGTCGACCATTGCCGGGTCATTGATGACGGGCGGCTCGCCCAATCTGCAGGAGAACTCTGCTTTGCCGCGATGCATGGCGGCTACCCCTTCGGCGATTTCACGCACGCGCTGAACCAGAAGAGTTCTGCGCTCAGCGCCGCTTGTCCTGATCGTCCCACTCATGGAGGCGGAAGGGCATATGATGTTCGTAGCCTCTCCCCCAGCGATCGTTCCTATGGTGACGATCGCTCCGTCGTCAAACGGCATTTCCCGAGAGACGACCTTCTGCACTTCATTGATGAAGGCACCTGCCATTGAGATTGCATCCACCCCAGCGTGCGGGCGAGCGCCATGTGCCATTGTTCCGATAAGCTTGAGCGAGAATTGATCGGCCGATTTCGTCACTGCGCCCGGTCGTGCACCATACATGCCCGCCGGGAGGTCCGTTTTCACGTGGAAGCCGACGGCGGCGTCGAAGCCATCGAGCAAACCACCGTCGGCAACAGAACGGCCGCCGAGGGGTTCTGCCTCTTCCGCAGGCTGAAAAATTATGCGAATCCTCCCAGCGAAGCTCGCCCGTATCTTATGAAGTGCAAGTGCTGTGCCCAAGGCGATCGATGCGTGCATGTCATGGCCACAGGCATGCATCACTCCCGGAACTTGGGATCTGTACGGCAAATCGTCGCGTGCTTCGTGGATTGGTAGCGCGTCAATGTCGCCGCGAACGGCAACAGATCGTTTAACACCAGAAGATGATCCCTCGATGTCTATGTAAAGACCGGTGTTGTGAAACGTCTTGGCGCCCCTCAGTCCAAACTTTTCAAGCGCCTCACGGATCCGCTTCTGCGTTTTCCATTCATTATTCGAAAGCTCGGGCTCTCGGTGCAGGCCGTGGCGCATCTCGATGACGGCAGCCTGTTCGTCGCTTGATAGTAGGGTGTTAGGGATTGTGTTCATCTTGTTGTCGCCGCTCGTCGTTCTGCTAAACGATAACAGAGTAACGCGAGGGATAACGTCGCCGGAGAGGCCAAGGGCGCGGAAAAGCTGCGAATTGCTGACAAAGACGCGGGTTTCAGGAATTGCATCAAGGGCTCGCCACAAAGGTTCTCGGTGAAAATCTAGAGGCGCTGGCAGTCATGTTGCCAAATGCACGCCGTAGTGCCCTCCGCCGCTCCCTCCTTAACCCGGATCAAGGTGTCCCGTCGCTCAATCTGCCCGAGAAGTGTCCGTGGAGACCATGGCATTGGCATGCCGAGTGCGGGGGAGCTATTCAGATGATCGTTTGAGGCAATCCCCACCAAGGAGGTGCGCACCGCGTTTGGCTCAGCCTAAGCCTGGATGAGTAGTTCTCGCAAAAAGGCTGTTCTGAGTTGGCGCAGCACGCGCACCGTCTTTAATTTTTCGTGAGGTAGCGCATCTTCTAGCAGCTCCGAATTGGCTTGATGTGCATGCATCCAACAACGAGTATCGCACATTCGTTGACTGATCACATTATACGGGCGTTAGAAAACGCGAAAGCTTGGCTGTCGATGTCGCGAACCAATTATCTTGGTCCAGAGATCACGTCCGAGCGAGAAGCTGTGTGACACCTCGGCTAAATAAGTCCGCTCAGCGGAAGAGATTGGGCTTTCTGACGAAGCTCGCGCAAGCCGACGGCCCACAACCGAACTGCGGCGGCCCTGGCGGTTCACCTCCGATCCTCATCCTCGCCTTTATCTAGTCCGGTCTGACGTCGGAGAGGGATTGGAAAGTCCCTTCGCAGTAACAATGCCAAACCACGCCGCCCCTTTGGGACGCGACGCGCGCAATTCGTGTCCTGTCTCTGACACCGCCACCCGTCAGGTTCACGACAGAGCCAACTTGGAGCCGAGGAGTTTTTGAAAGCAGAACTAGTTGCTTAATATGCGCTGAGGCCGTTGGCACGGTCGTTGCTATTCAGGTGCAGCAACACCGAATTAAGGCTGAGTGCGCGCAGCGGTCGAAAGATGAGTGATGCTCCCTTTGTTTGAAAGGGGGTGTCTGAGAGAGAACGAAGCCCGCGCCCAAGTCCTGGAGTGTTTGCCAATACTATGGAGAGCAACATGGTGCTGCGCATCGATTCTCGCGCTCCTGCGATCAAAGTGAAGAGTTGGCTGCGCGGCCCGCCGCTAACGAGCTTCCAACCGGGGACCGTGTACATTGTCGAATTTTGGCCGACTTGCTGCGGACCATGTGTGGCGGCGATACCCCAGATGGAGAAGTTGCAAGAGAAATATATAGATCATAGACTTGAGGTCATCGGAGTCGCAGCTTGTGAGCGAGCTCCTATGCCCGATGAGACGCGCATCGACCCTGACGTATGGCTAACCAAAAAACTCCCGAATCTGAATTATCGAATCGCCTGCGACAGCACAGGTGATATGTACAAGCTTTGGATGGAACCCAGTGTTTCTCGCGGAATCCCCACGTCGTTCGTCGTGGATCGCGACGGCTACATTGCCTTCGTCGGTTCTCCCATGCAGCTCGATGATGTTTTGTCGAAAGTTCTGGACGACGGCATCTGGCGTGCGGGAGATAATGGTGAAGCGGCCGCGACGGAGTTTTCCTGCGAAAAACCGTTAGTGATAGACCTAGACGGAACCTTGCTGCTAACGGACCTGCTGTATGAATCATTCTTTAGTGTCTTGCCTCTTGGGTTTAACGCGAATTTGGCTGTGGTCCGGTCTTTGGGCAATGACAAAGCGGCCGTAAAGCATCATCTTGCCCAATCGTCCGAGCTTGATTACGCGACTCTCCCGTACAACACCCGCGTCTTGGATCTAATCCAGACCGCCAAAGCGCAGGGCAGGACAGTTTATCTCTCTACCGCAGCCGACGCGAAACACGCGAAGGCCATCGCAGATCATTTGGGCATCTTCGATGGTTGGTTTGCTTCTGACGTAAAAACCAATTTGTCGGGATCTTTGAAGGCGGAGATACTTAAAACTGCCTTCGGTAAGCATGGATTTGACTACGTTGGCAATGGCCCCTCAGATCTCCCAGTTTGGGCGGTTGCCGATAAAGCCTACGGCGTGGGCCTTTCGAAATCGGTAAGGAGTCGGCTCATTGCGCTCAAGGGTAACTATGTCGCGTTAGAGGGCGGGAATGCGGACAGGCAGGCGTGGTTCAAGGCCCTTCGGGTACACCAGTACGTCAAGAATTTACTTGTTTTTGTGCCGGTGTTGACCTCACACCAATTTACGTTGGCTAACATCCTCACAGGTGTGATCGCATTTATAGCGTTTTGCGCTTGCGCGTCAGCCGTTTACCTCGTGAACGATCTACTAGATCTAAAATCGGATCGCGCACACCCTAGCAAGCGCGCGCGACCCTATGCGAGTGGACTTCTCCACCTTCGCACCGGCTTGTTTATGGTTCCGGCGCTCTTCCTGCTTTCTCTGACGCTGGCAATTACAATCTCACTCGAGTTTGCTAACATATTGGTTGGATACTTTGTGCTAACGAGCGCATATTCTCTCTATTTTAAGCGACAGGTGCTTGTAGACGTCATTGCTCTGGCAATTCTCTACACGACACGCATTGTCGCAGGCGGTGTTGCAGTCGAAGTGCAAATTTCACAATGGCTTCTGATCTTTTCTATTTTTGTTTTCACATCGCTCGCGCTCATTAAACGCTACGTCGAGCTGGCCACCAGGCTCGACCGGGGCCTCCCCGATCGTTCAGATCGAGACTACAGGATCGGCGACCTTGATGTCGTTGCCAATTTGGTTGCTGCAGCTGGCCTGAACGCTGTCACCATCTTTGCGCTCTATGTTACATCACCCGATGTGCAGACACTCTATCGATACCCGAGGGTATTATGGCTCATCTGCCCAATTCTTCTGTATTGGATGGCCAGGAACCTCGTAATGGCGCAACGGCGTCTAATGGATGACGACCCCATTGTCTTCGCATTGAGAGATCGTACCAGTGCAATTGTCGTCGCCTCGATCGTCGCTGTAGTTCTCATTGCCATCTGACATTATTGAGTTTCCTGGTACACCCGCCGGCAGCGCTGATAAACGGTGAGTTGGCGAAGCGTGCTCATTGCGAACGCACAAGCAGCTACAAGCCAATCGGTATGATAGCAATCGCCCGACTAACGGCGACGGAAGTTGAGGGCGGCGGTGAACCTCCTCAAAGATGGGTGGACACCTGTAGCTAGCTCTGAGAGCCGGAAGGTGTGGAATGGAAGAACGCAGCGTACTATAGCGCGACAATCTGGATGGGAAGCGCGCGACAACCAGGATGGCGAGCCGGTGTCGCGGCGACGTTATGATTGCCGCGATGATTGTCGCGCGCAAGATTTTTGTTCACGCTGACATCCATCACCGCCAGCCGCGATCACCAGACGGCGCGGTCCGCTCGGATCGCGCCGTCGCCAGGCTCGTAATTCCGCGCCCCCCCTACGTCACGAGCCCGGCGAAGCTCTTTCATCCTGATTGACGCTGCACTTCTATCCTGATTGCCGCGCCGCAAGCATCGCCGCCTCCGAAGCTCAAGCACCGCTGCAGTGCCTCGGCGTCAACATCCCGGTCAACGCGAATGCGACAGCGCCGCCAAGATCAATCTCGATTATTCCGAGTCTTGCGCGCTGCGCAGGGGGCGACGACGTTGGCTGCGGTGTGCACGTCGAAACCAGAGCAGGCGTAAAGGCGATCTCCACAGGAACAAGCGCCGGCACGGCATCCCCGCTCAGCCGGTCCTCGCGGCGACCGGCGCCACGTGACAATTGGCTCGCAGACAGCCCGTTCCGCCGAGCCGTGACTGACACCGATCGTGGTCCGCCATAGCTCTCGGCAACCACATGGTGCTTCTCTTCCAATGTCCAACGGCGAGCGCCGTAGAGACAACTTCCACTCGCGAGACCTTTGAACTGATCGGCGCGCCTCCGCGGGGCGCCTGGGTAACGGACGCTGAAGTTTGTGGCAAGGATCGGTTCGACTGAGCCGCAGGTGCGCGCAACGATATCGATCGACCGCATGGCCAAGGTCGTGATCGTCTGCTCTGCTCCGAATGGGACGTCCTGTCTAATCCCGATCGTGTGACTAACTCTACCAATTCATGGAGGAGATTTCGGGGCTCGGGTCAGTTAAAGCATTTTAGGATGATGTTCATCGGAACGAGTCTCCTCTACGAGTTGGCAGGAACGCCCCATGCTACCACATAACAACTTTGCCAGCGGAAGGATGTCGTCTGTCTTGCTGGATGGGACTTTAATAGCTCTGTCCGCCGTAACTACAGCAATCCTTTTCGTTTGGTTGCTATACTACAGCAGTTATGGTCTCAACCCGAGCGACGAAGGGTTTTGGCTCAACTCCATGGCGGATCCATTCGCATACTCAATCAAAATTCCGCCGAATTTTTTTGGCTTTGTCTATCACTGGCCATACAAGTGGGCGGGCGGCGACATTGCAGTGCTTCGCATCGCGAACGTCACGCTTACAATGGCGCTAGCGTGGCTTCTCAGCTTCCTGACGGTCCGTCATCTTTGGATGGTGGGCTGGCCGCATGCAGTCGCGTTATCGGCAGGGATCGCCAGCCTTGCATTAGTCGCCTTTTACTGGGGGGCGCTCACGCCTAACTATTACACCCTGAACCTTCAATCGGCCTTGATGGTGATGATCGGTTTGCTCCTAGGCGATCGGCCAGGGCGCATATGCCGAGCCTCGGGCTGGATACTAGTCGGCCTTGGCGGCTGGTGTTCCTTCATGGCTAGGCCGGCCACCGCTGCGGCCCTTGCCCTCGTCGTTATGATCTATGTCGTTACTTTGCGCCGAAAGTCGCTGCTGTCCATGTTTGGCGCAGCGCTGATCGCTCTCGCACTACTGATCGCTATCGCCCAATTCATCGGCGGTGGCATCACTGGGTTGGTGAGCCAACTGGTCGACGGCACTGAGGGGATAACCCTGCTCGATGGAGGACACAAGATATCTCACATTCTCCGGATCGACTGGCTCCAAACAAGTCGTTACCAGCTCGCGATCGCGGTGCTAGCGGCAACAGCTCTTCTGCTCAGCATTTTCATGGGGTCTAAGCACAAATTACTCACATCGCTGAGTCTCGCTGCGGTTTTGATCGTAACAATAGCGATTGCGCTGCTGGGGCCCGATCCCATTAGCATCAAGCTGCCGACACTGTTCCTGGTACCAGTATTCGCGAGCGTTGGTGCGTTGTTCTATCGTGAGGGAATGGTTCTGCGAACCCAGACTCCCACCAGCATCGGCCTAGCGCTAAGCTTTTTGGTCCTTCCACATATGCTCGCACTGAGCTCTAGGGTCGATTACTGGATCGTTGGTTCGGATGCCTGCTTGTTCTGGATGCTCGCCGCCGTTAGCTTCCTAAGCCCTCTTGCGGGACACGGACGCAGCCTTGCGACCCTACTGCCCCTGGCGGTGTTGGCACAGCTGCTCACTGCATCAGTGCTCAATATCTACATGCTTAAGCCGTGGCGTCAGATGAAAGATCTGCGTGCTTATACCGCCGTCACATCCGTGCCGGGTGGCGGAAGATTGGTGCTCTCGCAGCCCTTCCACGACTATCTGGTCACGGCCAGAGCCCAGGCTCGTGCGGCCGGCCTTCAAGGCAGTACCGGGGTGGTTGATCTGTCCAACGCGCCGACTCTGCTGTATATCCTTGAAACACGGGCGCTCGGTTTACCTTGGCTATTCGGGGGATATCCCGGCAGTGATGCAGTCGCGGTGAAGGCACTCGGACTTGAGAACTGCGCGGATCTGGCCAAAGCGTGGGTGCTGATCGCGCCGGAGGGCCCGCGTCATCTTGATGAATCCGATGTCATGGCCTCATTTGGAGCCAGGCAGGCGGACTACGTCGCCGCCGCTACTTTCGAAGCCCCTATCATTGACGGGTACTATCCGAATGCCCACAGCCAGTTTTTGTTGAAGCCTGTACGCCCCGCGGGGTTGGCGGAGCAATCCTGCCGCGAAGCAAGGCGACAGCGGCCGGATAGCCAGAAATAGAGCAAATCCTGAAAGATGTGATCTTCGTAACCGTGAAACCGGAATCGTCAAGAATGATCTTGCCCAACCACTCTGCGGCACATCCTCAAGATCTTTTAAATTTATGGCATCAGCGATTTCATCTTCTGAACCGCTCCGGGTTTGCCGGAGGCCCCAACTCCTGAGAGGATGGAGCTATGACAAGCAAGACACGGACGAATTTTACCCGAGGTCTGGACCCGAGCGGTCGGAAGGTTCCAGCTCGCTCCTCGTACGTCAGCGCCAACTGCTCGATCAGGCGCGCCGAACGTTCCGACCGTTGGGCATAGATTGATGCTTCAGGTTGGCGATCTGCAGCTGCTACTGGGCGATCAGCGCTTCGTCTTCCGACGCTTTCGCGCGGGCGACCGCAAGTCAGCCGTGATCTCCAAACCCTTGGCGCGCTCGGCTGCCAGCGCCTCCTTCAGGGCCGCAATGCCATCCGGAACAGCGTCGCGGTCGGCATCCATGCGACGCAGTGAATCACAGATTAGTCGCGATGTGACTCCCCAAAATTGCAGCAACCGCAGATTTCTTCGCTCAGCCCGCGCTCTGCGGTCGCCAACTCAGTTGCAGATTCCGCCAGTCGATTCCTTCTAGCGAGGGAATTGAGGCTGCCAACACATCCGGGCCAACCGCATCGATGCAGCCGTTGCCGATGCATTCCTAACTGCACTGGCGCCGGCCGAACTCGATGCCTTGTCGCACTCCCGCCGGGTTCAGCAGCCGATGAACAACGCGTTACGTTCAAGCGCAGCGAGAGCTCGAGTGCAAGCGGTACACGGCGGCGCTCGCCGAATGGCAGTTCAACCGAGCGGGTCCACCAGACAATTGCATGGTCGCCTCAGAACTCGAGCGCCGATGGGAAGCGGCTCTAACCGACGTGCGCGCCGCCGACGAGTCGCTTGCCCGATAGACGCCCTCCAAAGCCATCACACAAGTGGCCATAAGCAAGGAGCTCGATAACAAGGTCATCAGCCTCACCGGCCGCTTGCCGCAGATATCGGCTGACGAAACTATCTCGGATGCGCGTCGCAAGGCGTTGTTGCGACGCCTTATCGAAAAGGTCGCGCTCGACCGCGGTGAGCACGACTTGGCCCTGGCCAGGATCGTCTGCGAGGAGGCGCCGTGACGGAGCTCAAGTGAGGATGAGCGTCAACTCCATCACCAGATTGACGCGAGGCATAGAGATGCGGGCGCGCCTGTTGGCGCTTGTCCTACACACTCCTCTTTGCTCGCGATAGTCCAGCACGCTTCAACTGCAATGCGCGATCCCATGTTGAGGATTCAAGAAGATCTCGGCATCGGGCTAGACTAAATAGTTGAAAGACCTCGCTGCCCTTTCGCGCCGAATGCTTGAGCCTCCTGCGCGAATTGGTTGAGCGGCCGCCTCAGCCCGAGGTCCTCCCTTAGAGTTTGTCCAGAGTACCGGGCTCTGAACTTTCCCCGTCGCCGCAGCTCGGGCACAACCAGCTCAACAAACTCTTTAAGCCCCTCAGGAACCGTCGCCGGCAAAACGTTGAAGCCGTCGGCCGCACGTTGCTCAAATGTATCCACCATTACATCGGCAATTTCCCCGGGGCTTCCCACTACCATCAAATGGCCTTTACTATCAGATATTAGTTGAATGAGTTGTCTCCACGTGTACCCCCGGCGTACGGCGAAGTCGACCAGCAGCTTTTGCCGGCTTTGGATAGCATTTGTCTGGGGCAGGGCGTCTGGAACTAACGAGTCGAGATCCACTGTACGTAGATTGGTTACTGACCCCAACCAAAGGTCAGCCGCCCCGATCAGAACGTCTTCGTGCGTATACGATTGTAGTCTTTGAAGCTTCGCAATCGCATCTTCTTTTGTCCTGCCAATAACAGGAACAATTCCCGGCATAACCACAACCTGATCAGCCTGCCGACCGCGTGCGCAAACGTTCTCCTTCAAACCTGCGTAGTAGCGCTTTCCGTTTTCTAACGAAGGCTCGGCGGTGAATACGACTTCCGCAAACTCTGCAGCGAATGCTAGTCCAGCGTCGGATGCACCAGCCTGCACCAAGACGGGATAGCCCTGCGGCGGTCTTGAGCTATTTAGTGGCCCTTTTACTGAAAAGTGGCGCCCCCGATGGTTGAGTAAGTGCAGTTTCGTCGTATCCGCGTAAACGCCGCTTTGCTTATCTCGAATAAATGCATTGTCTTGCCACGTATCCCAAAGCCCTTTGACAACTTCGACGAATTCCCTCGCACGACCGTAGCGCGCATCATGATCGGGAAGGGTCGCTTCACCAAAGTTTTTAGCCTCGGAATCCATTGCCGATGTAACAATATTCCAAGCAGCGCGCCCACCTGACAAATGGTCGAGTGATGCGAACATCCGGGCGATATGGTAAGGTTCGTAGTACGTTGTCGTCGCTGTAGCAACGAGGCCAATGTTCTTAGTCCTCGACGAAAGCGCCGACATCAGTGTAATTGGCTCGAATCCATCATTTCGGCTTACACGGGACATCGCCGGGAGATCATCTATTATGCTTTGATGGTCGGCGAGAAATACGAAGTGAAACGCCGCGCTTTCGGCGAGTGAAGCCAGGCTGGCAAAGTGATCGACATCAACTCCGCCCTTAATTGGCACGCTCGGATCGCGCCACGCACCTTCGTGATATCCGGCCCGAGCCAGATATAGTCCGAGCTTCATTTCCTCATTCCGTCGCATCCAGCATCTCCGTTTCAGAGGCGCATCCTCGCGCTCCACGTTCGGCCAACTTAACCGACGTCGCGATACAGTACGACCTACTGAGCCTGGTAGTATTCTAAACTTCAAGGTTCGTGCATCTACTACCCCGCCGACAATGTGCGAATAGCAAACGTCACTGGAAGTAACAGCAACAAATCATGCCGGCTTGGTTTTACTCCTGATTGTGGAGGTTAGGAGGTGTGCGTTTGAATGCCTTTGGCGCACGTCTCGCAGCAGCCCAGTGGGTCCGGCCAGTGATTTTGATGAGTTCGGTCGCAGCGCATACTAGCTCTGGCACGGAATCGATGAGGACTTCAATACTTCGGGTGTGGCTTAATGTTGATGAGGCTTGCTCGCTCGTACGAGAGCACCATTTGGTGAACCGAACGCGAGCTGAGGCGAATTCTTGCATGTCGGTCTCCGCCGGATCTGCGATGCAGCCGCTATAGAGGTGGATGAAGGCCAGGTGCTGCCCCTGTTTAGGCGTGAACGCTCTAGACGGCAGGGATGAATGTACGCTATCGGGCGGAAATCAGCCAATCGAGCGGCCCATCTCGAGGCGTCGCTCAGCGGCGACAAACATGTATCCTGCAAGCTCAAGCAAGCGCAGAGTTTGTTGGCCGAGATCGACGACGAGATCGCTAGTAGCGTTGACCTAGGTGGTTCGACCGCATACCGGACCAAGTGCCGCCGCTTGGAACGCAATCTGGACGGGCGTTGAACGAAGATTGGCGTGACGGGGCGAGCGCGCGAACTCCCTAGAAGGGAAGAGGCCCTGCTGGGGGGAAGACTGTGTCACTCCGCCAAAGGGCCGTGCCCCCGGACGTTTGAGCTGCTGGCGGTTGCGCTAGTCAAACTCACCGTACACAACCTTCCGCCGCGCGAGCGATTCGAGGACGCCTCGCGGAAAATAACCTCAAAGTTCGGCAAATCGTTTGCCAAGATGTCACCCGCATGGAGGACGTAATTGATCTCCAGGCGAGGCGCTCATCCCAAGTGGCCGGTCGTGTGTTCGACGAACTGTCAACGCTGAACCGTCTTCTCCATTGGGTCAAGAAGTTGCTTGCTCGCCAAAAGCATTGCTTGGCCCGCGGCGAAGTGAACCAGGAACGTCGAACGCCTCGCCTAGTGACGGCGAATATGCTCTGAGTTGGATGTAAGCGGCGCCTTGCCTGACAATCCCGATAGGTTTAGAGCGAGGCTACTTGGAGGGTTACGAGAGCGAACGGCATTGTCAGATGTTAGCACTCGCAAAGCCCTCCGTTTGCCCACCACGGTGCCGGGAGACAGATGCTGCTGAGCTTGGATGTCGTTTACGAGCCGACAGCTTACGTGGGACAGTGGAGCACGTGGCGACCACAACGACCGTCGCAGCGAGCAAAACCGTTGGCAGTCGCGGCGCTTTCGGGAGTGATCCAAAGGGGCGATAGAAAGACGTTTCATCTAATGACCACGAACCCCGGATCTCGGTCGGCACCCGCCTATGGGAAAACCGAAGCTACTCGCAATATGGACTTGATCGCGGAGCCCTATTTCTCTGCCGGCTATTCGTCGGCAATGAACACGATCTTTGCTGGAGGTCGAGTATGGCTTTGTCTCTGCCGTTGGCCTCGGTTGTCCGATCGCTGCATCCTGCGCCGGCCATCATATGAATGACCGACAATCTCGCGTCAACAGCGCCTCGTCGGCCTTGAACCGCCAATCAGTAGCCGCGATCCAGGTCGACCACATTGCGCAGCGGCTGCATCTGAAGGAACCGCTGCAAGTTCTCGCCGAAGATCTCGAACACGCGTCTGGTGTAGTCCGAGGGATAGCCAGCAACATGCGGGGTGACGATGACATTAGGCATGGTCCAGAGCGGATTATCCGGAGGGAGTGGTTCTCGCTCGAACACGTCGAGGAGCGCTCCGGCAATGGTGCCAGCTTGGAGTTCGTCGATGAGCTCGCGCTCCACAATAACTGAGCCCCGGGCTATGTTGACGAGGAACGCGGTGCGGCGCATCAGCTGAAGCTGCTTGCGGCCGATTAGACTAGTTGTTGCCGGAACTTGAGGAACAGCAAGGACCACGAAATCAGAGAGCTGAAGGAGCTCGGCAAGGTCGTTCGGCGAGAAGAGCTTGTCAACGCCCGCCACAGGCTGCGACACGTCACGTCTCGACCCGATCACCCTCATGCCAATACTTTTGCCACGACGGGCGATGGCGGAGCCAATTGACCCGAGACCAACCACGCCGAGCGTCCGCTCCGCGAGTGGCGCGACATCCCGAGGCCGCCATTCCCTGCGAGCCTGCTCACGAAAAAACTGGAGGAAGTTCCAGTGCATAATGGTCACGCCTGCAATCACGAAATCAGCGATAATTTCGCCATGAATACCGCGAGCATTGGTCACAGTGATACCTTTAATGCGATCGCCGATGGGCAGGACCGAGTCGATGCCCGCATTGCTGCACTGGAACCAGCGCAGCCGGCGTGCCCGGTCGAATAGGTGGACCGGAAAGCGGGAACTCAGGAGAACATCTGCCTCCGTCATGTACTCATGTAGTGACGACACGTCCCTGGCGATCAACACGCGTACATAAGGAAAGCGTTCACGAATCAGCTCCGAATATTGATCGGCCGCGGTGTCGTTGATCAGGATAGTGACAGCTTCGCCTGCCATAGGTCTGGGAAATGTCATGCTAGCTGGCCGAGGTCACTTCGCGTAGGCAGGACCTGTGTCCGGGATTAGTGATATCCATCGCAAGACTCACTAGCGTATGCGTGCGCAACACAGGAGGGGTCGAAGATGTTAGATGGCAAGATCACCGGAGTCTTCCTTCCATGCTAGAGTCTGTTTTCGTTCGGCGTTGGCACATCGTGTGGCCTCGCAAGGCGATTGTGATGGACGTTTACGACATGTGCGTCCGCGAAATAACTACCTGCTATGGTAGCAACGTCGCGCTGGTGGTGTTGATCCGTTGCTTGCTCACGTGATCGGAAGGAACTCCATGCGCGACTCGGTAAACGCTGGATAGAGGCGCCAACTCTGTCTGGTTTCAGACAACGCTAACAAGGTTCGTCCGGTTCATAGCACCTGCCTCCCAGCTCTCGCTGAGTTTCCCCTGCCTACTCAGAAGCTTGTGGCCTCTATAAGCTTGGCACGACCATTGCTCAAAGAAGAGGTGCACTGGGCGAGGGAAACCGAATGCTTATACGGCAACGACAAAGGCATTCAGCAATTAAGTTCACGACTATGTCGTCACGAAGAGGGGTACATGTGTACGCCATCTAGTCATGATCTCTTCGTGCAGCAGTTGCAAGATGTGCGAGACCACCGAGCACCAGCGGTACTTATCGGGCGAGCACGAGCTAGATGCACGCGTCTGTACACCCGCGGAGGCGCTATGCAGTGCAGAGCCAAAGTACATTGGCCGCTCACGCATCTCTGACATCAGCTACTGCGAGCTGGCCGACAGGCGATCAAAGCAGGACGAAAACAGAAAGGTCTACCATGAGAAACCAAATCAGTCCGTTAGAGGTATCACGCTTCCTTCATCGGCATGAACAAGCGGCTTTTCAGAAAGGTATTAAGGTTTCGATTGGATTTGATTTCCATGAATATGTCGCGATCACCGAGGCAACTCCAACAAAAGGAAAGACCTCTCCGGTGTTTCGGCCTAATCGATCACCGATTAAGCCCGGCGAAGGATATTGGGTCGTCGGCTTCGACAACAGCAATGAGGTGGCCCTTGTGGCGGCTGCGCGACTATACAATCTCCGCCATAGCAACCTTGCAGAACACCTTCAATCTCTCAGGTTCTTCTACGCAGATCCTACCAAGCATGCACATCCACAGGACTCCTGTATTTGCAAGGCACCAAGCGCCGGAACTATCACGGGAAAAGTCGCCTACCACGGTGACTTTTGGGTGCGCAGAGATTTTAGGGGGCAGGGTATGGCAGCCGTGACGACAGGGATTTTACTCGGTGCGTCTCTCGCGATGTGGGCTCCCGATTTTACGTGTGCACTTGCAGGGAAGTGGACAGTCGATAAGCAGGTGTATGATTGTCCGCACTGCGAACCAGGTGGGTCGATTTTGCGCCTGGTAGCCGAGGGCATTCAAGATGACGATTGGCTCTTCTGGAGAACCGGCGAGGAGATGATACGGCAAATCGATCGTCACAACAGAAGCGCGTGAGCCATGCCTTGTATCGTTCCGGCCAACTCGATAGGTGCCTTTCGATCGCTTCTCTCGTCAGGAGCAGTCCTCGCCGTCGATCAGCTGCAAGCCTTGGTCGCGCCCTGCCGCTTGCCTTTTTTGTGGCCCCACTGTCGCGCTATTCCCTGACAAAGCGCGCGGCGCTCGCTATCGAAATGCCGAACTTCCGCCGCCGGGCGGGGCGACATTCCGCCCTAGATGTGGTCTCTCAGCAGGTTGTCCATCTGGTTTGAACCGATGAAGCTGAGCTTGCGAAGCGTCAGTGTTCAAGGAGGGACCAGATGAACATCCACGAGAATGCGCCTTTGACACCCAAACGTCGAGAGACGATGGTGTGAAGCGTGGTGGAAGGTGAATTGAGCAAGGCCGAGCGGCCTACCACTTCAACACGATGCCGAATACCGTTGCCCAATGGGTTAAGAGGTTCCGCGCGGAAGGTGTGGAAGGGTTGCGCGATCGCTGCGCCAGACGGTCACCACATGTACCGCTGTCGAGGCTTTGCGCCGCCAGCGCCACACCGGCAAGCAATCGCTGCCGAAGTCGAGGTGTCACCGTCCACCGTCAGCCCCGTCCTTCCGCCGCTTGGGATTGAAATCGGATACGCGATCTGGAGCCGGCCGAGCCGGAGCGCCGCCATGAGCGCGAGAACCCAGGCGAGATCATTCACATCGACATCAAAGAGCTCGGGCGTTTCGAGCGTGTCGGTCATCGCATCACCGGCGATCGGACTGGTCCGAACAAAAGCCGTGGCGCAGAGTGGGATTTCGTTCACGTCTGCATTGCGCGCGAAGGCCTGCGAGCTGGTGGAGTATGTACGCCTGACCACCGACGTAAGGAGCCAGGAAAGCGAATCTTAGCTCTCAGTTCAATACGACATGACCTGTTTGCCTTCGAACAAAAGCAGGGCACGGCAGCCAAATGGATCCCGTGAATTCTCCGGTAAACCATCGACTCTCCCCTCTACACAATAGGCCCGACTCTTGCTTAACGCATCCAGAGTCGAGGCTTCTACCCAGGAGAACTTGATGAGGTTATTCGATACCTTGATAACTATCGGTCGTTAACGGACATCCCGCTTTCGTAGCGCACGTTCTGCCGTTGGATAGTGAAGTTGTTTTTGACGAAATCAATGGTCTCGCGGCAGATGAATTGCGTTACTTCTCTCTAGTGATGCGCTGGCGTGGGCAGGCTGTACTAGTCCTGCTCTCCCACACGGAGAACATCGAAGGACATAGTCTCTTGTGAAACGGCAGCTTAAGTCGAGTTTCGCCGGTAGGGCGCGCACAAGCCGCTCGCCGCGGAGAATTAGCAGGCGGGTGGCCTCACATCCGCTAACCTTGGGAGTCGAATTATGAGTTTGAAGTTCATTAGCTTTGCTGGAGCGCCTCGCGAGCGCGGGAGGCAACATGGGGAGATAATGCGGTCGGAAATCGCGGAAAATGCGGAATTCTATCTAAAGCGATTTTGTGCATACGGCACTGATCAGAAGACCGTCCAATCCGAAGCGGAGTGTTGGCTCTCTTTTCTGGAGAAGCTATCGCCGGAGTACGTTGACGAACTGCGAGGCGTCGCCGAAGCGGCCAATCGGCCTGTGGAAACACTCACGATGCTCAACATTCGGCACGAAATTTGGCTTCGTCTGATGGCTCGGCGAGCTGTTGATTTGTCAAACTTAGTTCTCGATGGCTGCACCTCTGCTGGATTGATGCCTGACGCGACGCGGGAAGGCACGGCAATGCTCGCGCAAACAATCGATGGGCAGGCGGCTATTTGTGGCACTTTGTTTGTTGGAAAGATGCCGAGAGGCAATACGGTGTCCTGGCTCGGAATTTTTGAAGCCGGCTCCGTGGGGCCTACCGCCGGTCTAAATGAAGTAGGTATTGGGTTGGCCTGCAATAGCCTCCTCACCGCCATCGATGGCAGGGGCCGGATGACCGCACCGTATAAGCTGAGATCCCGCTCC
The DNA here is from genome assembly GCF_040546905.1 of Bradyrhizobium sp. S3.3.6. Classification (NCBI taxonomy): domain Bacteria; kingdom Pseudomonadati; phylum Pseudomonadota; class Alphaproteobacteria; order Hyphomicrobiales; family Nitrobacteraceae; genus Bradyrhizobium; species Bradyrhizobium sp. S3.3.6. The sequence continues at coordinate 22,496 of NZ_JBEPOT010000007.1, read as the reverse complement.
ATTCTCGAAGCACGAACATTCGACCGTGCCATAAGCGTCATCATCAACACGGACCCTATCATCTCTATGAATTATCTGATCGGTCATGCCCAGGGTGAGATAATCAGCATTGAAACCTCTCCTAACGCCAAACGGTATCTTTATCCTGAGCACGGAATAATCACCCACGCAAATCATTTCGAGCCTGGAGGAATTATCGCTTCAGAATGGGAGCGCTTTGTACCCGATAGCCCGTTTCGATCCCGCAGGTTCGCCCGCCACCTCCGCTCAAAGCTCGGGGCCATCGATGTAGACCACATTATGGCAGGTCTAAAAGACCACTTTTCCTATCCGGCCTCGATTTGCTGTCATCCTGCTGAGGGGTCTTGGCCAAACAGCACACTAGCGGCGGTCATTTTGGATCTGCAGCGGCTTACGCTGTTTGCCACCGACGGGCCGCCGTGCGGCGCGCCGCTACAGCGGTTTGAGCTCTCGACTTAGGCCCTGATGGAGATGAACTTGCAGCTTCATCATGTGGTCTCGGATATCACTGGCGCGACCGGCATGCGGATTATCCGAGCCATTGCTGCAGGCGAGCGCAATCCCGACGTGTTGGCAACCTACCGGGACGTGCGCTGCCATTCCTCGATCGAGACGATCCGCGCCGCACTGGTCGGCAATAATCGGGACGAACATGTCTTTGCCCTCGGCCAATCGCTGGAACTCCACGACGTCTACCAGGCGAAGATGCTGGACTGCGACCGCAAACTGGAAGCTTTGATCGCGGCACTGAACAATAAAGGCGTAAAAACCGGTTGGAAGGCTGTCCAAGCCACGCATCAAGACCAAACAGGTCAACACACCTACCTTTGATGTCAGAGCCGCACTGTATGGCGTGCTCGGTGTCGATCTGACTGAGATCCATGGGGTGGGTCTGTCGCGCATTGAAGCTTGTCGGCGAGTGCGGCACAGATTTGAGGGCATGGCCGAGCGCCAAACACTTCACTTCCTGGTTTTGCCTCGCACCGGGCAACAAGATCTCCGGAGGCAAGGTGTTGTCTTCGCGCACTCGGCGATCCTCCAGTCGGGCAGCCGCACTGCTGCGGCTGGCGGCCACCACCGTCGGGCGGAGCGATAAGGCGCTCGGCGCATTCTATCGCCGGCTGGCCTCGCGTGCCGGCAAGTCGAAAGCCGTGACAGCGACCGCCGTAAGATCGCGGTTTTGTTCTACAACACACTTCGGCACGGTATGAGTTACAAGGACCCAGGTGCTGATCGATATGAGCAACAATATCGCACTCGCGTCCTCGCTAACCTTCAGCGGCGGGCCAAATCACTAGGCTTCGTCTTGCCGGCCATTCCGGGGGAAGACGCCAATCCGGCTGTTTCTTAGGAAGGCCGCTGCCTACTTCGCGAAGGAAGCGACATGAAGTTCGGCTTCATCGCGAAGCACCGGAACGTCTGGCCGGTGGCATGGCTATGCGAAGCAATGGGCGTATCGCGGTCGGGCTTCCATGCCTGGCTGGACCGATCGCCCAGCGCCAGATCCCTCAGTGACGAAGCGGTCGGCCTAAAGGTGAAGGCAAGCTTCCTTGCCAGCGACCGGACCTACAGGGCACGGCGTGTCTGGAGAGACCTTTTGGCAGATGGCGTCGAATGCGGACTGCATCGGATCGAGCGGCTGATGCGCCTGCAGGCCTTGCGGGCGCGACCACGGCGCCGGCGTCTGCCGAAGGATGAAGGCGATCGCCAGGTCTCGCACGTGCCGGCCAACCTTCTGGACCGGCAGTTTGCAGCCGAGCGCCCGAACCAGAAGTGGATTGCCGACTTCACCTATATCTGGACGGCCGAGGGCTGGCTCTACGTGTCGGCCGTGATCGACCTGTTCTCGCGATGAGTGGTCGGCTGGTCGATGAGCGCCAGCATGACGGCGCAGTTGGTCGCCGACGCCCTTCTGATGGCCGTCTGGTGATGTGGCAAGCCGGATGCCCTGATGCATCACTCCGATCGTGGCAGCCAATGGCGGATTCAAGCGGTCGTCGCAACACCGAATGTGTTCCACTCATGACAGCGGCATCGTGTGCAGCACGAGCCGGTCCGGCAACGTCTGGGATAACGCAGCGATGGAGAGCTTCTTCTCTTCGCTGAAGACCGAGCGCACCGAGCCCAAAATCTATCGCACCAGGAACGAGGCCAGGGCAGATGTGTTCGACTACATCGAGAGGTTTTACAATCCAACCCGACGTCATTCCATGATCGGATACATCAGCCCCGTTGAGTTCGAACGCAAGGTGGGATTAGCTTAACCCGGTGTCCATCAAACCGGCAGCAGCTCAATCGCGAATCTCATATTGTAAGGTCGGATTCAAGATCCTGGAGTTCCTGGGCCACTTAACGGGGCTGCGGGTCAAGCGCCGGCCGCCTTGAGGATATCTTTTAAATTTCGTAGGCCGGTCCGCGGCGCGTTGATCAAGACGGCCATATTTCCTGGCTTGTGCTGGTTCTTCCACATCCTTGTGTGGGCTCGGGCGATCTCCTCCCACGGGAAGACCTCGCTCATGCAGGGGGCGATGCGACGATCGACTACAAGGCGGTTCGCCGCACTGGCCTGTTTGAGATTGGCAAAATGCGATCCTTGGATTCGTTTCTGGCGCATCCAGACATAGCGCGCGTCGAATGTAATATTGAGCCCTGTGGTGCCGCCGCAGAACACAACCATGCCACCGCGCTTAACGATAATGGTTGAGACTGGAAATGTCTGCTCGCCTGGATGCTCGAACACGATGTCGACGTCGCGCTTCCCCGTGATATCCCAGATTGCTCTACCAAACCGCCGAACCTCTTGGATCCAGGTTTTATATTGGGGCGAATCTATCGTGGGCATTGTACCCCAGCAGTTGAATTCTTTGCGGTTAATGACACCCTTGGCGCCCAGTGCTAGAACGTATTCGGCTTTACTGGCTTCGGAAATTATGCCAATCGCGTTAGCACCGGATGCGACGGCTAGTTGCACCCCAAACACTCCAAGTCCGCCCGATGCGCCCCACACCAGCACGTCGTCGCCTGCCTTGAGAACGTGGGGCACGTGCCCGAACAGCATCCGGTAGGCAGTTGCGAGGGTTAGTGTGTAGCAGGCTGCCTCCTCCCAGGTCAGGTGCTCTGGTTTTGGCATCAACTGTCGTGATTGCACACGGCAGAACTGTGCGAACGAGCCGTCGGGGGTCTCATATCCCCAGATCCGCTGGGACGGCGAGAGGAGCGGTTCGCCCCCGTTGCAATCCTCGTCATCGCCGTCGTCCTGGTTGCAGTGAACGATGATCTCGTCACCGACCTTCCAGCGTCGCACTTTTGCTCCTACCGCCCACACAACCCCGGCCGCGTCCGACCCGGCAATATGATAATGGAATTTGTGCATGTCGAAGGGTGAGATTGGCGTGCCTAACCCGGCCCAGATTCCGTTATAGTTGACGCCGGCGGCCGCCACGAAAACGAGTACCTCGTCGTCGGCAATTGGCCAGGTAGGCACGACCTCAACGAGAATTGAAGCCTCCGGCGGCCCGTGGCGCTCGCGGCGTATCGCCCACGCGTACATGCGGTCGGGGACGTGCCCCAGCGGCGGAATCTCACCGACTTCGTAGAGTTGCTTCCGACAGGAAGCTGGTGGTGACAGTTCGCGAGCAATGGTTGACACGGTGACGCTCCTTCGCAATTATTAGTCATTCTTCCTGCACAACACTGACCGGTCTGCCCCACACGATCGGCCTGATACCGTACCGGCAAAAACGCACCTGCACGGAATTCACAGTCGCAACACGGGACCGTGCGCTCGACCCAGTTGACCGGCTTCTTCTCTCGCCCTCTACCCTAAGATCGTCCAAACGATCAGCACCTTGGGGCAAGGTCAACAGCACAAAATCATTGGCACGACTCACAAAGAGAATGACGCACACTATCGCGAATACTAAGCCATCTGGAAGTAACCACACGGGCAACTACATACGCTACTCCAGTGATAGACGTCGTCCGCTTGGCCTTGTCGCCTCTATCAACACCAGGCTCATCGAAGCGCCCGCACCCGTCACAGCTCTCTTCGCCACACCTTGAGCAAAGAGTGTGCCAGCTCGGGCCTGGGAAAAGTAAGCACGTTCAAAATGCGATAATCTGCTCGCCTTCCAAATACGAAATACGGCGCGCGGGACCTTTGAGCCCACAAAGCATGGAGGCTGCTCACAACCGAAGAGATGCTGAATACGCGTCCGTCCGGGTGACCGCAGCTCCTCTTCTCAACGCCCAACGCTCTCTGCCAAGATGACCTCCAAGCCAGTTATGATAGGCTTTCAAGCTCCGACCTTGGCGTTGATCGCTGCGATTACCGACGCGCTTTGCGGGGGTGCAGGACTCTCGGGCGGCAATCAGTGAAGTCCTTGATGGCAGATCTAAAACCCGTCCATGCTGAGCTCCCACCTGGTTCTATCCAAGGTAGGTACTCAAACTCCGAAAGGAGATGCATCCGTCATCATCTTACTTCATCTTGTCCCGCCATGTCTCGTCGCAGTGGCGAATGTTCGAAAGCCAACAAACCGTAGTTCGTGCCCGTCGCGGATGATGCCTTCTGGAGGAAAGCTGAGAAACTAACGGCGGGCCTTCGGACCGCGGTCAGATGCAGACCCCGGCTGCAACTGAGGATGAATGGCTCTCGAGGCCGTTGGCTTATGGCCCGGAGCTTGATCGCGGAGCACAGAAGGAAAGGCCCGCGGTGCAAGCTGTGCGCAAGGACTCGCGCGGGATGCGCGCTTGGGCAACAAGGATTCGTACCGTTTTCCGTCGCCATTAAAGCGACTCTCTCTGGTCAGACATTTGTTCCGCGGCGAATGCCGTCTACAGCGAAACGCGTCCGACCTGGCTGCATTGTCGGAAACCCTGTGCCCGTCAAATGCCAGCGCCCAGAGCCGGTCGTAAATTCGGCGCTCTGACTGACGCGGCTGCCTGCCGAGGGCGCATTATTCCGAGCGCACGCAGGCGCGGATACAGTTCGTCTTTGGCAAGGGACGGGTTTGGACTCGCCTCTCCAATCTGCGAGGAATAAAGCGGAATGGCCGAGCTCGACAACTCTTCAAATCCTCGACACAATGAACTCGCCAGACGAGCGTGCGGTCCAGATGCCTTTGCGCTGGCTGCGTCAGCTCTCTCCATGCTGCGTCATTCTTCATGCCTTTGAGGGCCAACTGCTACTTGGTTCGGCTCAGAAAACGCTATCCTACAACGATGAAGGAATACATACACTTGAGAGACGCTATGGACGCTGACGCAGAAATCGTGCCCAAGCTTGACCGCAGTAGGGAAATTGCAAGCTGGATCACAACCGGAATTGATTCCGGTGCGTCTGCGATTATACGCGGTGACGGCGATGTTGCTGATCGAGCAATGCACGATTATATCCGCACAAGCGGCCGTGTGTTTTCGGATCTCGTCAGGCCACTGCTCATTTTCGCGAATAGACACGATTCGTGCGTCAGCACCACGGTTGTTACGCGCTGCTTCGCAAATGGTGCAGCGAAGCCGCTCGCGACACTCACGTCGAAATCATTTCTCGCACCTCAACCGGACCTTGGCCCCTCCGATCACGGTGCTCGGGAGCTTCTGGAAGGAAGAAAAACAGAGGCTGCAAAGCTTGGAGCCCGTCTGTCCAGGCACAATCAGGACAAGCGCGCGCTATACCTCCCGATTCCGTTCACCGCCCGTCCGTTACTTCACTGCAGCAAAACGTCCGCTCGACCGCTGTAGCGCGTTGCAGCGCACGGAGAGACGAGACACGAGTGCCTGTTTGGGCGCCCCTTTATCGCAAGTGTAGCCGCCAACGATGTCAACGCTGGTCGCGCATGCGTGAAATTGTGGGAGCTCGCTCCCAGACCGTCTTTATGTCCAACAGCCGGCCGTTAACACCCCCCCACGCAACGTTCGGTCGCGTGCCTCTTGTGGAAATCAGCAAAAGCGCCGACTCGATCGAGGGGTTACGAGAGTTGACGATATGCGACGCTTGTAGTCGGGATCACAAAGGAGGCCCGCTCGCAGTGAGGGGTCGAACAGCATGCGTGTTGCGGTCGATGTCCACACGTTGTCCCCGGATGCTCGCTGGGGGTTGACTAGCCCACAGCGTAAATGAGTGGGACCTTCCAAAAAGTCGAGCTGCCGATCCCTGGCCATCGAGTTTCCAGTAGGTCTGGCACGCACCTAGCCGCTAGGCCCACTCGATCGCGTCCCGCCAGTCGACGCACGTGCGAGTATTCGACCAGCTCGCCGTGTTCATTGAGTCGTCCGCTGTGGCCATGCTGAGTCCTTGCAGCGCCCAGGGCCAACAAAACATCATACGCTGGCTCTCACTGAGCGGTAGGCCGCGCCGGCCTGTCAGAACCTCTTACGCTTCATAGCCGATTTGAAGTCCGCATAACTGGCTGGATCCGTCTGGAACAGCCGCATATTCCTGTTAGTGTTACGCGAATGGCTTGTTACGAAGGTACAAAGAGTTTTGCCTCGCTTTCGATCCTCGTCAAATGTTTCGTCCAGTTTTTTCCCAAAAAGGATCACGCAGCCGCCGCTTGAAGATCTTGCCGGAGTCTTCGCGCGGCAGACAGGTGTGGATCTCGATACGGCTGGGGACCTTGTAGTCAGCCAATGATCTCTTCAGAGTCGAGCGTATATCCATGGCGTCGAGCTTTGCCCCAGGCTGCGGCTCGACCAATGCCATCACCGCCTCGCCAAATTCCGCGTCGGGAATGCCGAACACAGCGCAGTCGTGGACACCGGGTACCTGGTACAGTGTCGCCTCGATCTCGGCAGGATATATGTTGACCCCACCGGAAATCACGACATCTTGCTTGCGGTCACACAGGAAGACATACCCGCTGGCGTCAATGTACCCGATATCACCGGAGGTGATGAAGCCGCCGTGCTCGATCTCGCGGCGCTTCTCCACCTTGTTGTGGTATGTAAATTCAGGATATGACGTGGCGCGGGAATAGATCTCACCGATTTGTCCTGTCGACAACACGCGTCCATCCACGCCTACGACACGCAGCTCGACGTCGGGCAAGACTTTGCCGACTGTTCCCGGCTTGTTTAGGGCGTCCTGCGAGGTTGCAAAGGTGACCGCGCCAGACTCGGTAGAGCCGTAAAACTCATAGATGACTGGCCCCCACCATTCGATCATCGCGCGCTTCACGTCAGTTGGACAAGGCGCGGCCGCACTGATCACGTGACGCAGCGAGGACAAGTCATATCTGTTGCGTACAGGGTCGGGCAGCTTCAAGAGGCGTACGAACATCGTCGGCACCATCAAGATCGTATCGATCTTCTCTGACTGAATGAGGCGCAAACACTCCTCAGACTCAAAGCGTGGCATTAGCACCAGAACGCCACCGATGCGGCTCGAGCGAATCCCGAAGAAGTTGGGCGCCGAGTGATAGAGTGGCCCTGGCAGGAGTGACCGCGTGCCATGCCCATAGATCATCGCGCGACGACGCTCCAAGGCCGCATTCTGCTCGAGGTTTGGTGCGGCACGACGTACCCCTTTGGGATGGCCTGTTGTGCCGGACGTGTAGATCATGCTCATCGGCTCCAGTACGGCGGCTCCCGAATAGTGCGGTTGCTCTGCAAGCCACTTTTCGAAATCTGTTGCGAAATCGGGTTTTCCCCGATGCTCAGGATCTACCTGGTAGGCGACGATAACTTCTGGAGGAGGCGATACGCTCAAGACCTTGACGCTGTTCGGGATGGCACCATCCAATCGATGTAAAAGGTCAGCATGGCCGATCAAGACCGATGCGGCGGAGTCCCTCAGAATATATTCGATCTCCCCCGGCTTGAAATGCCAGTTTACGGGTACGGCATAGGCGCCGAGCTGGATAGCGGCATGTGCCACCTCGATGAACGCAATGTCATTCCGCATCAACATGCAGACGCGGCCGCCCTGGCGCACGCCGAGCCGATGGAGACCGCCAGCAATGCGCCTGGCGCGATCAGCGACATCGGGATGGCTGCGCCGTCGTTCGCCAGAAATGACGCCTAGAAAAGCTTGGGATGCTGCGTCCATCGTTTTGTCCTTTCTATGAACTGGAAGCCGGGGAGATCATAGTGAACTCATTCGCACCATGGCTAAGGAGATCTCAAAGTCCCACGATGTGTCACCCAGACAAACTACCAACCTTGGCGCTTGACGCGTCGCGGAATGGCTTGCAGCTTGCTGCAGCTCAGCCGGCTTGGTAGTTGAAGGCGTTGCATGCTCGCTGTAACAGTCTCGCCGTGCTCATGCATCTTGCGCAGATAGGGCTGCACGGTCGGTGCAATATGCAGCGCCATCATCAACAGCCAGTCGCGCTTCCTGACCCCCGAACGTATTTCGGAACCATTGGGTATCTGTGAGCGGTCTTCCGTTCAACTCGAGGCGCTGGAGCGGCGCATTACGCGATGGAAGGCCGGTCACGAAATAAACGGGGCCTATCGGGCGACTCCGATGCAACGACGTTGTCGCGATTTGCAACCTAACGCTCAACAAAACCGCAACCGTCGGATCGCCGCGCTTTGTTTAGGAAGCAGGGACACCGAGTAGGAGGCGCATTCAGACGGCGGAACGAGCGAGGCTCATACCAATAGCTATTAGCCGGTTCCGCTCGCCGGCGGTTGCGGTAGCGACCATCGTCATGATGGGCGGGGCACAACGCCCGCGGCCCAAAGCGCACGACGCGCGTCCGATGTCTGACATCGAACGAGACGGTTAGCTCCAAAGAGCCCGCCATGTTGAACCGCCGAGGCTATCTTGGTCGAATCAGGCGGGTATGTGCGTTGGTACTGCTGGCACGGTCGTTGCTAGTCACACAGCAACGCAGTCTCAGGCGGAGCGCATGCAGACGCGCTCTCTCGTTGATTGAACTCGTGCCGCGTTTCTTAGGGACACTCACGCTTGCGCAAATAATCGCGCGAAGGTGTGGGAATAGCTTTGGAGAACAACATGATTGTTCGTATGGATTCGCCAGCTCCCCCGATCAGGGTGGAAAGCTGGGTGCGTGGCGAGCCCTCACCAACTTTAAGCTGGGTACGCTGTATATTGTCGAGTTTTGGCCGACTTGGTGCGGCGGATGTGGGGCTGAGATTTCCCACCTCGCGCAGCTGCAAGAGAAATACGACCATAGCGCAGTTGAGGTCATTGCAGTTGCAGCTTCCGAGCGAGGCTCAACGGCCGAGGAGGCGCGAACAAAATTGGACGCGTGGTTGACCAAGAAAGGCTCCAAGCTGAACGTTCGGATCGCGTTCGATTACGCGGGAACAATGAAGAAGTGTTGGATGGCGCCCAGTTTGTCTAGCACTATCCCCACCCTCATTCGTCATCGACCGTGACGGTAACGTCGCCTTTGTCGGTCCCCGATGCAACTGTATGACGTGTTTCCAAGAATCGTAAATGGCACCTGGCGCACGAGCGATGAAGCCAAAGCAGCGGATGCTGAGCGAATCGCTGAAGCAGACTCTGAACCCCGCGAGAAAGCCCCGATGCAAGCATTCTGAGGCACACTTGGACCGGCGCTGAAGGCGCAGGATTCGTCGACGGCGTTTTCGGCCGCTAAAGAGGGCGTCGCAGTGATGCCGGACGATATCAACGTTCACCTAGATCATGAGGATCCGGCCCTGCACACAATCTATGACATGCAGACGGAGTCACGCGTTATGCGTCGATTCGTTCGCGACGCGATCGCAAACGAATCCGAGTTGTGCGACACTTCGATCCATGAATGACGCGGATACGGAATTCGTTGTCGAGAGCGATTGCAATATGATGCCCAAGAATAAGCAGAAGATCGATTTATCGGACCCAAATCTCTCGAGCCTCATCCTGCGGCTCGCCATTCCGGCTGTTGTTGGCCTGTCGATCATCGCGTTACATCAGGCCGTTAACGCGATCTTTGTTGGCGCGCTTGGCGTGCAGGCGATCGCAGCTGTCAGTATGACCTTGCCGATCGTGCTCCTGCTAGCGGCGGTCGGAGAGGGGATCGGCGTTGGGACGGCGTCGTTCATATCTCGTCATCTGGGCGCTAGTGAGTACCTGGAGGCCAGTCGAGGCGCAAGTACTGCACTCGCGCTCGCCGCTCCGATCGGTCTCGTCGTTACGGCCGCTCTGCTTCCAAGCCTACGAGTGATCTTCGCAACGCTCGGGGCAACTCCAACCATCATGCCCGTGGCGCTCGACTACGCGGTGATACTTTTGTTCGGGTACACTGTGATGCTTCTAAACATCGTCAGTGGCTTCATCGTCAGAGCCGAAGGCAACACACGATTCAGCATGTGGACGATGATTACCGCATTCGTCCTAAATGCCGTACTCGATCCGATCTTCATATTTTCGATGGACTTCGGTGTGCGAGGCGCAGCCCTCGCGACACTGGTATCTCAGATCGCCGCTATTTGCCTTTACATCGCGTATTTTACGAAGCTTGGCGGGATAGTCCTCGTCAGGATATCTCACATCTCGTTGGGAGCAAGTCGCATCAGACAGCTCGCGTTGGTAGGGGCACCGGCGACCATGACCAGTGTTTTATCTGCGATTGCCGTTATGCTCTTGTACGGAGCTGCCGCGCCGTTCGGAGACGAGTCCATCGCGGCCGTGGGAATAGCTGCGCGCATCTTGACGATCGGCGCACTGCCTATCACCGGCTTCTGTATAGGCGCTCAAGCTGTCCTGGGTTTCGGTTGGGGCGCACGTGACTTTGCTCGTATACTGAAGACTGCGAAGTTCATGCTCTTGATGACTGTCGCTCTTTCCGTTACGTATTCTGCAGCCGTTGTGGTTTTTGCCCGGCCTTTGGTCAGGCTGTTCAGCGATAGCGATAAGGTCACAGAACTCGCCGTATCGACCTGCATCGTCTTTCATCTGTTTTTTGGACTTTTTGGTGTTCAGAGTTTCGTGACGACGATGCTTCAGTCGTTCGGGAGAGCACGCCTCAGTGCGGTTGTCTCCTTGGCGAGGCAAGGCTATCTCTTCATACCGGCCGTACTGTTATTTCCCGTCGTATCGGGTTTCAACGGACTGCTGGCCAGTCAGGCAATCGCTGAGTTGGGCGCCGGAATGATTGCACTGTTTGTCTTGTTCCACCAGTTCGCTGAGCTCAGACGAGCGCTCCGGCACCTCCCGTCAAGAACGATCGAGGTCGCGGGTTGACCTGACTACTGATATCATCGGAGCCGAGGCCATTAGGCCTACAAGAAGATGGATTATGCTGGGTGCATTGGGCGCAGTGACGGCAACCGCACCAGCCGAGGCATTGCTTAACTGGATAGGTTGGCGCGGTCCATTCGAGTTTCTTGCCGCATCCAGCGCCACCGCGGCCGCTGTAATCTATTTTTTGGTTCTAGAGCAGAAGGCAAGTACAAAGAGCCGCTCGAGGGACAGTCGGTCAGAAGACCGTCTATACGGATGGGCGGCTCTGGAGAATTGCGCCGAATTCTTCAAGGTATCGGATCCGCAAGGGTCCTGCAGTCCTTGTCGGTAGCGTCTTGTCTCAGCGATGTGGAAGGGTTGGATCGAACAAGCCTTACCACACAATTGCTCATCATGGCGACAGCCCTAAGCATTGGCGCATTGCTGCTCGGTGCGGTCGCCGATTCGCTGCGCCGGCCTGGCAAGAACATTGAAAACGTTGCGCGCGATCATAGCTGCTGTGTTCATTGCAGCCGAACTCGCGCTGATCTTGCATCCACCTTTCCTGTCGCTACCTCATGGATCATTGTGGCGGTGGTGGGATCAGCAATCGCCTCAGCTACGCGATCATCGGAGATTACTTTCCGGCCGAATCGATCGCCCGCGCAAACGGCGTGCTCAACCTTCTGCATTTCGGGTGGGCTTTCCTGGTCCAGTACGGGAGGGGTTAATTCTCGAGCAATGACGGACACTGCCCCTCAATCGCGTATCAGACGGCGTTCAGTATCAATGTGCTGCTGCAGCTGGCCGCCCTGGTCTGGTTCATCGCCCCTTGGCTCAAAGAGTTGAACTGGAAATCTCATATCGCCCTCAAGCGCAAGTCGACGGACCAAAGCAGGTCAGTTCACGTCGTGATCCCGAGCGCCGGATTGGTCATCCTGGAAACCGATCGGGATGTGGAGTGGTGAACTCGGCCTTGCTCTGCCTGGCTTACCGCCTCGTCGGTCTACAGGTGCGTCAAGAACGTCCGGCCGGCTGATCGCCTGAGAAGCTCCAAATAACTGGTCGGATATGCGACATGCGTCGCGAGGTCGACAGGAATAATACGAAATATGCGTAATATCAATGAGCGCGGGCTGGCATGCGACTTGCTATTTTTCTCGGAACAGCCAGGTGAAATGAGTTTGAGCAATGACCAGTCTGACTGAGAGCGCAAGTCAAGTCGGTGCGGCGGATGTGCTGAGCGTCGGTTCGCGGGCCCCCTTGATCAAAGTTGAGGACTGGCTACGTGGCCAGCCGGTTACAAAGTGCGAGCCTGGGAAAGTATACATCGTCGACTTTTGGGCGACGTGGTCCGGACCATGTATCGCCTCGATGGCGCATTTGTTGAGGTGGTGGGCATCGTGTCGCGCTCCGGCGCGATAGCTGCGAGAGTGCCTGCCGAAGTGAAGAATGGTCGCCGGCTGCTAAGGTTGGCGTCATAGAAGCTGCCGGATGGCATCTTCGAACAACCAAAAAAGATAGAAATGGGTGGTGACGCTGATGCTCTCCAGCTCTCAAGGACGCTTTCTCAAAATTCTATCGCTGCTCTCAGAAGCGATTCAGAACCTCGTTTCGCTTAGATGGCAAGCCGATTCGGGAATCCGCGGCAATGGACGGGGCCATCTGGAGCGGTCAGAGTCCCCTGCGCCCCGCACCGAAGGAACACTGAGCGAAGCGGTACCTTCATTGTCACCCCTCTTTGTTACCACGGCGCCGAGTCGAGCATGATGTACACTCACCGCCAGCGCCGCTCTGTCAAAGCCGCCGCCCTGTTCCGGCCATCTGGCCCCTGGTACAAAGTTCTTTACATCCAGGTACTCATCGCGATCCTGATTGGGATTCTCGTTGGCTGGTTGTGGCCTGCTGTGGGGACGAGCAGCTGGGTCAAAGCGCTTGGCGACGGTTTCATCAAGCTGATCAAGATGGTGATCGCACCGATCATCTTCTGCACTGTTGTGTCTGGAATTGCGCATGTTCAGGATGCACGAAAGGTCGGCCGAGTCGGCGTCAAGGCACTGCTTTACTTCGAGATCGTATCAACCTTCGCGCTCGTCCTGGGTCTCGTGATGGGCAATCTCGTTCAGGCCGGTCATGGGCTCGCTCCCAGGGCTGATGCCGCGGCGGTAGCTAACTATGTCAAGACGGCGGAAGGGCAGAAGGCGGTCGATTTTCTCCTCAATATCATTCCTGATAGCGTGGTTGGCGCCCTGGCGCGAGGCGACGTGCTGCAGGTGCTGCTGTTTGCCATCCTATTCGGGTTCTCGCTGATGGCGCTTGGCGAGCGTGGTGACCGGATGCGCGGTCTGGTTGACGATGCTGCGCACGCGGTGTTTGGTGTCATTAGAATCGTGATGAAGGCCGCGCCGATCGGAGCGTTCGGCGCCATGGCCTACACCATCGGTGAATTCGGACCCTCCGCGCTCGGTAAACTCATCGGATTAGTTGCCCTGTTCTATGTGACAGCCGGGCTCTTCGTGATCATTGTGCTTGGCCTGATCGCGCGCTTGGTCGGCTTTTCCATCCTAAAGTTCATCGTCTACATCAAGGATGAGCTGCTGATCGTGCTCGGAACGTCGTCGTCCGAAAGCGCGCTGCCGCAGTTGATGGAAAAACTCGAACGGCTGGGCTGTTCCAAGCCGGTCGTGGGCCTAGTGGTGCCGACGGGATACTCTTTCAATTTGGATGGGACTAACATTTACATGACGTTGGCGACGTTGTTCATCGCGCAGGCGCTCGGGGTCGATCTCAGCTTTGGCCAGCAGCTCACGATACTGGTTGTGGCAATGCTCACCTCGAAGGGAGCAAGCGGTGTTACCGGTGCTGGCTTCGTTACCCTGGCCGCAACGTTGACGGTGGTCAGTCCTGAGCTTGTCCCGGGCATTGCGATCGTATTCTCAATCGACAAGTTCATGAGCGAGGTGCGCGCGCTTACGAACATTATCGGAAACGGTATTGCCGCGGTGTTTGTATCCTGGTGGGAAGGCGAACTCGACCATGACTCACTACACGCGCAGCTCAAGTAGACGTGCGAGCTCAGCTCGGCCGGGCTGGCAGGGATGCTCGCGAGCGACGCGGCCTCCCACGACCCGGCCAGCAAACGCCCAACCAAATCGCCGCCCCGCGATCACTTTGCTGCAGCTCAGACGGCCAATACCGTCGCCAACGGAATGCTGCGGGTCAGCAAAGCCGCAGTTCAACCCTGTGTGGCACGCTTTGGCAATCGGCCTTCAAAGCGGCGGCCGCGGTGGCTGCATAGGTCTTGCAGCAAGCGCCTAACTGCTTTCGAATTGTTTTGCGGTCCTGGTTTCGCTGTCTTCGTCTTCTGGTTGGCTTCTGCGCGGCCTTAGTCTCAGCTGCCGCGCCGCCGATGCTCTTGCGCAGCGCGTCCATCAGGTCAACGACGTTCTCGCCGCGCGGACGCTCCTTCGGCACGATCGGCTTGCCCGCCCGCTTCTGGTCGATGAGCTCGACCAGGGCGGTTTCATACTGATCCTCGAACTTGTCAGGCTCCAAGGATCCGGATTTCTGGTCGACGATGGGCTTGGCGAGATCGAGCATATGCTTGCTGCTTTGACGTCCTGGATATCTTCGAAATATTGTGCTTGCTGCGCATCTCGGGTGGCGCAACAGGACGCCGAAGCCGTATCAAGTAGCGCGGGTCGATGTCGGATCTGTCGTCGAACTGAACCGATCTCGATGGTCCGCCTGGATTCCAACGCGATATCCTCGAGCTCCTCATGGGTGACCTCGATGAACTGATCCTTGTGGATTTCGGAGCCCTTCACGATGTCCGTGTTGGGTACGTCGTCGCCAGTGTCCGCGTCGACCTTCAGGTATATGAACCGATGGCCCGGTTGAGCTGGTTGAACGAGATCTTGTCGCTCTCCGAGGTCGCCGGATACATGGCAACCGCACACGTGACCACGGAGATCCTCAAAACGCCTTTACAGTTACGCGCGGGGCCATAGTACGCAGAACTCCGTTCAGGGAAACTCGGATTCAAGATGAACGACCGTGTCCAGTTCCGACAGACTGCCAGGCGAATCCTATCGGGAACATCGCTACATGCGGCAATACTGGGGGGCGTCCAGGGGAGCGAAAGAAGCGGGTCGCACAACGGGTGGGCATTTCGAGCCCGCCGATGTCGCGCTCGGTCGTTGATCGAGCGCTTGCTGAGCCAGCAAAGCAGCCGCTTCGATCACGTTAGGCAACAACTCAGTATTCAGGAACATTTCTCGCGACGCAATGCGCTTCCATCCGGGTGTCGCGCTATACGCCTGAAACCATTGCGCGGCTGAGCTTTTCAGGCGAAAGAGGGAAGGCTCTGAGATGCGTTTCTAAAGGAAAAGCGCGAGCATGATCAGCAGATAGCGTATTAAGCGCGAACGCGGGCCACTGCCCCGACGAGCATACCGCCAACAGCCGGTCCAACACTTCGTGCGATATTATAACTGATGCCGTTAACGCGACTGCCGCAGGGCACAGCTTCCGACGGCACCTGCTCGCTCACCGAAATTTACCAAGCGGGTTCCATGGACGCCATGCCGCTGCCGGCGGTACTGACGTAGTGTGCGGATTCCGATTTATTCCGGCCGGGTATTCCGACTTGAAGCCGGCCACCGTTCCGATTTGAAGCCGGCCACGATTCCGAAATGAAACCGGCCGGCATTCCGATTTGAAGCCGGCCGGGGTTTTGGAAGTCGGCGTTTTCGTTTGGGTCAGTCCCTCAGGCATCAAGTCCCTCGTTGATCAACGGGGGAAGCGGATGCCGGCCAAGAGAGAACTGACCATGCGACAGATACGACAGATGCTGCGGCTTGCCCGTGATGGGGTGAGCGCCCGGGAGATCGGGCGCACGCTCGGCGTGGCGCGCAGCACCATTCAGGACAATCTCAAGCGTGCCTCGACTGCCGGGCTGGCGTGGCCTTTGGCGGGCGATCTGACTGACGCCGTTCTTGAACAACGTCTGTTTGCCCATGCCGGCGTCAGGCGCGGCTTCCGCCGGCGAGCTGAGCCGGATTGGGCCTCGCTGGCCTGTGAGCTGAAGCGGCCTGGCGTCAATCTGATGGTGCTGTGGGAGGAGTACCGGGCGGTCCACCCGGAAGGATATGGCTACAGCCGGTTCTGCGATTTATTCCGGGAATTCGAGCGGCGGCTGTCGCCGACGATGCGGCAGGATCATCCGGCCGGCGACAAGGTCTTTGTCGATTACTCCGGCAAGAAGATCATGATCGTCGATCGTGCAACCGGGGTCGTGCGTGAAGCGGAGATCTTCGTCGCCGTGCTTGGCGCCTCCAATTACACCTACGCCGAGGCGAGCTGGACGCAGACACTGGCGGACTGGATCGAGGCCCATGTCCGCATGTTCCGGTTTTTTGGCGGGGTGCCGCGGCTTGTCGTCCCTGACAATCTGAAGTCGGGCGTGCACCGGGCCTCATTCTACGACCCTGAAATCAATCGCAGCTACGGGATGATGGCGTCCCATTACGGCGTGGGCATCCTTCCGGCACGGCCAAGAAAGCCCCGGGATAAGGCAAAAGTGGAGGCTGGAGTGCGTTTTGCCCAGACCTATATCCTCGGGCGACTTCGCCGGCAGACCTTCTTCTCCCTGACCGAGGCGAACGCGGCAATCGCCGCCGCGCTGGAGCGCATCAACGCGCACGTCATGCGCCGGATTGGCGTCAGCCGCCGACAATTGTTCGAGACCGTCGAGAGGCCTGTCCTGGCGCCGTTGCCGGATGCCGACTATCAGTTCGCGGAATGGCTCTTGGCGCGCGTCTCGCTCGATTATCACGTCGAGGTCGACGGCTTCTTCTACTCAGTTCCACACGGCCTGATCCGGGAGCAGGTCGACGTTCGCGCCACCACCCGGACCATCGAGTTGTTCCATCGGGGTTTGCGTGTTGCTGCTCACCAGCGCCGTTATGGCGGCCGCCGGCACGGCACTGATCCCGATCACATGCCCAGTGCGCATCGGCGTTACGCCGAGTGGACTCCCGATCGATTCCGGCGCTGGGGGCGGTCAATCGGGCCCAACACTGAGGGCCTCGTCCTCGCCATTCTGGCCAATCGGCCTCATCCCGAACAGGGATTCCGGACCTGTCTCGGCGTGCTTCGGCTGTTCAAGGATATTGATCCCGAACGCGCCGAGCTGATCGCGGCCCGCGCGGTCGCGGTCCGCGCGCTGACCTACAAGAGCATCGCCTCCATCATCGCCAACAAGCTCGAACGCGGTTCTCACGACACCGAGGACGCGATCATCGAACATCCCAATCTGCGCGGCCCCGGTTACTTCCATTGAAAGGATTACCCAGCATGCTCACCCATCCCACCCTCGACCTGCTGCATAGCCTCGGTCTCCACGGTATGGCCAAAGGCTTCAAGGACCTCGATGCCCAGTCCGAAGCGCGCAGCCTCGAACACGCTGAATGGCTGGCGTTGCTCCTGGAACATGAGAAAACGCTGCGCCAGCAAAAGCGGTTCGAAACCAGAGCTCGAGCCGCAAAGCTGCGCCATGCCGCCTGCGTCGAGGATGTCGATTACCGCGCTATCCGCGGCCTCGACCGCACGCTCTTTCTAAAACTCGCCGCCGGCGACTGGATCCGGGCACGACATAATCTCCTTGTTACCGGGCCGTGCGGCGTCGGCAAGAGCTGGCTCGCTTGCGCCCTTGGCAACAAGGCTTGCCGAGACGACTTCTCCGTTGCCTACCATCGTGTACCGCGTCTCTTCGCCGCGCTCGCACTCGGCCGCGCCGATGGCCGTTACACCAAGATGCTGCGCGCTATCGCACGACTCGATCTGCTGATCCTGGACGACTGGGGACCAGAACCTCTCGACGCCGACCAACGCCGTGATTGGCTCGAAATCGTCGAGGATCGATACGAATCCCGCTCGATTATCGTCACCAGCCAGCTGCCCGTCGATCGCTGGTACGAAATCATCGGAAACCCCACCATCGCCGACGCGATCCTCGATCGCCTCGTCCACAATGCCTACCGCATCGAACTCAAAGGAGAGAGCCTCAGAAAGCAGAAGCAAACCGCTCAAGATCAACCGGTCTCTTGACCTTCCCAGCCCTCAACGACATCATGAAATTGACCCATGCGAACGACGCCACGGGTGGCCGGCTTCAGATCGGAATACCCGGCCGGCTTCGAATTGGAATGCATGGCCGGCTTCGTCGGAATCCGCACGTAGTGAGACCCAGCCAGTCAAGGACGGCCAGCGCGGTCGCGCCGCAAAGCTCGATCAAATGCGCAACTCGCACCACAATACGACGGTCATGCATGTCGGCAATTGCCCCGGCAGGTATCGCAATCAGCATGATGGGCAGCAGGAACGCGCTCTGCACAAGCGCAAGCTGGTCCGCCGAAGACGTCACCTGCGTCATCGCCCAGGCTGTGCCGACGCCCCCTGCATCAGGATGCCGAGATTTGTGAGCAACTCGCAAGCCAGATGCGTCGAAAAGGTGGATGGCGCAATGGTGGCGGGACGCCGTCGCTGCTGGACGACAGGGGCTTGGGCGGATGCGTCATCTCGGCTCGTAGCTTGCCTCCCATTCAGCGCCAGGGCGCCAACTCGAGCAGCAGCTTCACAAATACGGCTCTCATCTGCCCGGTTCGTCTCGGTTTGTGACATCGTCGCGTATCTGAGCTTTTCTGGACCTCGGATTGCGACGACAGACCATAGCCAAGAGAACGGTTTTGCTTAAGCGCGGCCTCCCGGAAAGCATAAGATCGTGTATGGCTCCTCTACAGCAGATCAACAGGTCAAAACACCCCGGCCCATAGGCCGGGGCTTTCGATCTGCCGCTTGAACGACTGATCAATATTTCAGAAGGATCGGACCACCGAACTTATAGTTGAGCCGTGCAGTTATAAGTTCGAAATCCTGGCGGATGCGATCGGTCCGAGCAGCGGGCGCGGTGAAGTTCAAAGTGGCTGGCTGCATGAATAGGTGATTGTACTCGAAGCCAACCGACCAGTTCGGTGCGAAACCGTACTCGATGCCGGCTCCCAAAGCGCCGCCCCAAAGAACGTGTTCGCTGTTCCCAAGCTGCGCGCCCGTGAGGGTCGAGCTGATCTGATAGGTGTTGCTCGTGACTGCGGCGCCGCCTTTGGCGTAAAGCAGTACGTTGTCGAAGGCATAGCCAATCTGCCCCGTCATGAGACCGAACGCATCAATCTTGGTCTGGTTGATATCGGCAAACGCGATGCTGTGATTGGACCCGGCCAAATCAGCCCAGTTCCCCTGGCCTTCAATACCCAGCACGATCTGGCCCGCCTGCCATCGATAGCCGATCTGGCCACCAACCGTCACGCCGGTCGCATCATGACAGCCCTCAGGTGTGCCGCCTTCGAAATCCCAACAATTCGAGCTTGAGCCCAAGCCAGCGTCCACGCCGAGATAGTAGCCACTCCAGTCGTAGATTGCAGCCGCGACAGGCTGCGGAGCTTCCGTGTAGAGAGGCTGGACGGGCTGCGCAGCGAGATCCGCGCCGAATGCGCGCGCCACCGCGCCAAGCGCCACAATGCTCACAGTCGCAAGCAACAACTTCTTCATTTCTACTCTCATCTCTTCAGTGCCCCGAGCCTCGTGCGTCTTAACAACGTCCGCGCGAATTGCTGTAACTGCACCGCAACATGCGCGCCTAAAGCAATCGTCGAACCGAACGCTGCGTCAGTTTGCGGCATTGCAGATCATCTCCAACCGCGTCGCAATGCTCGGTCGCGTGCGCACACAGGTAGCTTACGCGTTGACGACTCAGCGGATTAAGCGCACCGCAAGCCAGATGATCCCCAGCCACACCGCAACCGAGAAGAGCAAAGCGCTTTGCAACGTCGTTGCTCTTGTCCTGTGACGCCATCGAAGGAGCTGCGATGAGCAACCGATGAAGCGCCGGCCCCGTACAACAGCTATCACATCATCATAATCAGCGAACCGGAAGTGCGAGCGATGCTTGCGAATATACGCCAGCCGCTCAGTGGGTGAGAGGCACTGTGCCCATACCTCCCATGCCTCGTCATCAAAACACGCGCTATTCTCAAGGACTTCGGCGAGGCGATCGTCGGGCTTCATGATGCATCCGCTGTACTGACTCTCGCGGATCGAGTTCTACGAAGAAAGCCTCACCTTCGAAACCTCTCCGTTTAGGTAGGCTAGTTCAGCGAATCGAACTTGGCCAGGAAGCATTGGTCAAGGTCAACTCCGCGTTGATCCTGACGCGAGATGAAATTCGAACTCGTGCGAAGGCTCTGGATCTCTCTTTTCGCCCATGCAGATCGCGACGGCATCGAAGTGCTGTTGATGCCGGAGGAGAGTGAAATGTCCTTGTCGGCGCTGCCCAAATCGTGCTTGCCGTTGCATTCAGTTCAAGCGCTAGCTCGCGTGCCAGACATATCTCCGCGGTTCGCGCCGGCGCTGATCGGAATTCGGTCCGGCATTAGCTTCGCACATGCTAAGATCACACAGATGTACGTTGTCTGGCCGAGGGCCGGCTGCGAATCCACCGCCGCCGACCCGATGATCCGCGAAGGGCCGACTCGCAGTCTTCACCGCCCAGTGTCTCGGGTCAAATCGGCGATCAGACGTTACACCGTGCTGTTGGGACTGATTCCGCGCGAACATTCGCTGGAGGCCACTCTGCCTTGCGAATCTGTGCTCGACGAGTTGCCGCCGGTTGGCGTGCGCCCTCGCGTGGCCCATCGACAATTTCCTTGTTTGAGCGAGGCCGAATACAGCGTTAGGAACTACGGCGTGCGGGAACGTGGAGCGGCGGCGGAGCAGATGTGCCGGAATGAAAGAGAGCACCATAGAGCCGGGCGCGCTCACGTCGTTTGCGAGAACGCCAACTGCGCACGGCGTAGCCTAATCCAAAGCCGCCGAAGAAGATTATAGTGAGAAAAAGGAGTGCTGTTGTCATCTCGATGTCTGAACCCGAGGATTGCTTTGATGTGTTACGTCACACTCCCGCCATCAGTGGTTGACTAGTTGGTCGGCGCGAGGCGGCGGATGCCTCGTTCCTACAACGTGACGCTACGTCCGATTCAAGTCCCTTCGGCTACTCCCAGCCAAAATGTATTCTAACTCGAGGTGGCCTGCGGCAGTGTGCGCGAGCCAGGCATAGTCTGCAGATGCGCGAAACAGCCCACGCCGTGATCGTTGTAGGAAACGACATTTGTTATGGGCTGGTACCTGTGGTTTGGTCAGAGTGGCGCGCTTCTCTCGGCAGCATTGCCCCACCCGCCCTGGGGAAAACGGAGAAGACGTTCGGCGGCAGCTGAAACGTGGACGAGGCTAGTGATCTCACTGCGCAGTCGGTGTGCTGTTAGGACACCTGGACTATTTGCGTCGGGGCGGCCGGTAGGCGGTCGCATTGCGGTGCAAGGCGTACCGCACTTATCCTCTGAGACCGAGGGCCTGAGTTACAGGGTTGTTGACTTGAGGATGCCGAACAGGTGGTCCTGCCACCTGTCCCGCGGCCTGCCTGCTGACGAGACGAATCTGTTAGGAAAAGGAGGCTGCCTGTATACACATCACTCGGCGATCTCGAAGGGACCGCCGGTTATCAAAACTAGGGCGACGTCTTTTTAATACCCGTTCGAGTGACGTAACCTGCGCCTTATGCAGAATTCCGCCAGGTGCTAGGTGGAACCTCGATTTGATTAGAGGAGGAAGAGTTGAACGTGTGATCGATCAAATCGCCAAGAACGCAGGCGCCATGATTTGGCTCGGACCTGACTTCATGTGTCGATCCCCGAGCTAGAACAAGTTTTGCGATTTGCGTGCGATTGGCGATAGTACGGCGATCTGGCGGTAAAGCTGCGACTGCCTCGTCGAAAAGTTTGGCTAGGATGCGGAGGTCTTCTGGATAGAAGAGGTCACCGTAATTTTCCGCTGGGACTGTTCGCCTACTGGCGCTCGCCTCGCCTATTGCGCCGAGTTCCAGTTTTGCTGCGATCAGTTCGCTTGTGAGTTCGTCGAGCAGCTTGACCGCCCCGAGCGCGAACTTGTCCTGGCAGATCAGTTGAGCCACGACCTCCAATTGGAGAGCAATGCGGTGTTCAAGGTGCTGAATGCGCGACGTGCAAACAATCTCCTTCGGTTTATCGGTTTTGGGGGCTGCGTATAAAAAATTGCCATGCCTTCCATTTTCATCGGGCAAATCTGGTGGTCTGCGCGAGAGCCAGTCACTGTTGCTCAAGGTACAGAGCGCGTAGGCTTTCATCGGAAGCAGGAGGAAGATGTTGATCGGGGTGTGCAGCGCGAATCCGAGAAATCGAAGCTCGCC